>NZ_JAOXMC010000002.1:0-377320 GCF_026343815.1 Pseudomonas sp. BJa3 | reverse complement strand
ATGCCCGTCACCTCCCTCCGCAAGACCTGCGTTCGGCCTCCTGAAGTCGCAATTTGTGTCGCCTGAACTATCGCGCATATAGAAGCAGAGCAAGAGCAAGAGCAAGAGCAAGAGCAAGAGCAAGAGCAAGAGCAAGAGCAAGAGCAAGAGCAAGAGCAAGAAGTACAGATTTTTTGCTTGGAAATTTAATATTAAAAAATACTTCAGCCACCACATTAACTCAACACCACATACACCTCGCGCAAGTTAACTACATGACTCACCGCTTGCGCGCACAAATACCGAAGGCGACATCGCCGATATAGATATCCTGCGACCGCCGCCGCTCGACATCCAACCGCGCCTGCAATGTGTCGATCCCAACCTGCCGCGCCGTGGCCACGCCATTGGCGATGATCCGCGGCAGGCAAGCGCGGATGATCTCACCCAGCGGGTAGGCGTTGTCGGGCGTCTGCACCAGGCATTCGGCACGCAGGTCCTCGACCGTCAGCCCCGCCTCGCTGAACACACGGTGCAGGTTGAAGCCGATCTGCAGGTCCGCCCCCTCATGGGCAAGCATGCGCCTCAACCATTGCTGGGCCCTGTGGTGCAACGGGAATGACGCCTGGCTCGGCGCGGCCATGCTGCCATCATGCTCCTGGAAGATCATCAGCCCGCCAGGCAGCAGGTGCCGAGCCAACGCGCGCAATGCCTTGACCGGATCCGCCTGGTACATCAGCACCCGCCGTCCGACGATGGCGTCGAACAACCCCAGGGTCGCGGGCAACGCGCACAGTTCGGCAGCCACGAACTCAGGTACCGCCGCCCCTTTGCGGCTTTCACGCTGGCGCGCGATCTCCAGGGCGCCAGCCGCCCGGTCGATACCCACCACCGCGCCGTCGTCACCTACCAGGCCGGCCAGCAGCCAGCTAACATCGCCACTGCCACACCCGACATCGAGCACGCGCATGCCGGGGCCGATACCCGCGTCAACCAGCAGGCGCGTGGTGAAATCCGCTTTCGCAAGTGCCATGCCATGCTCCTTCCCAGAAGCGCCAGTGTGCAGAGCAAAGGGGCACGCGCACAAGACTGGTTTATGCTACAGCCACCCTAGACCCCGAGCATTACCATGGTTACCGACCCACTGCTGGACAGCTGGCAGCACAACGCCCAGGCCTGGATCGAAGCCGTTCGCTCCGGCGCCATCGAGTCCCGCCGCCAGGTCACCGATCAGGCGATACTCCTGGCCGTGCTCGGCCGCCAGCCCTGTCGGGTGCTGGATATGGGCTGCGGCGAGGGTTGGCTGCTCCGTGCATTGGCCGCAAGGGGCATCGAAGCGGTCGGAGTGGATGGCGATGCGACCCTGGTCGCCGCCGCACGGGAAGCGGGTTCGGCGCAGGTCCACCTGGCCAGCTACGAACAAGTGATCGCAGGCGTGCCGGGCATCGGCCACGATCATGAGCTGATCTGCGCCAACTTCTCCCTGCTGCAGCAAGACATCATTCCCCTGCTCATCACCATGCGGGATCTGCTGCGGCCCGACGGCACACTGCTGATCCAGACACTGCACCCCTGGACGGCAGCCGCCGGCATTTACCAGGATGGCTGGCGCGAGGAGTCATTCGTCGGGTTCGCCGGCGACTGGCGCCCGATGCCATGGTACTTCCGCACCCTCGGCAGCTGGCTGAAGGCACTGGAGCTGGCGGGTTTCAACCTGGTCGAACTGCAGGAGCCGCAACATCCGCAGAGCCAGGTGCCGCAATCCCTGCTGCTGGTCGCGCGCAACACAGCCTGACCCCTGCGGCCTCTCGTCGCAGCCTTTTCCCTCTTGGCAAATCCTGTACAGGCCTTAAAATCCCGCCTCCTTTTCGCCCGTCGCCCCAACCGGTGGCAAGCCCCCGCAAAGACCGCGTCCGTGCCTCACACATCGCGCATGTGCCACAGGCTCAACCGCCCCGCCAGGCCTTCACCCAACAGGCCCCGCGGTTGACTCTTGCCAAGCTCGCATCCCGCCCAGGCCGCACTGTACGTCGCTGTCCGCCACGTGCAGCCGAAAAGGTGCTTCTGAGCTCTTTTCAACCTTGAGGTAACTATGTCTGTGCGTTTGCTGGCGATGGCGCTGGCACCCCTGCTCGGCCTGTTCATCATTGCCCTGGGCAATGGCGTGCTGTCTTCCCTGACCACCCTGCGCCTGGGCGCCGCCGGCGAATCGGCGACCATGATCGGCGTGGTGTCGTCGGCCTACTTCATCGGCCTGACCCTGGGCGCGATCTTCAACGACCGGCTGATCTTGCGCATCGGCCACATCCGCGCCTACAGCAGTTTCGCCGCCTTGATCGGCGCGACCATCCTGCTGCAAGGCCTGTTCTACGACACCACCTGGTGGTTCGTACTGCGGCTGATCAACGGCTGGGCGGCGGTCGGCGTGTTCCTGGTGATCGAGAGTTGGCTGCTGCTGGCCGGTGACGCGAAGATCCGTGGGCGCCTGCTGGCGCTGTACATGATCGCCTTCTATGGCGCGGGGGTAATCGCCCAGGCCGCCTTGGGCGAGGTCACTGGCTGGGGCGAGACCGCGCCGTTCATGGTCGCCGGCATGCTCGCCACGCTGTCGGTGCTGCCGATCGTGATCCTGCCCCGGGTATCGCCACTGCTGGATCAGGTCGAGCCGCTCAAACCGCGGCAACTGTTGGGCGTGGCGCCGACCGGGCTGGTCGGCTGCTTCGGCTCGGGGGTCGCCATCGCCGGCATCTATGCCTTGCTGCCGCTGTACCTGCAACGCATCGGCCTGGACGTCGGCGAGACCGGCGACATGATGGCCTGGGTGATCCTCGGAGCCATGCTGCTGCAATATCCGGTCGGGCGCTGGTCCGACCGCAAGGATCGCCAGGACGTGCTGATCGCCCTGGCCGCCCTGTGTACCGTGCTGTCGGTATTGATTGTGCTGCTGCCAGCCGATACCGTGCTGCTGCCGGCGCTGCTGTTCCTGCTCGGCGGCGGCGTGTTCGCGCTGTACCCGGTGGCTGTCAGCAGCGCCGCCGACCGTGCTCCGGCCGACGCGCTGGTGCCGATGATCCAGGGGCTGCTGCTGATCAACTCGCTGGGCTCGGCCATGGCCCCGCTGGCCATTTCGCCGATGATGACCGCCTACGGCGAAGTCGGGCTGTTCTGGGCCTTCGCCGTGATCAACCTGGTCATGGTCGGGTTCTTCCTGTGGCGTCGCGGCAAGCGCCCGGCACCGGAGCACCCGGCGCCGTTCGCGCCGACCGCCACCTTCTCGCCGACCGGCGCGGAGCTGCGGGTGACCGAAGACCTGATGCACGCGGCGCAGGAGCACCCGACGCTGGAAGCGATGGATGTCATGCCGGGCCAACAGGCGCCTCGTCCTGACGCCCACTGACGCCTGACGCCAAGGACCGTCCGTCGCTTGACGGGCACCTTGGCGCCGCCGTGATAGCCCAACCATGACAGTCATCCGACAGGAGATTCACCATGGTCAATCCACGTCCCCTCGCCTTGCTGCTGGCCCTGATGCTGGGCAGCACCGCCCCCCTCGCCCTCGCGGCCACCGACATGAACGGCAGCGGCACGCACAAAGAGCACACTACCGAGCAAGGCAAGACCGCCGGTGAAGGCAGCAGCGTAAACACCCCCGGTGGCAAGGATAACGACAGCAGTGACACCGGTACCGACTCTGACGCCGCCGACGGTGCCGCTGGCGGCTCCAACAGTACCGGCGAAGCCACCGGCAGCGGCGCCGGGGCTTCAGGTGGCAGCGCCGAAGATCAGGACAGCCGGTGACCCGCGAAGCGAACGGCCTTCACCGCCAGTATCGAGGCTCGTCCACCACGCGCTGGTGCTCGGCAAACAACAACGGCAGCTGCTCCTTGAGAAAGTCCAGCCAGGTACGCACCTTGGCATCCAGGTAATGCCGTGACGGATAGATCGCATAGATCTCGCGCTGGCGCAGCCGATGCGGCGCCAGCAACCGACACAAGCGCCCCTCCTGCATGGCCTGACTCGCCGAGTAGTAGGGCAGCAGGCCGACCCCCATGCCCAACTCGGTGGCCTTGAGCATGGCGTCCGCGACGTTGGTGAGGAAAGTGTCCTGGGGCACGATCACGCAATTGTCGGGTTGGCCTTCGAACGACCAGTCCTCCTCGAACAGCGGGTCCACGGTGCGCAGGCAGACGTGTCTGTGCAAATCCTCGGGGCGCTCGGGTATACCGTGGCGGGCAAGGTAATCCGGGGAGGCGCACAGGATGCTGTGGATGCTACCCAGCGGGATGGCGATCAGTTGCGAGTCAGGCAGGCCCTGGCCGATGGTGATCACTACGTCATGCCCCTCGGCCAGCGGGTCTGGGTTGCGCTGCGACAGGGTCAGTTCCATCACCACTTCCGGGCATGTGGCGTTGTAGCGCGCCACCAGCGGCATCATCAACAGCCCTAGGCCATGGGTGCAGTGGAAGCGCAGGCGGCCACGGGGCGTGAGGTGGGCGCCGCGCGCCTCGTCCACCGCCTCTTCGGTGAGCAGCATGATCTGCCGGGTGCGCTCGAGAAAGCGCTCGCCCGCCTCGCTCATGCGCAGGCGCCGGGTGGTGCGGTGCAACAGGCGGGTCTGCAGCTGATTCTCGAGCTCGGCGACGATTCGCGACACCTGCGCGGCGGAAATATCCAGGGCCTGGGCCGCGCCGGCGAAACTGCCGCACTCCACTACCCGGGCGAAGGTACGCATCGCATGCAGCATGTCCATGGGCAGGCACTCTCATTCATACATGAAAGGCAGGAATCTATCACGGGATAGCCCATTTATTGTGAAACACAAATGAATGGATCATTAGCTATCCGCAATAAATGAGGTACCTGTCATGAAACTTTCGATTGCCCTGCTCGCCCTCAGCGCCACTCTCGCCTCGTTCGGCGCCTTCGCTGACAACAGCCCCAGCACCTACGAATACGGCATGCCGCTGGACATCGCCAAGGTCGTTTCGATTACTCCGGCCAGCAACGACGCCGATTGCCAAGTTGGCACCGCGCACATGGTCTACGTCGACCATCAGGGCCAGACCCGCGAAGTCGACTACCGCCAGATGGGCAACTGCTCGCAGCTATAACCCCGTGGCAAAAATACCAGCCATCTTGCTGAAAGTGCATTTGCCCGTCTCATACGGCGCCGCATGATCTGCCGGGACAACAACATGAACGTCCCGGACCATGAATACGATCGATACCTCCACGGCGCCGTCCGTGCGCGCCTGCGACGCAACCCACGCCCGCATCACCTGGCGTCTGATGCCGCTGTTGCTGGTGTGCTACCTGTTCGCCCACCTGGACCGCATCAACATCGGCTTCGCCAAGATGCAGATGAGCGCCGACCTGGGCTTTTCCGACACGGTCTACGGCCTGGGCGCCGGCCTGTTCTTCATCGCCTATGCGCTGTTCGGCGTGCCCAGCAACCTGGCCCTGGAGCGGGTCGGCCCGCGGCGCTGGATCGCCACCTTGATGGTGGTCTGGGGGCTGTTGTCCACCGCCATGATGTGGGTGCAGGACGCTGCCGGGTTCTACACGCTGCGCTTTCTGTTGGGGGTGGCCGAAGCTGGTTTCTTCCCTGGCATCCTCGTAGTGCTCAACCGCTGGTACCCGGCCCGGCGCCGTGCCCAGATCACCGCGTTGTTCGCCATCGCAGTGCCCTTGGCCGGGGTGGTCGGCGGGCCGTTGTCCGGCGGCATCCTGCAGGCGTTTCACGATCAGGGCGGCATGAGGGGCTGGCAGTGGATGTTCCTGATCGAGGGGCTACCGGTGGTGTTGCTAGGGCTGGTGGTGCTCAAGGCCCTGCCGGACAACTTCGAGCAGGTGGCTTGGCTCACCGCCGATCAGAAGCGTGCAATGCGCGAGGAAATGGCCCGCGAGGAACGGCACAAGCCGATCGACTCGATGTGCGGGCTGCTGAGCGACGCCCATGTCTGGTTGCTGGTGGCGATCTATTTCGCGGTGATGCTGGCAGTCAACACCCTGGCTTTCTGGATGCCCAGCCTGATTCACGGCGCCGGCATCGGCAGCGATGGCCAGGTCGGCCTGCTCAGCGCCATCCCTTATCTGGCCGGATGCCTGTTCATGCTCGGCTGCGGCCGCTCGTCCGACCGTCACCGCGAACGCCGCTGGCATCTGTGCGGGCCGTTACTGATGGCCGCCGCCGGCATCGCCCTGGCCGGATGGGCGCCGGACGACGCCTGGCTGGTGATGAGCGGGCTGGTGGTCGCGGGCATGGGCGCCAGCGCCGCGCTGCCGATCTTCTGGCAACTGCCGCCGGCGTTCCTCGCGGGCGGCGCCCAGGCCGCCGGTATCGCCATGATCAGCTCGTTCGGCAGTATCGCCTCGTTCGCCGCGCCTTACCTGATCGGCTGGATGCGCGACAGCACCGCCAACCCGGGCCTGGCCTTGCAGGTACTGGCCGTGGCCATCGTAATGGGCGCCGTGCTGGTGCTGAAGGTGCCAGCCAGCGTAGTCAATCCAAGGTGAGGCGCTTCACGCCAGCAACTGGGTAATCCACTGCGCCTGACGGGTGATATCGCGCACCTTTTCCTCGGGCACTGGCTGGCGCGCCCGGGCGAAGTTGGCCAGGGTCTGGTGTTTCTGACGCAGCATGCGTTGCCACTTGAACAGGAACGCCGGGCTGCGTGCCTGCATCAGCAGTGGGCCGAAGTACAGCTGCTCGGCGGTATAGCTGACCGACTCGGCACGTTCGGCGACGATGATTTCGTAGTCGAAACGGTTTTCCCGCAGCACTTCCTCGCAGACGATCCTATAGTCGTTGTCCATCAGCCAATGGCGCAGTGCCTGTTCACCGCCGTTGGGTTGCAGGACCAAGCGCTCATGACCGCCCAGGAGTTGCTTGCCGGCCTCGAGGATGTCGCGAATGGTCTCGCCGCCCATGCCGCAGATACTGACTGCGGTGATGCCATCATTTGGCACGATGGCTGCCAGGCCACTGGCATGGCGCACGGTGATGCGGTCTTCCAGGCCGTTGTCGCGCACGGTGCGCTGCGCGGCCTGGTACGGCGTCAGCGCCACTTCGCCGGCCACGGCCGCGATAATCGCGCCCCGACGCGCCAGCGCCACCGGCAGGTAGCCATGGTCCGAGCCGATATCGGCCAGGCGCGCGCCCGCCGGCACATGGGCTGCCACGCGCTCTAGACGCATGGACAATGTGTGTTCGTTCAACAAAAGCCTCTTTTCACGACCAGGGCCCGGCGCCTGTGGCCGGGTGGAGCGCGATTCTGCCGGTCCCGGCCAGGTATTTCAAATGCCCGCGACCGACCGTCCTGCCTCGACCTGCCCTGCCCGCTCGCGTAGGCTTGGCGGTTTCCTTCCGTTGCAAGGCGAAACCTCATGGCACACAGCGACATCATCTACACCCCCGACCCGGACGCCGACTCGATCTCCTCGGACGTTGCCGAGTACAACGGCATCCTGGTCAGCACCCAGATCCCCGTGCAGGCCGACGGCAGCCTCGAGCTGGGCGACATCACCACCCAGTGCGAATGTACCCTGCAGGCTTTGAAAGTTGCCCTGGAGCGCGCCGGCAGCTCGATGGACCGGGTGTTGCACCTGACCATCTACCTGACTGACATGGCTGACCGGGCGGCGTTCAACGAGGTGTACCAGCGGTTCTTCAAAAAACCATGGCCGGTGCGGGCTGCAGTGGGTGTGGCTTCCCTGGCGTTTGAGGGAATGCGGGTCGAGGTAACGGCGATGGCGGCCAAGGGCTGAGGTGCGCCAGTTCCCGCAGCGTAGTCTGCTCGGCTTCGACTGCGGGGATGACCATAATCAAGGATCCATCTGGAACGGTTACTTACTGACAAACTCAGGTTTCATCACCCCCGCCACCATGATTAACCAAGAGTTGATCCGGCCCGCCCAAACGCCTGATTTCTATGTTTTTCGCTCGAGTAAGATACCCGTCATACTTCTTCCCTATCCCCTTGACAGATTTATCAGAATAATACGAAATCGCTGCAGCAAATACACCACCCATGAGTATCGCGGACTTTTGCTCATCCGAAATGTTTTTATTCTGGCCTCCAGCGCGCGCGTCATTATACGAAGCCGCCAAACTACTATAAGCCGCTAAGTAAGCCCCCACACTTGTCGCTGCCGCCACGCCAAGCTTTAACACATCCCACTTCGAAACGTCCGGCAAACTACTAGCGTCCTCCGGAGAATTTTTAATCAGTCGATTTTTGACCACAGCGTATTCAACTATACTCATTGTCGATTCTATATGCTTTGGCAGTCTAGTAGCCGTCGACGCTTCCATGATGGGCAAGGCAAATTGCAAATTCTTCACTTCAAACAACCACGACCAAGTCGAAGTAGCAGTCGAATCCAGAGCAGGTGTCACGCTTGAAACAGTGGGGGCTCTCCCATCACGATCATGATAATTTACCGGATCTCCCTGACAGTAGGCATAGGTATTTATCCCGCCTTTGCCGAACGGACTCAACCGGTCAGATGAGCAGAAACGCATCAACCGCGGATTGAAAACCCGATGCCCGTTTCCCAGGTGATAAGTACCTGTCCCCGGTTCGCGCATCTGCCCGCAATAAGCCAATCGATGTCCGATTACCAGGGTCAACGCCCCATAGGGCGAATAGGCCCTGGTATCGCCAAGCACTGACAGCTGTCTGTCGGCCCTGCTCAGATGTGTGTGAACCATGGCGCCCTCGCGGCCGGTCGGTATCGTTTGACGTTAACAGCGATGCGCCGTGGGCAACACTGACAGAATTACCAGGTGTACTGCGCTATCGAACCCGGTAGTCGCACCTGGCCAGGCGGATTCATCAGTTAAAGATGCTGCCACTCCATTTCACCGCTACAATGCCCGCCTTACCGTGACAGCCCGAACCTATAACGACATGTCCCTTCCAAAGCACCACCTGGAACTGCTCAGTCCTGCCCGTGACGTGAGCATCGCCCGCGAGGCGATCCTGCACGGCGCCGACGCCATCTATATCGGCGGCCCGAGCTTCGGCGCGCGCCACAACGCCTGCAACGAGGTCAGCGATATCGCCGAGCTGGTCGAGTTCGCCCGGCGCTACCATGCCCGCGTGTTCACCACCATCAATACCATCCTCCACGACAACGAGCTGGAGCCAGCACGCAAGCTGATCCACCAGCTATACGATGCCGGTGTCGATGCACTGATCGTGCAGGACCTGGGGGTGATGGAGCTGGATATCCCGCCGATCGAGCTGCATGCCAGCACCCAAACCGATATCCGCACCCTGGAGCGGGCCAAGTTCCTCGACCAGGCCGGCTTTTCCCAGCTGGTGCTGGCCCGCGAGCTGAACCTGCAGCAGATCCGCAGCATCGCCGCCGAGACCGACGCCGCCATCGAGTTCTTCATCCATGGCGCGCTGTGCGTGGCCTTCTCCGGCCAATGCAACATCTCCCACGCCCAGACCGGGCGTAGTGCGAATCGCGGCGATTGCTCCCAGGCCTGCCGCCTGCCGTATACCCTCAAGGACGACCAGGGACGCGTGGTCGCTTTCGAGAAGCACCTGCTGTCGATGAAGGACAACAACCAGACCGCCAACCTGCGCGACCTGGTCGATGCCGGTGTGCGCTCGTTCAAGATCGAAGGTCGTTACAAGGACATGGGCTATGTGAAGAACATCACCGCCCACTACCGCAAGGAACTCGACGCCATCCTCGAGGACCGCCCCGAGCTGGCTCGCGCCTCCAGTGGCCGCACCGAACACTTCTTCGTGCCAGACCCGGACAAAACCTTCCACCGTGGCAGCACCGACTACTTCGTCAGCGACCGCAAGATCGACATCGGCGCCTTCGACTCTCCAACCTTCACTGGCCTGCCAGTGGGTGTGGTCGAGAAAGTCGGCAAGCGCGACCTGCTTGTGACCACCGATGTCCCGCTGACCAACGGCGACGGCCTCAACGTGCTGGTCAAACGCGAGGTGGTGGGCTTCCGCGCCAACATCGCCGAGCTGAGAAGCGAATCCGAGGAGGACGGCCAGAAGCGCTACCGCTACCGAGTCGAGCCCAACGAGATGCCCGAGGGCTTGTACAAGCTCCGCCCAAACCATCCGCTTTCGCGCAACCTCGACCACAACTGGCAACAGGCGTTGCAGCGTACGTCGTCAGAGCGCCGGGTGGCTGTCGAATGGCATGCCGTGCTGCGTGAGCAGCGTTTGCTGCTGACCCTCGGCAGCGAGGAAGGGGTCAGCGTGCAGGTCGCGCTGGACGGTCCGTTCGGTACCGCCAACAAGCCGGAACAGGCGCTCGAGCAACTGCACGACCTGCTCGGCCAGTTGGGCACCACGATGTACCACGCCGACGCCATCGAAATCGATGCGCCCCAGGCGTTCTTCATTCCCAACTCGCAGCTCAAGGCGCTGCGTCGCGAGGCCATCGAGGCACTGACAGAAGCGCGGATCAAGGCCCATCCTCGTGGCGGGCGCAAGGCCGAGACCACGCCACCGCCGGTGTACCCAGAGTCGCACCTGTCGTTCCTGGCCAACGTCTACAACCAGAAGGCCCGTGACTTCTACCACCGCCACGGCGTGCAGTTGATCGACGCCGCCTACGAGGCTCATGAAGAACACGGCGAAGTGCCGGTGATGATCACCAAGCACTGCCTGCGCTTCTCCTTCAACCTGTGCCCCAAGCAGGCCAAGGGTGTGACCGGCGTGCGCACCAAGGTGGCGCCGATGCAACTGATCCAGGGCGATGAAGTGCTCACCCTGAAGTTCGACTGCAAACCCTGCGAGATGCATGTGATCGGCAAGATGAAGAGCCATATCATCGACCTGCCGACCCCAGGTAGCGCGGTGGCCCAGGTGGTCGGACACATCAGCCCGGAAGACCTGCTCAAGACCATCCCGCGCGCGCCGCACTGAGGCATGACCCGTCGTCGCTCCAGCGGACGTCACCGGCGGCGGGTCTAGACTGAACAGGGGGGCAGCCACACGTGGAGGTGTGAGATGAGCCAGTTCAAGCGATTGTTGGTCATGCTCGGCCCGCAGATGCGCCATACGCCTGCCCTGCAGCGCGCCGCGGCGCTGGCCGAGTCCAGCGGGGCCCTGCTGGACCTCAACGTCTTCGTCGACGATATCGACACCTTCGGCCTGATGAGCGACAGCCGTGAGCGCGAGCGGCTGCTCGAGGACAACCGCCAATGGCTGGCCGACGAGGCCGAGCAACTGCGTAATGCCGGCCTGGATGTCTCTACCGAACTGCTGCTGAGCCGTGATCCACTGGGCAGCGTGCTTGAACAGGTCGAGCGGCTGGGCTGCGACCTGCTGGTCAAGGACGTGCAGCACGAACCCATCCTCAAGCGCCTGCTGGTCACTCCGCTGGACTGGCAACTGCTCAAGGACAGCCCGGTGGCGGTGCACCTGGTCAGCGATATCCGCCTGCCCCTGCCCCGACAGATCGCCGCGGCGGTCGACCTCAACAGCCATGGCGCCGGCGAGCACCTGGACGATGCGGTATTCCGCAGCGCTCATGCCCTGGCCCTGCAGTGCAACGCTGAGCTGCATCTGTTGCATGTGTGCGATGCGACCAGGAGCCATATCGCCGACTTCGGCGCCGGCACCGTGACCATGCCCGGCTTCGACACCAGCCTGCGCACGGCCCAGCGCACGGCATTTAACCGCCTGGGCGATCACTACCAGATCGACCTGGAACGCCGCCACTTCCTCGAAGGGCCGGCGGTCAAGGCGATCACCCACTACATCGCCACCCATCGGGTCGATGTGATCGTCATGGGTAACCACCGTCACGATGCGTTGCAGGCATTTCTCGGTGGCACCACAGCGCATGTGTTGGAGCATCCGCTGTGTAATGTGCTGGCGATAAAGGCTGTGCGCTGAATGCCATCGTGGGGCAAACCTGCTCCCACAGTGCGGGAGCAGGCTCGCCCTACAATCAGTACCCTGCGGGAACTCAGAACGCCTTGCTGTAGAACAGCGAGTACGACTCGATCCCGTCGTTTGGCTGTTTAAGCCCGGCATTGGAATAATGAATGGCGCGAATGCCGACCTTCTGCTCCGCCGGCAACTTGAGGCCAAAACCGATCCGGTCCTCGAAGTTCACCGACGAGCCCAGGCGCTGGTCGCCCACGTCGGTCTTGGAGAACGCCGCCAGGCCGATACCCGCCTCGATGAACGGGGTGTAGGTGAAGCCACTGAATTCATAGACGAACACCGGGCTGATCGACAACGAGTGAGCCCCACTGGCCTCGCCGCCTTCCCAGTAGGTGTAGGCCGCGTCCCAGTATCCGGTCAGATGGCCGGTGCCGCTCTCAAGCCATTTTTTGTCCCAGTCGAAGGACAGGCCGATGCGGTAGGTCATATCGCCTTGGCCGGTAGCACCCACGGCAGCGGACACCTGTGCGGCCTGGGCCAGGTTGGCGCCGGCGAACGCCAGCACGGCGGCGGCCAACGTTGTGGCGAGACGGGTTTTCATCAATGACTTTCTCCTGATGGTCTTCACGGGCAGGGCCGCGAAATGCGCGTCCCTGCGTCAATGGAGGCTAAGCCTCTCGTTCTTCCTGCGTTGGCAACCCCAGACTATACAAGGGTTACAAGCGGTAATACTTCTTTGATTATTGCCAGAATGTACTGAGAGTGGGAAGTGATTTGCCACTATTGGCTAAGGGACATTAGGCGCTTGCCATTGGTGCAGCCATATTCCTCCTCCTCGTGCTCTCCCAGCTATCAACCTTGCCTGGGCGTCACTCGCCCTGGGACAGGAACCTTACCGCCAGTTGAGATCAACCCGCGCCGGTGCCTTGCCGTCCACCAGCACCTGCTGCTGCACCGTCTGGCCCTCGGCATTGCCGACCACACGGTATTGCCCAGGGGGCAATTGCACGAAGATCAACGGGCCGACATCCTGCAACATCAGTACTGACTGCCCTTGGACCGACTGTATATCCACCGTGGCACCACTCTGAAACTTGCCTTCGGCACCGGTCGAGAGGGTGATGTGCAGATCGTAGCCGGGGGTGCGGCGCAGGGCATCGGCTTCATCCTGGCCGATACCGCCCTGCAGATAACGTATGCCGTTCTGTTGCTGGGGCTGCAATTGCACGCCCTGCGGATCGATGGGGGTATTCAGGCCGGTGGCCGCTGCGAGGTTCCAAGGCATGGCCAGTGTCAACAACAGCGCGGCGCAAAGGCCGTAATGATGAGTGCGCATGGTGCATTCCTCCCTCCACGGGATGGTCTACACAGTTTGGAGGGCTTTTCGCGGCTCGGGTTCGCCTGTCGACGCACCGTTAATCCGGGTGGCGCTGCCCTTCAAGCCGAGGGCAGCTCACGACGTTCGTCAAGCAACTTGATGAACATGCTCAAGCTGCGCGACACCGTGCCCCGCCGCCACACCAGCCAAGTCTTGAGATAGCGGAAGTCCTCGGCCATCGGCCAGGCACTGACCGTGCTGCACCCCGGCATGTTGTCGAGCATGCTGCGCGGCATCATCGCCAGGCCTGCGCCTGCACTGACGCAGGCGAGCATGCCGTGGTAAGACTCCATCTCGTGGATCTTGCCCGGCACCGCCTGGTCATGGACGAACCAGCTTTCGAAGTGGTGGCGGTACGAGCAGTTGGCGCGAAAAGCGTAGATGCTCGAGCCGTTGACGTCACGGGCACGGGTCACGGGCGGGTGGTTGAGCGGCGCGATGACCATCATCTCCTCCTCGAACACCGGCATGCCTTCCAGCGTCGGGTGCAGCACCGGTCCATCGACGAAAGCCGCCACCAGGCGCCCGGACAACACCCCTTCGAGCATGGTCCCCGACGGCCCGGTGGACAGGTCCAGGTCGACCTTCGGATAACGCTGGTTGTAGGCCGCCAGCAAGGCCGGGATACGTACTGCGGCAGTGCTTTCCAGCGAACCAAGGGCAAAAGTGCCCTGCGGGTCCTCCCCCGCCACGGTCAGGCGCGCCTCGTGTACCAGGTCGAGGATGCGCCGGGTGTACTCGAGGAAGTTCCAGCCGGCCGGCGACAGGCGCAGGCGGCTCTTCTCGCGGATGAACAGCTCGACGCCCAGGTCCTCCTCCAATTGCTTGATACGGGTGGTCAGGTTCGACGGCACCCGATGGATCTGCTGGGCGGCGGCGCTGATGCTGCCGTGCTCGGCCACGGCCTTGAACATCTCGAGTTGCACCAGGTCCACAGTCATTCTCCAAACGTGAATGTTTCGCTCATTATTATTCAGTTTTCATTAAAGCGCGCCACCACTAGTCTGCGCTCACCCCATCAGAACAATGAGAGTCCTGCCATGAGCGAGATCAGCAGCCTGACCCACGCCATCTCCGTCGACCCCTACAGCGGCGAACGGATCGGCCATTACGCCTTCGACACCGACGCCGCACTGGACGCGGCGCTGCAACGCGCCAAGGCAGGCTACAGCCAGTGGCGCCAAGTGTCGCTGGGTCAGCGCAGCGAGTACCTGGTCGCGCTCGGGCAGGCCCTGCAAGCCAACGCCGAGGCCTTCGCGCAGATGATCGCCCGCGAGATCGGCAAGCCGATCAGCCAGGCCCGCGGTGAAGTCAGCAAGTGTGTCGGCCTGTGCCAGTGGTACGCCGAACATGGCCCGGCCATGCTGGCGCCGGAGCCGACCCAGATCGACAAGGCCCGTATCGAATACCGACCGCTGGGCCCGATCCTCGCCGTGATGCCGTGGAACTTCCCGGTCTGGCAAGTGCTGCGCGGCGCGGTGCCGGCGCTGCTGGCGGGCAACACTTACGTGCTCAAGCACGCGCCCAACGTGATGGGCAGCGCCTACCTGCTGGCCGACCTGTTCAAACGCGCCGGTCTGCCTGAAGGCGTGTTCGAGGTGCTCAATGTCACTCCGGACGGCGTCACCCGCGCCATCAACGACCCGCGCATCGCCGCCATCACCCTGACCGGCAGCGTGCGCGCCGGCATGGCCATCGGTGCGCAAGCGGGCGCGGCGCTGAAGAAGTGCGTGCTGGAGCTGGGCGGCTCCGATCCGTTCATCGTACTGGCCGATGCCGACCTCGATGCCGCGGTGAAGGCCGCCGTGATCGGTCGCTACCAGAACACCGGCCAAGTCTGCGCCGCCGCCAAGCGCCTGATTGTCGAAGAAAGCATTGTCGAGGCGTTCACCCACAAGTTCGTCGAGGCCACCCGTGCGTTGACCTTGGGCAATCCGCTGGACGACGCCACCTACATCGGCCCGATGGCCCGCTACGACCTGCGCGATGAACTCGACGGGCAGGTCCAGGCGACCCTCGCCGAAGGCGCCACCCTGCTGCTGGGGGGTAAGAAGGTCGAAGGCGCGGCCAACTTCTACGAGCCGACCGTATTCGCCGACGTCACCCCGGACATGACCGCCTTCAAGCAGGAGCTGTTCGGCCCGGTGGCGGCGATCATCAGCGCCCGCGACGCCGACCATGCCGTGGCGCTGGCCAACGACAGCGAATTCGGCCTGGCCGCGACCATCTACACCGCCGACTATGCCTTGGCCGAGCGCATGACCGCCGTGCTGGACACCGGCGGCGTGTTCATCAACGGCTACTGCGCATCCGACCCCCGTGTGGCGTTCGGTGGCGTGAAGAAAAGTGGCTTTGGCCGCGAGCTGTCGCACTTCGGCGTGCGCGAGTTCACCAATGCCCAGACGGTATGGCTGGATCGCAACTGATCTGCCAGCTAGCCCCTGCAACCAGGCAGGGGCAAGCAAGCTGAGGCAACGGGCGCAGATTTTCACCCACGAAGGGCTCGACTTCCATCAGCTCTTGCAGCGCCGAAGCGTCTCGCTCGGCAGTTCGCGAAACAGCTGCCGGTAGCTTTCGGAAAACCGCCCCAGGTGCCAGAACGACCAGCGCATCGCCACCTCGGCCACGGTTGCGTCACCCACCAGCAGGTCACGCCGCGCGCCGTTCAGGCGACGCAGGCGCAACCAATGCGCCGGTGGCAGGTTGGTGAAACCCTTGAAGGCTTGCTGCAACTGACGCACGGAAACCCCGGCGACCTTGGCCAGCTGCAGCAGGTTGAGGGTTTCGTCAGGGCAGTCGGCGGCCCACTCGCTGACCCGACGCATGATCGCCCGCTCCTCGTCGCGCCGCCCCAGCGCATCCCCCTGCAGATGCTGCCCGGCGTTGTCGAGGATGAACAGGCAGTCCTCCAGCAACTGCTCGCGCAACGCCCCGCCCTCCAGCGGGCAATCGGCCTGGCCCAGCTGGGTGAGCGTGGCACTCAGCCAGTTGCCGAACAAGGCGTTCTGCTGGCAGGTCAACGGCACCATGAACAAGCCGCGCAGGCGTTCCAGGTCGAGGCCGTGGCTGGCCAAAAACGGCTGCTCGAACACCACCGCCACCTCCTGGTAGTTCTCCGGGGTGATCCAGATATTGCGGCTGTCTTCATTGAGCAGGTAGAGGCTGTTTTCGCTGCGGTCGAAGCAGAACGCCAGGGCGCCGCTGGGGGCGCGAAAGAACTGCTCGACCCGGGTGTTCAGGCGCTCTTCGTACACCTCCACGCCATCAAGGCCCAGCCAGCGCAACTGACCGTTGAAATGCCCGGGGGACATCTGTCGGTATTGCTGCTGCCAGCCGGGGGTGGCGCGGGTCTGTTCGGTCACATCGGTGGTGCGGTAATGCTGGACCTGCAAGGCGGTTGGCGTTGTCACGCGCTGTCCTAGTTGCACTCTTTTGGTGCATTCGTTGCCGAAGAAAGTGGATAGATCGCCCTGGGGCGCAGCGACCAAGATAGTCCTCAGCGTCACCTGTGGGAAGTGCCCCTCGGCACTCAACGCCTTGCGTCCCACCACAACTACCCAACCAAGAGGTTTGTATGAACGCCCCCTTCGATCAGCTGTCCACCTGGCTGAAAGAACACCGGATCACCGAAGTCGAATGCGTGATCAGCGACCTGACCGGCATCGCCCGCGGCAAGATCGCCCCGACCGCCAAGTTCCTCCATGAGCGCGGCATGCGCCTGCCCGAAAGCGTGCTGCTGCAGACCGTCACCGGCGACTATGTCGATGACGACATCTACTACAGTCTGCTCGACGCCGCCGACATCGACATGGTCTGCCGCCCCGACCCCACGGCGGTGTACCAGATCCCCTGGGCCATCGAACCGACCGCGATCGTCATCCACGACACCTTCGACAAGCAGGGCAACCCGATCGAGCTGTCGCCGCGCAACGTGCTGAAGAAAGTGCTCAAGCTGTATGCCGACAAGGGCTGGCAGCCGATCGTCGCGCCGGAGATGGAGTTCTACCTGACCCAGCGCTGCGAGGACCCTGACCTGCCGCTGCAAGTGCCGCTGGGCCGCTCGGGCCGCGCCGAAAGTGGCCGTCAGTCGTTTTCCATCGATGCCGCCAACGAATTCGACCCGCTGTTCGAGGACGTCTACGACTGGTGCGAAATCCAGGGCCTGGACCTCGACACGCTGATCCATGAAGACGGCCCGGCGCAGATGGAGATCAACTTCCGCCACGGCGACGCCCTGGACCTGGCCGACCAGATCACCGTGTTCAAGCGCACGATGCGCGAGGCGGCGCTCAAGCACAACGTCACCGCCACCTTCATGGCCAAGCCGATCACCGACGAGCCGGGCAGCGCCATGCACCTGCACCAGAGCGTGGTCGACATCGCCACCGGCAAGCCGATCTTCGCCAATGACGACGGCAGCATGAGCGAGCTGTTCCTGCACCATATCGGCGGCCTGCAGAAGTACATCCCCAAGCTGCTGCCGATGTTCGCGCCGAACGTCAACTCGTTCCGCCGCTTCCTGCCCGACACCTCGGCGCCGGTGAACGTCGAATGGGGTGAGGAAAACCGTACCGCCGGCCTGCGCGTGCCAACCTCGAGCCCCGAAGCGATGCGCGTGGAAAACCGTTTGCCGGGCGCCGACGCCAACCCCTACCTGGCCATCGCCGCGAGCCTGTTGTGCGGTTACATCGGCATGGTCGAGAAACTCGAGCCCAGCGCCCCGGTACAGGGCCGCGCCTATGAGCGACGCAACCTGCGCCTGCCGATCACCATCGAGGACGCGTTGCAGCACATGGAAGACTGCGAAAAGGTGCAGCAGTACCTCGGGCAGCAGTTCGTCCAGGGCTACGTCGCGGTCAAGCGCGCCGAGCATGAGAACTTCAAGCGCGTGATCAGCTCGTGGGAACGCGAGTTCCTGCTGTTGAGCGTCTGATCCGCTGTCTGGCAGGCCAGATCCCACAGCAGAAACATGATGCCTGTGGGAGCAGGCTTACCGGCGATGGGCTGCAAAGCAGCCCCTACACCACCGAACTCGAAGAACAAGACCAACGAGGTGTCGACATGCGTCATCCGCAAGCTTTGATCCCCGCAACCTTCGCCCTGCTGTTCGGCGCTGCCGTCCAGGCCCAGCCGACGGTGAGCGTCTACAACTGGACCGACTATATCGGTGACACCACCCTGGCCGACTTCCAGGCCAGCAGCGGGATCAAGGTGGTCTATGACGTGTTCGACTCCAACGAAACCCTGGAGGGCAAGCTGCTTGCCGGGCGCACCGGCTACGACGTGGTCGTGCCCTCCAACCATTTCCTCGCGCGCCAGGCCCAGGCCGGCGCGTTCCTGCCGCTGGACCGCAGCAAGCTGCCGAACTGGCGGCACCTGGACCCGAAACTGCTCAAGCAATTGGAGCAGAACGACCCGGGCAACCAGTACGCCGTACCGTACCTCTGGGGGACCAACGGCATCGGCTACAACGTCGACAAGGTCAAGGCGGTGCTGGGCATCGACAGGATCGACTCCTGGGCCGTGCTGTTCGAAGCCGAGAACCTGAAGAAGCTCAAGCAGTGCGGCGTGGCGTTCATGGACTCGCCCGACGAGCTCTACCCCGCCATGCTCAACTACCTGGGAATGAACCCGCGCAGCGAGAAGGCCGATGACTACAAAAAAGCCGAGGCCCGCCTGCTGGAGCTGCGCCCGTACATCACCTACTTCCATTCCTCCAAGTACGTATCGGACCTGGCCAATGGCGATGTCTGCATCGCCTTCGGCTACTCCGGCGACGTACTGCAGGCCGCGCACCGCGCCGAAGAGGCCGGCAACGGCGTCAAGGTCGCCTACAGCATTCCCAAGGAAGGCAGCAACCTGTGGTTCGACCTGCTGGCCATCCCCAAGGACGCCAAGAACCCCGAGCAGGCCCTGGCCTTCATCAACTACCTGCTCGACCCCAAGGTGATCGCCAAGGTCAGTGCCACGGTCGGCTATGCCAACGCCAACCCTGACGCCAAGGCCGACATGGACCCGGCGCTGGTCGACAACCCCGAGATCTACCCGCCCCAGGAGGTGCTGGACAAACTGTATGTCTCGAGCATGCAGAGCCCGCCGATCCTGCGGCAGATGACCCGCTCCTGGAGCAAGATCAAGTCCAATCGCTGAGCCGAGCACACCCATGCCTCACATGACTGAACACACTGCCTCCTACTACGCCGCCTCGGCGCGCCAGGCGGCGACCTACCCCGCGCTCGACCAGGACCTGCAGGCCGATGTCTGCGTGGTCGGCGGTGGCCTGACCGGGGTCAACGCGGCCCTGGAGCTGGCCGAACGCGGCCTCTCGGTGATCCTGCTGGAGGCTCGCCGCATCGGTTGGGGCGCCAGCGGGCGCAATGGCGGGCAACTGATCCGCGGCATCGGCCATGACGTCTCGGGCTTTGCCCGGCACGTCGGCCAGGACGGCGTGCGTTACCTCAAGCAGGCCGGGATCGACTCGGTGGCGCTGGTCGCCCGCCGTATCGCGCAATATGGCATCGACTGCGACCTGCGCTGGGGGTTCTGCGAGCTGGCCAACACCCCTGCCCAGTTCTCCGCATTCGAGGACGAGCAACGCGACCTCGCCGAACTGGGCTACCCGCACGAGACCCGCCTGGTCGGCCCTGAGCGCATGCACGAGATCGTCGCCAGCGCCCTGTACGCCGGCGGCCTGGTCGACATGGGCTCGGGCCATCTGCACCCGCTCGACCTGGTCCAGGGCGAAGCCCGCGCCGCCCATGGCCTGGGAGTGCGCATCTTCGAGCAGAGCCCGGTACTGCGCATAGAACATGGCAGTACGGTCACCCTGCACACCGCCCGCGGCCAGGTGCGCGCGCAGAGCCTGGTACTCGGCTGCAACGCCCACCTTGACGAACTAGAGCCACGCTTGACTGGCAAGGTGCTGCCGGCGGGCAGCTACGTGGTGGCGACCGAGCCGCTGCCCGAAGACCTGGCGCGTACACTGATCCCGCAGAACATGGCGCTGTGCGACCAGAAAGTGGGCCTGGACTACTACCGCCTGACCGCCGACAACCGCCTGCTGTTCGGTGGCGCCTGCCACTATTCCGGCCGTGACCCCAAGGACATCGGTGCCTACATGCGGCCCAAGGTGCTCAAGGTGTTCCCGCAACTGGCCGAGGTGCGCCTGGACTACCAATGGGGCGGCATGATCGGCATCACCGCCAACCGCTTCCCCCAGGTCGGCCGGCTCAGCCAGCACCCCAACGTGTTCTATGCCCAGGGCTACTCCGGGCATGGCCTGAACGTCACCCACTGGACCGCGAAACTGCTCGCCGAAGCCATCGCCACCGAGCAAAGCCACGGCTTCGATGTGTTCCGCGCGGTGCCGCACCTGACCTTCCCCGGCGGCAAGGCACTGCGCTCGCCGCTGCTGGCGCTGGGGATGCTGTGGTATCGCTTGCGCGAGGCGCTGGGCTGACGGCCCACCGTCAAAGGATGGCCTGCAGCCCCTTGTCGGCAATGATGTTCAGCAGCTTCAAGGCCGGCCCGGCCGGGCGTGTTTCGCCCTGCTCCCATTTGCGCACTGTCGATGCGCTGGTGTGCAGGTGCAGGGCGAACACCGGTTGGCTGAAGTTAAGGGCTTCACGCAGGTGGCGGATGTCCTGGGCAGTGAACGCTCGCACCGGAGCCGGGCAGATCGCCTCGAAATCCCTAAGCGTAACCTTGCCGACAGCACCGGCCTGTTCCAGGGCCGACAGGTCGGCACGCAATGACTCAATGAGTTTGCTGGTCACAGTGGACCTCCATCAATACCCCGCAGCCCAATGCCTTGGCCAGGGCGTGGGGTGATAATTCCAGAAATACCTTGCCGGTAAACTGCAGGGCCTTTTGCTCGGCCGGCGTGACATTGGCCAGGTCGCTTTTGGCGAATCCATGCAGGAACACATATCGATCGCCTATACGAGCCGACAGTAGAGTGCGGTAACCACCCCGCTTGCCACTGCAAAGGCCAGCAATGCGCTTCTTGAACAACAAACCGCCAAGACTCGCGTCAACCAACCCACTCTGCATTTCAGCGACTGCCCGACAGAGCAGGTGGTCCGGCACGCACTCCCTGGCTTGCCAGCGGGCAAACTCCCTACGCTTGTAGACATCCATGATCGGCACTCAAACATACCCGTAAAGGGCATACTTTGCTACTTTCAGTGATGAATGGATAGTCAGCCCAATCAGGTTGATTGGTGGGAAACGGCAACCGTCGACACCCGAACGCTGGCCTTCGGCCCACCACCTGCTAGCGTTGTTCTGGCCCCTTCCCTCATGGACCTCGTCATCATGAAGCACCTGCCTCGCACTACCCTGCTGTGCGCTGCTCTGCTGGCCCTGGGTGCCTGCTCCAGCAACCGGGTCGATCCCAAGGACTACTCCGGGTTTCTCAAGGACTACAGCCGCCTGAAGCCGGCCGAAAGCATCTCCGGGGCGCCGGTCATGCGCTGGATCGACCCGGACGTGAAGGCCAGCCAGTACACCAAGGTGTTCATCGAACCGAGCCAGTTCTACCCAAAGCCGCAGCCGACCAACGTGATCTCGGCGCAGACCCTGCAAGAGATCACCCGCTACTTCAACGAAGCGATGCGTCGCGAACTGGGCAGCGTGCTTACCCTGGTCAAGGAGCCCGGCCCGAATACCATCGTGGTGCGCCCGGCGATCACTGCGGTCTCTACCAGCACCGAAGGCCTCAAGCCCTATGAAGTGATCCCCATCGCCCTGGTCGCCGCAGCGGTCAATACCGCCGCCGGAGGCCGCGACCAGGCCGTGGACATCGCCGTGGAAGCGGCCTTCCTCGATGGCGCCAGCCAGAATGTGCTGGCCCAGGTGGTGCGCAAGGGCAGTGGCAAGGACCTGGAGAACGACACCACGCAGCTGACCCTGAACGACGTCAAA
This sequence comes from Pseudomonas sp. BJa3, assembly GCF_026343815.1. Classification (NCBI taxonomy): domain Bacteria; kingdom Pseudomonadati; phylum Pseudomonadota; class Gammaproteobacteria; order Pseudomonadales; family Pseudomonadaceae; genus Pseudomonas; species Pseudomonas sp. BJa3. The sequence goes on along the minus strand of NZ_JAOXMC010000002.1, from coordinate 355,156 downwards.
CCGGTGCTCGATGGCTGGGCCAGCGACATGCGCCGCAGCTTCGTGGCCCTGCAGCAGAAAGCCAAGTAAGTGACCAAATGGTCAATGCGCGACCGCCCGTCGGCCATGCTGTAAAAATGCCATCACTGCCTGGCCGGCCTGCTTAACTCAAGCGGGCTGCCAGGCAGGCGGCACCGCGTACCAGGGATGGCTGCACAAGCCGGCTGCCAACAGCTGCTCGCACCGGGCAAGCCTGTTCTCCCCGCCCGGTCTCCCACCTCCTCCGCCGCTTCGCCCGCCTGCGCCGCAATGGCTATTGGTTTTTCATTCATCGAATGCAACGGAGGCAATCATGTCTGAATCGCTGCTCGCACCGTCGGAAGGTCTTTTCCCGGTGTCCTACCTCATTGGTACCAACGCGCCAGGTGCCCCGCGCCTGCAGCTCGACCTGCTGGTCTACACGCCAGACCGCAGCGTCAACGGCCACGCGCTGATCACCCAGACCACCAACCCACCGCTGGAGCTGGCGCTGGATGTCTGGGGCACCTATAGCTACCTCACCGTGCAGCCGCCAAGCGAAGGCAAGATCCTGCTGACGGTGCGTGGCAACCATGGCGGCCCACACGCCAACTCGCCGGAACAGTTCGAACTGCGCGCGCTGCTCGACCAGGACTGGCAGAAAGGCACGGCCAGCTACCGCTACTACAACGGCCAGCGCTGGATCGAGGTGGACAACGTACCCGTCGTGCTGGAGCTCAAGCGCATCCAGACGCTGGCGAACGTCGACCTGACGACCGAACTGCACAACGCCACCGTGGAGGCAGTGATCGCCACCGGTGATGTCGCGCAAATCAAGCATCTGACCAGCGGTGCCGTGGGCAAAGCCCTGGAACAGGCCCTCGCCTCGACCAAAAGCCCGGCCGCCAAGGCCGCCAAGAAAGCCTGAGCAGACAAGGAGAATCAGCATGTCCTTCGGACTTTTTCATACCCGCCTGAACGTCAGCAACGGGCTGCTCGGCGCACCGATCCTGACCCTCGACCTGCTGGTGAATACCGTGCAGAAGAAGGTTACAGGCAGGGCTTCCATCATCCGGGCCACGCATCCGGTTCAGGTGTTCCAGGCCAAGGTGTGGGGTGGCTACAGCGAACTGCCGTTCGCGCCTGCGGGTAGCCCGTCGATTGTCCTGCACCTGGATGGCAGCCCAAGCGGCCCACTCAGCCAGATTGCCCAGACCTTCCACCTGCAGGGTTTGCTCGACCAGGGCTGGAATGCCGGCACCGCCAGCTACCGCTACTTCATCAACGGCCATTGGGTCGACCAGCATGGCCGCGTGCGCAAGGCGCCGGACATCACCCACCAGGATCAACCGCAACCAGCGGAGCGCCTGAAGGCCGCGATCAGGCACCTGGAAAGCGTCTGATCTGAACGGTCCGCGGGGCAAGTCCTCCCCCCACGCGTTCACGTGGGAGCGGGCTTGCCCCGCGTCTTAGGTCAGGCCATGAAGCTGTAGGCGATCGCCGACAGCGTGGTCAAGCCGATCAGCACCACGAACACATTCGACAGCTTGCCCGAGTACTGGCGCAACGCTGGTACCTTCTGTACCGCGTACATCGGCATCAGGAACAGCAGGCAGGCGATCACCGGCCCACCGAGGCTCTCGATCAGCCCGAGGATGCTCGGGTTCAGGGTCGCCACCGCCCAGCAGGTCACCAGCATGAACAACGCGGTGGCGCGCTCCAGGCGCTTGGCCGGCCAGGTCTTGCCGCGCCCACGCAGGCTCTTGACGATCATGCCCTGGAAGCCTTCGCTGGCACCGATGTAGTGGCCGAGGAAAGACTTGGTGATTGCCACCAGCGCGATCAGTGGCGCGACGAAGGCGATCACCGGGGTCTGGAAGTGGTTGGCCAGGTACGACAGGATCGAGATGTTCTGCGCCTTGGCCGCAGCCAGGTCCGCCGGGCTCAGGGCCAGCACGCAGCTGAAGCAGAAGAACATCACTGTCAGCACCATCATCACATGGGCCGTGGCCAAGGTCCGGCCACTCTTGCGGTCGGCATCATGGCCATAGCGGTGCTTCTGGTCGACGGCGAAGGCCGAGATGATCGGCGAATGGTTGAACGAGAACACCATCACCGGAATCGCCAGCCACAAGGTCAGCAACAGCTTCGAGGCGCTGATGCCCTCGTTGGCCTGGGCGAAGAATGCGCCGTTCCAGTTGGGGATCAGGCTCAGCGCCAGCAGCAGCAAGGAGGCGACGAAGGGATACACCAGCACGCTCATGGCCTTGACGATGATCTGCTGGCCGCAGCGCACCACGATCATCAACCCGCAGATCAGCAGTAATGCCAACAGCGCTCGGGGCGGCGCGCCGATGTGCAGCTGGTGCTCGAAGAAGCTGGTCAGGGTATTGGTCAATGCCACGCTGTAGACCAGCAGGATCGGGAAGATGGCGAAGAAGTACAGCAAGGTGATGAGCTTGCCGGCACCCACGCCGAAATGCTCCTCCACCACCTCGGTGATGTCCTCGTTGCCACCTTTGCGCCCGGACAGCACGAAGCGCGTCAGGGCGCGGTGGGCGAAGAAGGTCATGGGAAAGGCCAGCAGCGCCAGGATCAGCAGCGGCCAGAAGCCCCCGACCCCGGCGTTGATCGGCAGGAACAGGGTGCCGGCGCCGATCGCCGTGCCATACAGGCCCAGGGCCCAGGTAGTGTCGTGGCGGTTCCAGGTGGTCGAGCCACTGGCCGAAGCCGGGGCAGCCGAATGCGCACGAACGCTCGTGGTGCTTTGTACATCAGTCATGGGTATCGCCTTGTAGTTGTTTTTGTCGCAGGTACAGCGGGTGTTGCAGGTTCAATCAGGTTTTGCGGCACGTTGTGGGAGCACGCCCGCCCCCACGCAGTCAGCGCTTGTTTTTCAGCACTCGACGAACGCGACGGCCAGGCCGCCGCGGGAGGTTTCCTTGTAGTTGGCGTGCATGTCCGCGCCGGTATCGCGCATGGTGCGGATCACCCGGTCGAGGGAGATGAAGTGCTCGCCGTCGCCACGCAAGGCCATCTGCACGGCGTTGATGGCCTTCACCGCGGCAATCGCATTGCGCTCGATGCACGGGATCTGCACCAGCCCCCCCACCGGGTCGCAGGTCAGCCCGAGGTTGTGCTCCAGAGCGATCTCAGCGGCGTTTTCCAGTTGCGGCGGGGTCGCGCCAAGCACCTCGGCGAGCCCTGCGGCAGCCATCGAGCAGGCCGAGCCCACTTCACCCTGGCAACCGACTTCGGCGCCGGAAATCGAAGCGTTCTTCTTGCACAGGATGCCCACTGCGGCAGCGGCCAGGAGAAACGCCACCACATCGTCGTCACAGGCGCCGGGGTTGAATTTCATGTAGTAGTGCAGCACCGCCGGGATGATGCCGGCTGCGCCGTTGGTGGGCGCGGTGACCATGCGCCCGCCGGCGGCGTTCTCTTCGTTGACCGCCAGGGCGAACAGGTTGACCCACTCCATGGCGCTGAGGGTCGAGCCGATCACGTTCGGCTTGCCCACCTCCTGCAGGCTGCGGTGCAGGCGCGCCGCCCGGCGCTTGACCTTGAGCCCGCCCGGCAGGATGCCTTCGTTGCGCAGGCCGTTGTCGACGCACTCGCCCATCGCCGCCCAGATCTTCAACAGGCCTTCGCGGACTTCATTTTCCGGGCGCCAGGCGCACTCGTTGGCCAGCATCAACTGACTGACGCTGAGGTTGTGGGCCTTGCACAGGGCCAGTAGTTCGGCACCGCTGGAAAACTCGTAAGGCAGTTCGACCAGGCCTTCGTCGCTCGAAGGCGCATCGATCTCAGCTTGTTCGACGATGAAGCCGCCGCCCACTGAAAAATAGGTCTGGCTGAACTGGCTGCCCTGCTCGTCGAAGCTTTCCAGGGTCATCGCATTGGGATGGTAGGCCAGGCTTTCGTCCAGCAGGCGCATGTCGCGGCTGAACTGGAAGTCGACCGGATGACTGCCGTCGAGCATCAGGCATTGCTCCTGCATCAACTGGTCGATGCGTGGCTCGATGCTGTGCGGGTCGATCCGGTCCGGCCACTGGCCCATCAGCCCCAACAGGCAGGCACGGTCGGTGGCATGCCCGACCCCGGTGGCCGACAGCGAACCATAAAGGCGTACTTCGACCCGCCGAACCTGGGCCAGCAAGCTGCGCTCGCGCAGGGCCTGGGCAAAGGTCGCCGCGGCGCGCATGGGGCCGACGGTGTGGGAGCTGGACGGGCCGATGCCAATCTTGAAAAGGTCGAAAACACTGATAGCCATGCTAATGCCTGACCGTGGCGGCGATCTGCGACACGCCACGGCTCTCCAAAAAATTTGAGCGGTATTGCCAAGTTGCGCGATACTGCCGCGCTCAGGCCAGCTTGACCAACGAAACTTCCTACACAAGCCTTTAGCAGGACTAAACAATGAAAGGGCCATTGAATGGCCAGGTGTTCGTCTGGCTGCACGTGTTCTCCTGTGCGGCGCGACACCTGTCGTTCACCCGCTGCGCCGAAGAGCTGCACATCACCCCCGGAGCGGTCAGCCAGCAGATGCGCCAGCTCGAGGAGCGCCTGGGCTTTCGCCTGTTCCTGCGCCGTGCTCGCGGCGTCGAGTTGTCCGCCGAAGGCCAACGCCTGGCGCAGACCGTGGCCGAAGCCTACGGCAGCATCGAGGCCGAGCTGTTGCGCCTGGATGCCGGCGAGATCCGCGGCACCTTGCGCCTGCGTTCGATTCCCTCGTTCCTGGCCAAGTGGCTGACCCCGCGCCTGCCGCGATTCCAGCAACGCTATCCGGACATCGAGCTGCGCCTGGTGGCCGAGGACAGCAACCAGGCGCTGCACCCGGAAGACTTCGACCTGGCCATCGACCTCAACGATGGCAGCTATCCGGGGATGCTCTCCACGCCTCTGCTCGACGAGCAGATCTTCCCGGTGTGCTCACCTGCCCTGCTGCGTGGTCGCCCGCCCCTGCACGGGCCGGCCGGCCTGGCCCACTACCCGCTGCTGCATGACATCACCGCCTGGCGCGGCAGCTCGGAATACGCCGAATGGGAGTTCTACCTCGACGGCATCGGCGCCAGTGGGCTGGACGTGCGCCGTGGGCACACGTTCAACCGCAACCACCTGACCATCGAGGCCGCCATCGCCGGTGTCGGCGTGGCCATCGCCCGGCGCACCCTGCTCAACGACGAACTGGAGCGCGGCGCGCTGATCGTGCCGTTCGGGGTGCCGATCGCCAACCACAAGCGTTATGTGCTGCTGTATCCCCCGGGCGGGTTGAGCCAGCCTGGGGCGCGGGCGGTGCATGACTGGATGGTGGAAGAGGCGCAGAGCTTTCGCGCCATGCACCCACTGGCACTGCCGGCGACTTAAGACCAATACCTCCTGGAATGATAACGATTAGCATTGAGGTTTTACCTTTCTGATTCGGAATCCCTAGTGAATGCCTTCACTTACTTGCGAATCGAAAGGAATCCAGCATGTCGCAACAACGTGTCAGCCCGGCGCAGCAGCCGGCTGTGCCCCACTTCGACCTCAATCGCACTTTCACCGCCGTGCACATGGCCTTGCTGCTTGGCCTGGGCGGCGTGTCCATGGACGTGACTGCGGCGCAGACCGAGGAAGTGGAAAAATCCCGACAGGACCAGACCAACGGCAGCTTGGAGCTGACTGAGACGCGAATCGAGGGCAGCCTGGACGCCCCCAGTGCATTGCCGCCGGTCTACGCCGGTGGCCAGGTGGCCTCGGGCGGCCGGGTCGGGCTGCTGGGCAACAAGGACTTCATGGAGACGCCGTTCAGCACCATCAGCTACACCGAGAAATACATCGAGGACACCCAGGCCCAGACCATCACCGATGTGATCGCCGCCACCGACCCGTCGGTGTTCAGCAACGGCCTCAAGGGCACCTACAGCGAGAACTACTCGATCCGCGGCTTCAACTCCAACATCAGCGACGTGAGCATCGGCGGCCTGTACGGCATGGCGCCCTACTACCGGATCTCGCCCGAGATGTTCGAGCGCGTCGAGGTGCTCAAGGGCCCGTCCGCCCTGCTCAACGGCATGCCGCCAGGCGGCTCGGTGGCCGGCAGCATCAACCTGGTGCCCAAGCGCGCGGGCGCCGAACCGCTGACGCGGATCACCGGCACCTACATGTCGGACGCGCAATTCGGCGGGCATCTGGACGTCGGCCGTCGCTTCGGAGAGGAACAACAGTTCGGCGTGCGCTTCAACAGCGTCTACCGCGACGGCGACACCGCCACCGACCACCAGCGCATGAAGGCCGAGCTCAATGCCCTGGGCCTGGACTGGCGTGGCGAGCGCGCGCGGCTGTCCGCAGACCTTTACGAGAGCGAAGACCGGGTCAGAGGCCAGAACCGCGGTATCGGCCTGGCCGAGGGCGTGCCGGTGCCCAGACCGCCGAAGTCCGACACCCTGCTCAACCCGGACTGGGGCTTCGTCCAGACCCGCGACAAGGGCGTGATCGTGCGCGGCGAATATGACCTCAATGACAACCTCATGGCCTATGCCGCGGCCGGCACCAGCAAGACCGACTACAAGTACAGCGGCACCATGCTCGCGGAGGTGCTCAACACCGCCGGCGACTTCGAGACGCGCATGGGCCAGTTGAAGATCGACCTGGAAAAGACCTCGGGCGAAGCCGGCCTGCGTGGCCATTTCGACACCTTCGGCGTCGGCCACCAATGGTCGCTCAATGCCACGCACTACTCGGACAAGCAGCGCGACTATGGCCGGCGCAACGTTCCGGGGGCCGAGTGGATCACCAACATCTACCACCCGGTCTGGGGCCCGGAGGCCGCCAGGAGCTACCCCGCCATCGCCCACACTGAATCACGCCTGAGCAGCTACGGCCTGGCCGACACCCTGTCGTTCCTCGACGAGCGCCTGCAACTCACCCTGGGCGTGCGCCGCCAGCAGGTGCTGACCGACAGCTTCAATGTCGACACCGGCGCGCAAACCAGTCGCTACAACGAAAGCGCCACCACCCCGGCGGCGGCGGTGCTGGTCAAGGTCACCAACGAGGTGTCACTGTACGCCAACTACATCGAAGGCCTGAGCAAAGGCGCCGTCGCCCCGCTTACCGCGCCCAACGCCGGCCAGGTGTTCGCCCCGTACAAGTCCAAGCAGAAGGAAGTCGGCATCAAGCTCGACCTCGGTGACTTCGCCCACACCTTGAGCCTGTACCAGATCGAACGCCCCAGCAGCTTCACCAACCCGGTAACCAAAGTGTTCTCCTTCGGCGGCGAGCAACGTAACCGCGGGCTCGAGTGGAGCTTCTTCGGCACACCGGTGGCCGATGTGCGCCTGATGGGCGGCGTGGCCCGTCTCGATCCCAAGGTGACCAAGGCCGAGAACCCCGCCGAGCAAGGCAAGACCGCCACCGGCCAGCCAAAACTGCAGGGCAAGCTGGGCGTGGAATGGGATACCCCGGTACTCGAAGGCCTGACCCTGACCGCCAACGCCACGGCCGTGTCCAAGCAGTACATCAGCGACGACAACAGCCAGTCGATTCCCGGCTACACCATCTACGACGTCGGTGCCCGCTACCGGCTGCAGGTGGCCGACCACCCGGTGACTTTGCGTGGCACGGTGGAGAACGTGACCAACAAGGCCTACTGGGGCATGCCGCTGCTCACCAGCCTGGGCCTGGGCGCGCCGCGCACCGTGCAGCTGTCCGCCAGCATCGACTTCTGACGTCAGTCCGCCTTGCCTACCGGCATTGGTTGCCCCGCCAGGACACTGGCGGGGGTGACTACCTGGCCCAGGTCGATGTGACGGAAATCCGGCTTAGCCCCCAGGCGCGCATTGAAGCGCACGTTGAAGGTGAACGGATCGTCGGTCGGCATGTCCAGCGACTGCCCGTAGAGCGCGCTGACCGCCTTGTCGTCGTAGCCCATCAGCTTCAGCATTGTGGGGAACAGGTTGTAATGGCTGGAGGCATTACGGTTCACCGCCAGGTTGCCTTCCCAATCCAGTGTCCTGAGGCCCTGCCCCTGGATCACCACCAGCGGTACCAGGCCCTCCTCCGGCACCGGGTCACTGTCGCAATGAGTGTTCAGCCCTGGGTTGCCGCGCTCATGCAGGTCCTGGCCATGGTCGGAGGTGTACAACACCACGGCCTGACTGAGGTCGGCCTCGGCGAACAGGCGGCGGAAGAATTCGCCGACACTCCACAGCACGGTGTTCTGGTAGGCATTGCGGTACAGCACCCAGTCCTGCGGGCGGCCATCGAAACCGTCGCGGGTGCCGGTGTCAGCGATATCCACGTAGTGGCCCCGGGGCAACGCGGGCTGGTATTTGAGGAAGTCGTCCGGATATTTGTCGTGCACCGGGAAGTGGGCGCCGACCTTGTTCACCACGATCAGGTGCGGCTTGGCATCCTTGAGCAGCGCCACCAGCCGATCGAGCGCCGCCATGTCGCGCTGCACAACGGGGGTGTCGTCGAACTGGATGAACTGGTCGATATCGCGCTTCTCGGTTTCGGTCATCAGGTTCTGCAAATTGCCACCCGTGCGCTGCCCGTCGATGTACACCGTCTCCAGGCCCGCGCGCTTGGCGTACTGCCAGATCGATGGCAGGGTCGAGTTGATGCGCAGGTAGTCGGCGCGGGTGCCGCCATAGCGCAGGGTGACATTGGTGTCGGCACTGCAGTTGGCAATGGAGGCGGCGTAGCCGAAATTGACGATCTGCACGCCGGGCTGGGCCTGGGCCAGATGGCTGGGGACCCCGGCCGGGGTGTTCAGGTCCAGGTAGTTGCCCGAAATGCTCTCGTCGATCAGCAGCACGATGTCCCGCGCCATCGGTCGGCCTGACTGGGCAAGGGTCACGGGCTGGCGTGGCCCGACATGGTCCTGCAGGGTCTCGTAGGTGAACAGGCTCAGGTAGGCCAGCGGCGTGTACATCACCGGCAGCCCGCGGGCCCCCTCACCGGCCCGCACGAACAGGATGGCGACCAGCGCCAGCAAGGCCAGTGCCGGCGCCAGTGGTGGCAGCAGGCGCGGCAGCTTCGGCGTCGGCCCGGGGCGCAGGCCAATGCCCAGCAGCAACAGCAGCGCCCGTGCCGCTGCAAGGGTTATGGCGTAATGATATTGCTGCAGCGCCTCTTGCACGAAACCACCCGCATAGACCATGGAGACGAAGGCGCTATAGGTCAGGTACGAATCGGTGATGCGGTCATAAGCATCAAGGAAGATCGCGCTGATCGTGAACGCCAAGGCCAAGCCCCAGCGCAGCCACCCTGGGCGAGTGAACGCCGCCAGCAGCAACGCCACGGCCAGTACCGCGAACACGCCCAAGTACAACACTAGCGGCACGCCAATACCCAACGCTTCTATGCGCTCACGGTAATAGGCATGAAAGCTGGCCAGATAGACCAACAGCAGTAAAAACTTGATCCATCCGCGCATGTTTCGGCCACTCCGGTCATGGAATTCTTCTCAAACCGTAGCAGCTGTGAAACAAACCACAACGCAGAAAAGTCAAAATTCCGACGACATACCGACACCGGAATCTGGCACCTCTCGCAACCTGTTGTTGATTATCTCTATCGTCCACAACCCGCTTATTACGCTGGATTGGACCGTTCATCGGTTCGCCGAACGGCCAATTGCCACTAGCTATGTTCGCTAACACACGGATTGGAAACGGGTTGATGGCAGATGGCCCTTTTGCTTGGCGTCTGTAAATGCGACGAAACATGCCATTGCTTTGACGCAATTCCACCGAGCTGAGCTATACCCAATTCACACCACTGTTTCATCTCCCTTACTCATCCATTCGAGGCACCGCGCATGGACGTGAGCGTTTTTGGCACCGGTTATGTCGGACTGGTACAGGCAGCAGCCCTGGCGGACGTAGGTCACCGGGTACTGTGCGTGGATGTCGATACCCACAAGATCAACCAGTTACGTCAGGGCGTGCCGCCGATCAGCGAGCCGGGCCTGTCGGACCTGCTCGAGGACAACATCAAGGAAGGTCGCCTGCTGTTCAGCACCCAGGCCAGTGACGCCGTCAGCCATGCCGAGCTGATCTTCATCGCCGTCGGCACGCCACCCGACGAGGACGGTTCGGCCGACCTGACCCATGTGCTCAATGTCACCCGGCAGATCGCCGCGCTGATGGAAACCGACCACACCCTGATCATCAAGTCCACCGTGCCGGTGGGCACCGCCGACCAGGTCATGGCGCTGGCCCGCGACGAGTTACAGCGCCTGGGCAAGGGGCAACTGCAAGTGCGCGTGGTATCCAACCCTGAGTTTCTCAAGGAAGGCAGTGCGCTGGCCGACTGCATGCGCCCGGACCGCATCATCGTCGGCACCCTCGACGAAGTTGCCCATGACCAGCTGGCCGAACTGTACGCGCCGTTCTGCCGCAACCACGAAAAACTGATGTTCATGGACAACCGCAGCGCCGAACTGACCAAGTACGCCGCCAACGCCATGCTCGCCACCCGCATCAGCTTCATGAACGAGCTGGCCAACCTCAGCGAACACTTGGGTGCCGACATCGAGGCGGTACGCCGCGGCATCGGCTCCGACCCGCGCATCGGCTACCACTTCATCTACCCCGGTTGCGGCTTCGGCGGTTCGTGTTTCCCCAAGGACATCAAGGCCCTGCTTCACACCGCGGCCCACAGCGGCATGCCGCTACGCCTGCTGCAGAGTGTCAGCGAGGTCAACGACCAGCAACGGCGCATCCTTTTCGCCAAGCTCAAGCAACGCCTCGGCGGCCTGGCGGGCAAATCCATCGCCCTGTGGGGCCTGGCTTTCAAGCCCAACACCGACGATATGCGCGAAGCGCCCAGCCGCTACCTGATGGAAGCACTGTGGGCCGAAGACGCCACGGTGCGCGCCTATGACCCCGAAGCCATGGATGAGTGCCGGCGCCTGTACGGCTACCGCGACGACTTGCAATTGTGCGCCACCCGCGATGACACGCTGCAGGACGCCGACGCCCTGGTGATCTGCACCGAGTGGAAGAACTTCCGCGTAGTGGACTTCTCGATGCTGGCCAGCAAGCTGCGCGCGCGGGTGATCATCGATGGTCGCAACTTGTACAACCCCGAGCAGGTGGCCGCCCACGGCCTCCACTACAGCGGCATCGGCCTGCGTCAGGTTCGTCCGCAGGCGGATGCGCCATGAAAGTGCTGGTCACCGGCGCGGCCGGTTTCATCGGTGCCCACACCTGCCGCCAGCTGTTGCTTGAAGGGCACCAAGTGGTGGGGCTGGACAACTTCAACGACTACTACGAGCCGTCGCTCAAGCATGCCCGCGTGCACTGGGTACGCCAGACGGCGGGCGATTTCCCGCTGCACTGCCTGGAACTGGGCGACCGCGACGGCATGGCCCGGCTGTTCGCCAGCGAACGCCCGGACGTCGTGGTGCATCTGGCGGCCCAGGCCGGGGTGCGCTACTCGCTGCAGAACCCGCAGGCCTACCTGGACAGCAATCTGGCCGGTTTCCTCAACGTGCTCGAAGGCTGCCGCCGGCACCCGGTCCAGCACCTGCTGTACGCCTCGTCCAGTTCGGTGTACGGCGCAAACCAGCAAACGCCGTATCGGGTCGAAGACGCCGTGGACCACCCGCTGTCGTTGTATGCCGCCACAAAGAAGGCCAACGAGGCCATGGCCCACAGCTACAGCCACCTGTACGCAATTCCCTGCAGCGGCCTGCGCTTCTTTACCGTGTACGGCCCCTGGGGCCGCCCGGACATGTCGCCGATGCAGTTCGCCAGGGCGATCAGCGAAGGGCGGCCGATCCAGCTGTTCAACCATGGCCGCCACCAGCGCGACTTCACCTATATCGACGACATCGTCGAGAGCCTGGTACGGCTGATCCCCCTGCCCCCGGCCGCCGACCCGCAGTGGGATGCGTTCGCTGCGGACCCGGCCAGCAGCCACGCACCGTGGCGGCTGTACAACATCGGCGGGCAGCGTCCGGTGGAGCTGCTCGACTACCTGGCGCTGCTGGAGAAGCACCTGCAGCGCAACGCGGTGATCGAACTGCTGCCGCTGCAACCAGGAGATGTCCTGGCCACCTGCGCCGATGCCAGCGCCCTGGCCAGGGTAACCGGATTCACCCCACAGATAGGCCTCGATGAGGGGCTCAGGCGCTTCGTCGCCTGGTTCAAGAGCTACTACTCGCCCGCCGCCAGCGAAGCGGCGCCCACGGGCGAGCAGCCAGATCAACGGAGGGCGGTATGACAGGACAACCCAAGAGCGCGCAACTGCAGGCGCTATACCAGGACAAACGCATGGACCCGGCGCACCGGCAGCGCATCGATGCCGCCATCCACATGCAGGGCCGCGGCTGGATCACCGGCCGCGTCGGTGGCCGCCCCTGGACCCTGTCACGCACCAACCGCGTGCTGTCGTGCCTGGCCGCGTTGACCCTGCTGCTGCTGCTGTCGCCGCTGTTCCTGGTGCTGGCGCTGCTGATCAAGCAGTCCAGCCCGGGCCCGGTGTTCTTCGTGCAGAAACGTACCGGCTACCGCGGCCGCGCCTTCGGCATGTTCAAGTTCCGCACCATGGTGGCCAACGCCGAAGCGTTGAAGGATTCGGTACGCCACCTCAACAAGCATGGCGCCGATGCCATCGACTTCAAGATCGACAAGGACCCGCGCATCACCTCGGTCGGCGGCTGGTTGCGCAGAAGCAGCCTGGACGAACTGCCGAACCTGATCAACGTGGTCACCGGCGACATGCGTCTGGTGGGCCCGCGCCCCACTTCCTTCAACGCCTACCGCTACCACGACAACCACCTGGCGCGGCTGTCGATCTACCCGGGCATGACTGGCCTGTGGCAGATCTCCGGGCGCAGCGATATCGATTTCGACCAACGTGTGGAGCTGGACCTGAGTTACATCAACGAACAGAGCCTGATGCTGGACCTGAAGATCCTGCTCAAGACCCCGTTCAAAGTTTTCACTGGCCACGGAGCAAGCTGAGATGGACGGTTCATCCTCGAGAAGCCTGACTATCGCTACCCCAAGCGAGACCAACCTGACCGCCACCGTGCTCGACCTCGACCAGCGCACCTTGCTGCTGACCGCGGCCAACACCGGCAGTGGCACCAGCACCAGCGCCCTGGCCTTCGCCAGCCAACTGGCCCTCATGAGCGCGGGCAACGTGCTGTTGATCGATGCCAGCCTGGCGCCTGGCGGCCTCAGCCAGCAGCTGGGGGTGGCCAAACTGCGCGGCTACAGTGACCTGCTGTTCAATCAGGACACCCCACCGCTAGCCCAGGACTGCATCGTGCGCCTGTCCGATCAGCCGTTCGACGTGCTGCCGGTGGGCACGTGGAAACGCGGCCGCGACCGTCTCGACCCAGAGCAGTTGCGCGTGCTGCTGCACCAATTAAGCAACCAGTACCGCTTCGTCGTGATCGACGGCGAGGCCATCTACGCCAGCGCCGACAGCCTGGTGATCGGCACCCTGGTCGACGGCGTGATCCTGGTGGTGTGCGCCGAGGAGACCCGCTGGGAGGTGGCCCAGGCCGCCAGCCAGCGCCTGACCCAGGCCGGCGCGCGGCTGATCGGCAGCGTGTTCAACAAGCGCAAGTACTACATGCCCAAGTGGCTGTACGAAAATCTCTGAGAGGCCGCACAGGATGAACGCCATGAGATATCCCTCGATTGCCCTGTGCGTACTGGCCCTGGCCGGCTGCGCCAGCCAGGAAAACCGCGAGATGCCGGTGCAGATCCTCACCGCGCCTCCCGCCGAAAGCCAGGCCACCGAAGTCGCCCGCCGCGAGCAGGTACTGCGCCCGCAGGACGTGCTGGAAGTGATCTTCCACGTCAGCAACCGTTCGGCCGGGGTCTACCGGATCCAGTCCGGTGACACCCTGGACCTGAACTTCATGGCCGCCAGCGGCCTGAACGGCAACCAGCTGGTGCAGCCCGACGGCACCATCACCCTGCCCAGCACCAACGCCGCGGTGCGCGTCGAGGGCATGACCCCGGGCGAAGCCGAAAGCGCCATCCGCCAGGCCTACCAGGACAAGCGGGTGTTCAAGCCCAACCGTGACCAGGTCACCGTGCGCGTGATCAGCCCGATGACCGACGAGGTCAACCTGAAGAACGCCCTCAGTCACCCCGGCACCGGCATGAGCCGCGACATCACCGTGGGCAACGACGGCCGCGCCACCTTCCCGGAAATCGGCTCGGTGCCGCTGCAGGGCATGACCGTCAACCAGCTGCGCGACTACCTCAACGAGCGCTACGCCACGTTGCCAGGGCGCATGAGCGTGGACGTGCTGCTCAAGTCCACCGCCGCCAACGAGATCTACGTGCTCGGCGAAGTCGGCCAGCCCGGCGCCTTCCAGATCCGCCGCCCCATCTCTGTGCTCGAGGCACTGACCCTGGCCCGCGGCCCGACCCTCAAGGCCAAGCTCGGCTCGGTGGTGATCATGCGTCGCGAGGGCAATACCGTGCATGCGGTCAACTACGACGTCGACCAGGCGCTCTCCGGCGGCAGCCAGAAGCTCGCCTACCTGCAGCCCGAGGACATGCTCTACGTACCCAAGACCAAGCTGGCCAGCGCCGCCGAGCTGTCCCGGCAACTGGCCGACGTGGTGCTGTTCCAGGGCTTCGGCTTCAGCTTCAGCTACCGCGTCGACAATAAAGAAAGCAACAACTGACCGGGGGACGGACCATGACCACGCAACCGAAAGAAAACTATGTGCATGAGTTCTTCCGCATCTTCTTCGCCAACCGCCAGTTGGTGAAACGGGTGTTCCTGGTGTTCGCGGTGATCGCCGTGCTGTTGCCGCTGGTGCTCAAGCAGAGCTACGACATCACCGCCGAAGTCATCGTGCAGTCCAAGAAACTCTCGCAGAGTGACACCACCTCGGCGCTCAGCCAGCAGGCCGACCAGTTCATCCCGCCGTCGCTGGCCGATATGGAGACCGAGAGCAACATCCTCCGCTCGCCAACCCTGATCCGCCAGACCATCGGCGAGCTGCGCAAGGAAGGCCACTATCCGGACGAGCCCGGCCTGCTGCGGCGCACCGTGCTCGACCCGCTGCGTCACGCAGTGATCGAGCCCCTGCACCAGCTGTTCGGCAACACCGTGGCAGACGATCGCGACACCCAGCTCGACACCCTCACCGACCAGGCGGTCAAGGACCTCAAGGTCGAGACCCTGCCCGGCTCCAACGTGATCTCCATCACCTACAGCGCCAATGACGCGAAGCTGGGCACGCTGTTCGTCAGCCGTCTGCTGGAGAACTTCCTGGCCAACCGCCAGGACCTGCAGTCCAACGAACTGCCCGAGGCCTTCTACGAGCAGAAGAAGCTGCACTACCAGGCCCGCCTGGGCGACCTGGAAAGCCAGCGCCTGGGCCTGCTGACCGCCATCGGTTCGTCGGATCCCAAAGAGGAGATCACCTTCCGCCTCAACGCCATCAACACCGAAGAGCAGGCGCTCAACCTGCAACGTGACCGCCAGCTGCAGAACCAGAAGTGGCTGGATTACCTGCAAAGCAGCCTGGCCGCGGCCAACAAGGCGAAGATGGCCGACTACGCCTTCCCCTACACCTTCACCACCACGGTCGACAACGTCGCCTTCGAAGACCGCGAGATCAAGCAACTCGGTGAGCAACTGACCACCCAGCTGGCGCGCTACAACGGAGACGCCACGGTGTTCCAGCCAGGCTCCGACCAGATGGTGATGGCCCGCCAACAGATTGCCCAGTTGCGCGCGCAGTTCCTCAAGATCGTCGAGAACCGCATTCGTGAACGCCAGCAGGACCTGGCCGTGACTCAACAGGTGATCGAGCAGAAGACCCAGCGCATCGCCGACTACAGCAAGCGCATCCTCCAGTTGCGCGAGACCCAGAGCAAGACGCGTCAGCTGGATACCGAGATCGACGCCCTGCACAAGGCCTTCTCCACCTACGCCCAGCGCTACGAGGAAAGCCGCGGCCAAGGCCTGCTCGATGGCAGCCAGTCCAACGCGCGCATCCTCAGCGCCCCCTACGAGCCCACCGCGGCGAGCTTCCCGAAACCCGGCCTGATCATTCCGTTCGGCCTGGTCACCGGCCTGCTGCTGGCCATTGCCGTGGTCTACGTCAGGGAGTTCTTCGACCACCGCTTCAAGCATCCGGCACAAATCAACCACGAGCTGGGCCTGCCAGTGTTGCTGGTGATCAACGATCAGGTTCCGGCGCTGCCCAACCCGCATAAAAGCTGGTCGCTGCCACGCCTGTGGCACTGGGTGCGCAATTGAACGCCGCGCTGCACGCCGGCCGGCCGATCCTGCACCTGCTGAGCAGCGGCGGATTCTACGGCGCCGAGCGCATGCTCCTGGACCACTGCCAGGCGACCCCGGGGCGGCATCGGGTGCTGTTTCTCGATGCCCCGGCCGAACTGGTGGCGCGCTTTCGCGAGGCGGGTGTCGAGTGCGACACCTGCCAGGGCCTGGGGGCGGTGCTCAAGGCGCTTGGCGCGCAGCGCGGCGAACGTCCGCTGGTCAACAGTCATAACTTCAAGGGGCAGCTGTTCGGCTGGATCGGCGCCAGCCTGTTGCGCCTGCCGATGGTCAGCACCCAGCATGGATTTACCCCGCGCAGCCGCAAGCAGCGCTTCTACACCTGGCTGAGCCTGCAACTGTGCCGCACGCCGAGGGTGGAGACGGTGGTGTGCGTGGCCGAGAGCATCGCCCGCATCCATCGCGATGCCGGGGTGCCAGCGGCCAAGCTGCAGGTGATACCCAACGGGCTGCCCGAGATCTATGAAGCGCAGGCAAAGGATGGCGTGGGCGCGGCACAGCCAGGCGGCGCTCCCTGGCTCGCTGCCTACGTCGGCCGGCTTTCCAGCGAAAAAGGCCCCGACCTGTTCCTCGACACGCTGATCCCGGTGTGCCAGCGCCACCCACAGGTCCACGCCGTGATGCTTGGCGAAGGCCCTGAGCGCGAAGCCCTGCAGCAGCGTATCAACGCTGCCGGTCTGGGCGAGCGCATCACCCTGCCGGGCTTCCAGCGCGACATGCGCGGCTGGATGAAACGCCTGGATGCGCTGGTCATCAGCTCGCGCACCGAAGGCACGCCGATGATCCTGCTCGAAGCCATGCAAGATGGCGTGCCGGTGGTGGCCTTCGGCGTTGGCGGTGTCCCCGACGTGATCGAGCACGGCCACAACGGCCTGCTTGCCCGTCCCTTGGCCACGACCGAACTGGGCGAGCATCTAGAAGCGCTACTGCAAGACCCCGAGCAGGCCGCCGAACTGGTTGCCCGAGCCCGCCAGACTCAACGCCAACACTACCACCTGCCGACCCTGGCACAACGCTGGGCCCGAGTGTATCGGGGCACGGCCGAGGAGGTTGTCGCATGATCATTCCCCTGTCGCTGGTGGCCGTAGTGGCCTTGCTCAGCCTGGGTCTGCTGGCCAGCCCTTATCCGTTCCTGGCCCCCGGCGGCGTGATCGGCCTGGCCGGCGTGCTGGTGCTGTACCGCAAGCCGGCCTGGGGCCTGCTGGCGATCGCTACCCTGGTGCCGCTGGAGGGCCTGCTCAAGGACGGCCTGGTGTCCGGCGCCAAGCTGGTGGGCATCGGCCTGGTGCTGATCCTCAGCCTGCAACTGGCGGTGCGCCAACTCCCCGGCGAGCGCCTGCGCAGTAATCAATGGCGTCTGTTGCTGCCGTTCATGGCCTTGTACCTGATGAGCCTATGGACCAGCGACGACATGGGCCTGTCGGGCGGGCACCTGCGTGAACTGCTGGTGGGCCTGGTGGTGTTCGTCATCACCCTGCTGGTCGGCCGTGACCTCAACCTGCCAATGCTGGCACGGCTGATCACCGTCAGCGTGTGCGTGACCTGTCTGTTCGCGATCTTCTCCACCAAGTACCAGGAGCAGGGCCGCGCTTCGGCCATGCTCGACCCCAACGCCTTCGCCCTGCTGATCACCATCGCCATGCCCCTGGGCCTGTGGCTGGCGATCAAGGCGCGGCAGATCCCGGTCAAGCTGTTCTGGGCCGGTTGCTGCCTGTTGCTGCTGGTGGGCATGACCAAGACCGAGTCGCGCTCGGGGCTGGTAGTACTGCTGATCAGCCTGGGCATCGTGCTGCACAACTACCGCGAGCAGCTGACGCGCATCCGCCCACGCCACCTGGGCTTCGCCATGCTCGGCCTGGCCATTGTCCTGCCCTTGGGCGTGGCCCTGATGCCCGCTGGCTACGCCGACCGCATCCAGTCACTGATGCTGCTCAAGTCCGGGGTCAACGCGCACCAGGACGAATCGCTGGGGCGGCGCGCCTCCTACCTCGTCGTAGGCAAGGAAATGATCAGCCATAGCCCGCTGCTGGGCACCGGCCCGGGTACCTTCCCACTGCACTATGCCGACACCGGTTTCTCCAAGGCCTTCGCCCCGGTAAACAGCAAGACCACCGACCTCTACCGCCGCGCCCACAACACCTACCTGGAGCTGTTCAGCGAGGTCGGGCTGCCGGCGGGCCTGCTGTTCGTCGGCATGATCGTGCTGGCCCTGCGCAATTTCTGGCAGGCGCGCGCGGCCTTCCGCGAGGCCGGCGACCCGGATCGCGCCGACCTGATGACCCACCTGACCATGAGCATGCTGGCGATCGGCCTGTTCCTGATGTTCCTCAGCGCCCCGAGCCACAAGTACCTGTGGCTGATGCTGGCGCTGTCCAGCGTGCTGCTCGGCCAGTCACGTGAGCAGCAGCCCGTGGAGGTGGCCCGATGAGCCGGGTGAGTATGGTCATCCCGATGTTCAACGAAGCCCGCCATATCGGCCGCACCCTCGACGCCGCAAGGCGCTCGGCCAGCGCGGCGGGGCTGGCCTGCGAGCTGATCGTGGTCGACAACGGCTCCAACGACGACGGCCCGGCGATCGCCCGCGCCCATGGCGCCCAGGTGCTGAGCGTGCCGGGCGTGGCCATCGGCGCCCTGCGCAATGCCGGCGTGAACGCCAGCCAAGGCGACTGGCTGGCCTTCCTCGATGCCGACATCGAGGTCCCGGAACACTGGCTGGACCTGCTGCTGGACCTGCAACGCCGTGGCGAGGGCGATGTCTTCGCCCTCGATTGCGACACCCCGCGCCACGCGCCGTGGTTCGCCCAGGCCTGGCAACGGCGCACCCTGCGTACCGGCCAGACGGTGCAGGACTGCACATGGCTGCCCACCCCCAACCTGTTGATGCGGCGCAGCTGGTTCGAGCAGGTCGGCGGCTTCGACGAGCGCCTGCGTACCGGCGAAGACAAGGACTTCACCTTGCGCCTGCACGAGTCCGGGGCGCGCCTGCGGGTACTGCGCCAGCCTGCGGTGCTGCACTGGGGCTACGAGGCCAACTGGCGCGAATGGCTGGGCAAGGAGATGTGGCGCCAGGGCAGCCACCTGCAATTACTGCGCAGCCATGGCGTGAGCCTGCGCCTGCTGCGTTTCCCGATACTTTCGATAGGCGCCTGGGTGCTGGACGCCGTGGCCCTGTCGGCGCTGCTCGACGGCTTCCCCCATGTCGCCCTGTTCTTCCTGCTGGTCAGCGCCGTGCCCGCGCTGCTCCTCAGCCTGCGCCAGAGCCGCAGGCAGCGCGACCCGCTGCTCACGCTGCAGCTCTGGGGCCTGCACTGGCTGCGCCTGCACCTCGCCGGCGCGGCCTTCATCCTCAGCCTGTTCAACCGCACCGCAAGGAGGCCCGCCCGTGGCTGAGTTCATTTTCTGGCTATGCCTGCTGCTGCCGTTATATGCCTGGGTCGGATACCCCCTGCTGCTGACCCTGGCCGCACCGTTCTTTGCCCGCCGCACCCATTCACCATTGCCGCCGCAGCGAGTGAGCGTGGTGATCGCCGCGCACAACGAAGAGCGGCATGTCGAAGCCAAGCTCGCCAGCGTGCTGGCCCAGGATTATCCGGCCGCCGCACTGCAGGTGGTCGTGGCCAGCGACGGCTCGAGCGACCGCACCGTGGCGCTAGCCCTAGCCCTGGGCGATCCCCGCGTGCAGGTGCTGGACCTGCCGCGCCTGGGCAAGGCCGAGGCGCTGAACCGAGCCGTGCAGGTGTGCACCGGCGACCTGCTGGTTTTCACTGACGCCGACAACCAGTGGTCGACCGACACCCTCGGCCTGCTGCTGGCCCCTTTCGCCGACGCCGCAGTCGGCGGCACCGCAGGCCATATGATCATCCCCGACCCGGGCAAAGGTCTGAGCATCGGCGACAGCCTGTACCGCCATTACGAAGCTTGGGTGCGCAAGGTTGAGAACCGTACCGGCTGCATGGTCTCGGCCGACGGCGCCCTGCTCGCACTGCGTCGGGGGCTGTACCAGCCGATTCCGAAACAGGTCAACGACGACTTCTTCATCAGCACCTGCGCGCCCGCTGCCGGCTTGCGCATTGTCTACGTGCCGGAGGCGGTGGTCCTCGACCAGGGCGTGGACGAAGCCGACAAGCAGTTCCGTCGCCGTCAGCGCGTCACCGTCGGTGGCCTGCTGAGCCTGGCCGCCCGCCGCGAACTGCTCAATCCGGCGCGCCACGGCCTGTATGCCATTGCCCTGATCAGCCACAAGCTGCTCCGGCGTCTGGCCCCGGTACTGCTGCTGCCGTTGCTGCTGGCCAACCTGTGGCTGGCCGCCGAGCCCGGTTTCTACCGCCTGACCCTGGCCCTGCAACTGCTCGGCTACGCCGCGGCCATCGCCGGCCTGCTCGACGCCCGTCGGCGCTTGCCCCGCCCGTTCCGCCTTGCCGCCTTCGTGCTGGTCACCCTCGCCGGCATGAGCGTGGGCCTGTGGCAATTCCTGCGCGGGCACAGCTACAGCCAATGGAACCCCGACCAGAATCGATGAGCGACGGACATGCCGATCAAGACCCCTATCAAGCAGGCCAGCGGCTGGTTCTATTTCAATTCGCCACGCGGACGCGCCGAACTGCGCGGCGCCGGGGTGATCCTCATGCTGCACAGGGTGCTGGCCGATGACGCCAGCGCCGCGTTGCCCCACCGCAACGAGCTGTGCGTCGGCCCGCGGGCCTTCGAGGGCTTGTTGCGCTGGCTGCCCCGGCATTTCGACTGCGTCAGCCTCATGGACCTGCTGCAGAGCCACGAGGAGCCTCGCAGAGACTGCCGCCCCAAGGTGGCCCTGACCTTCGACGATGGCTGGCGCGACAACGCCGTCAACGCCTTCCCCCTGCTGCAGCGCCACCAGGTGCCGGCAAGTATCTTTTTGTCCACCGACTACATCGGCAGCCGCCAGCGTTTCTGGTGGGAAAGCGTCGGCGAGACCCTGTGGGGCAGCCATGGCGAAGAGGCCCGGCGGCAACTGATCGAACGCCTGCGCAAGCTCGGCCGCCCGCTACCGGCGGCCTACTTCATGCACGACCACAGCAAGGCCCGCAGCCTGGTGCTGGCACGCTACCTGCAAACCCTCAAGAGCCTCAGCCCCCAGGCCTTGCACGTCCTGACCGACGCCTGCCCCACGGAATCGCTGCCCCAGGCCATGGACTGGCAGCAAGTCCGCGCCCTGGAGGACTCCGGCCTGGTGCGCTTCGGCCCGCATGGCGCCAGCCATGCCCTGCTGCCCTACCTGGACGACCATCGCCTCAACGAAGAATTGACCCGCAGCCATGCGGCACTCAACGAAGGCTGCCGCGCGCCGCTGCCGGTGTACTGCTATCCCAACGGCGACCACGACGAACGCGTGCGCGCCCAGGTCGCCGCGCATCGTTACCCCTACGCCCTGAGCACCCGCCCGGGCATCTGCCAGGGCCACGACGACCCCCTGGCGCTGCCGCGCATCGGCGTCAGCCAGCGCAATGCCAGCCGGCCCTCGCTGCTGGCCTGGCGCATCAGTCGCGGAGAACGAGGATGAACCGCAACAGCTACCTGCGCCATCTGGCGCTGAGCATGGGAACAAAGCTTGCGATGATCGCCCTGCGCCTGCTGCGCAACGTGCTGCTGGCGCGCATCCTCGGGCCCAGCGAGCGTGGCCTGTTCGCCCTGCTCAGTACCCTGCCCGACCTGATCAGCGCCGCCACCAGCGGTGGGCTCAACAGCGCGGTCGGCTACCAGGCCGCCAAGCAGCGCGACATGGGCCTGCTGCTGACCCAAGTACTGGTCTACGGTTGCCTGCTGGCCGGCGTGCTGACCCTGGCCTGCGTGTTCCTGGTGCGCGAGTTCGGCGCCGACCTTGAGGTTACTGTGCAACTGGGCCTGCTGGCCTGGCTGTTGCTGCTGGCGGTACCTATGACCGTGCTCAAGAGCGGCCTGCTGACACTGCACAACGCCAGCGGCGGCGTCGGCGCCTTCAACGCCCTACGCCTGACCGAATCGCTGGCACCGCTGCTGCTGTTCCTCGGGTTGTTCTGGATGTGGCGCGACGAAGCGCTGGAGGCGGCGCTGATCAGTTGGTTGTGCGGCATCGCCCTGGTCCTGGCGCTCGGTTTGTGGTGGCTGCGCCGTCAGCACCCGCTGGCGCTGCGCTGGGACCGTGGCGGCCAACGCGAGCTGCTCAGCTACAGCGCCAAGAGCCACCCCGACCTGTTGTTCCAGCAGCTGATCCTGCGCTCGGACTACCTGTTCATCGGCGCGCTGCTCGGCAGCACCGCCCTGGGCCACTACGCCATGGCCAGCGCCGCCGCCGAACTGCTGCTGATCGTTCCCGAGGCGGTGACCACGCCGCTGATGAAGCGCCTGCTGCAGCAGGATGCCGGCATGGAGCGCATCACCCCCCTGGCCCTGCGCCTGACCGCCACGGTGATGCTCGGTGCTTGCCTGGGTATGGCGCTGATCGGCCACTGGTTGATCGTCACCTTGTTCGGCGCCGACTACGCCCCGGCCTACCCGGCCTTGCTGGCGTTGCTGCCGGGCCTGCTGGGCCTGTGTTATGCCAGCATCCTGCGCCTGGACCTGCTGGGCAAGAACCGCCCCGGCACGGTATCGCTGATGATGGGCGCCGGTGCTGCGCTGAATCTGGTGCTCAACATCCTGCTCATCCCGGCCTGGGGCATCGTCGGCGCGGCCGCGGCCTCGTCCATCGCCTACCTGGCGGTCACCGTGGCCATGCTGGTGCTGTACTGCCGCCTGAGCGGCGTGCCGCTGGGCCAGACCCTGGTCATCCTGCCCGCCGACCTGGCACCGCTGCGGCAGATGCTGCAACGGAGGGCGGCATGAAAGCGGCATTGCTGTGCGGCGCGCTGCTGGCCCAAGGTGCGTTCGCCGCACCTGTGCAGTGGGGGGATCTGCGCGACGGCAGCTTGTACCTGCTGCCAGCACGCGCCGATGAACTGCGCATCCAGTGGCGTCCGGCCTGGCAGGCCGACGCCAACGCTGAACACCTGTATCTGCTGGACGGCCACGGCCGCCTGGCCGGCGAACGGCGCATCGAAGCCGGCCAGGTACGCGGCGAACAACGCTGGCCATTGCCCGCGAACGGCGGCACCTATCGGTTGGAGGTGCCCGGCTATAGTTTCCGCGACTACCGCATCCAGCACGATGCCAGCACCCGCGCGCTGTTCACTCCGGCGAAGGTGCACTTCTGCGCCGAAGTCGGGCCAGGTGTCGAGCTGTATTTCCGGGTCAAGGCCGGCGAGCAGGCGGTGTTGGCCGGCAAGCACCATGGCGGGGTTCATGGCCTGTTCGCCGAACGCCTCAGCGACGGCCGTCGCATCCAGCTGCCGCTCAAGCCCTACCGCGCCTACTGGCGCTTCGATCAACAGGCGTTGCCCACCAGCGGCCGCGACGAGACCTGGCGTCT
This sequence comes from Pseudomonas sp. BJa3, assembly GCF_026343815.1. NCBI lineage: Bacteria > Pseudomonadati > Pseudomonadota > Gammaproteobacteria > Pseudomonadales > Pseudomonadaceae > Pseudomonas > Pseudomonas sp. BJa3. Next base: position 331,455 of record NZ_JAOXMC010000002.1, on the reverse strand, counting down.
GGGCCTGCAGGGCAGTGGCAAGGCAGCGTTCTGGCTCGACGGCAGCGCCAACCTGTTCGCCCAACGCCCCGCAGACCTGGGCGAGCTGCCGCAACTTCCCGGTCAGGTCACCCTTGCCCTGGGTGACAAGGTGCTCGGCCCCACCCCACGCTTAGGGGTTGCCCTGCCCTACGTGCTGCCACCAGCCTCGAGCTTCGCCGCGCTGGACGCCCTGCGCCCCCAGGCCGCCGGCTTCTACAGTTTCGTCGACGTACTGCAACGCCAGCCAGACTTCGAGAACGCCTGGCGCAAGCTCTATCAGGAGCGCTTCGGCATCCTCCAGGACATCACCCTGCTGGCCGGCAGCGCCCGAGTCGCCGACCTCAGGAGCGACCGCACCAGCACCGATGGGTTGAGTGCCTGGCTCGAGGCGACCAAGGCACTCGGCGGCAAAGGCACCCACTACCTGGCCTTCGCCGACGAGCCGAACCTCAACTATCGCGACTACGCCAGCTACCGCGATTTCTTCCAGGCCATGGCCAAGCGCGTGCGCGACTACCCCGGCGCCCGCGACGCTGGCGTACGCATCGCCATGCCGGCCTCCTCGCGCCTGCTCGGCGGGCCCTTCAGCGACGACGGCAAACAGCGCCGCGGCATCGACTGGGCACGACGCCTGCTGGCCGAGCAAGGCGCGCAGATCGATGCCCTGGCCTGGCACGAATGGATGGTCCGCGACCTGCTCGCCACCCGCAGCTACCGCGACAGCGTGCGCCAAGCTGCCGACCTGGTGGGCCTGGACGGCCAGGGCCGGCCACGCAAGGCGCTGCTGCTGGACCAGACCAACCTGTCCAGCGGTTCGAGCCTCAGCCCTTACGAACAGGACACCCATTACGCCGGCCTGTGGTGGACCTCGGTGGTGATCAATGCCGCCAGTGACGGCCTGCTTGACATGCTCAACTGGTTCCACGTCGCCGATGAGCCCGAATGGCCCAAGGGCATGTTGCGCGATGCCGGCGGCCAACGCTACGAACTGAAGCCGGTGGGCCTGGCCCAGCAGTTCATCCAGCGCCACTGGCTGGACCAGGTTCTGGCCCTGGACAACGACGCCTTCGAGGTCGATGCCCTGGCCATGGCCCGCCAGCATCAGCGCAGCGTGCTGGGGGTGAACAAGGCCGAGCGCCTGCAGCAGGTGGTGCTGAGCCTCGACGGTTGCCCCGACGGCCAGCTTGAACTGTTCGGTCCCGACAACCAGAGCCGCCGCGCCAGCTTCAGCTGCAGGGAGGGCCAGGTTCGTTTTCAACTGCCAGGGCAGACCGTATTCGCCCTGACCTGGAGCGCGTCATGAGACGCACTACGTTCAGCCATGCCCAGGAGGCACCATGACTGCATTCACCAAGATCCAGGACCGTATCAAGCGCAAGGGACTGCGTGACACCTTCCGTAGCGCCTTCCGGCATTACGTCTTCTATCATTGGGAACTGTTGTGGATGGAACGCGACCTGGACAGCCCGGTGCCGCCGCACCGGCTAAAACCCTATGGCGAGCTGCGGGTCGAGCACATCACCGTGCACAACGTGCGTGCCTTCGCCCGCCACTTCGGCGATCGGGTCGAGACCATGCGCGAGCTGGCCGCCGAAGGCCATACCGGGCTGATGTTCCTCAACGATGACAACGACGCCGTGGCCTTCATCTGGGGCAGTAGCCGCCATTACCACGACCGCCACTACTATGGTTGCTGGTTCCCGGTCGGCCCGGGGGAGTTCTTCGAGTTCGGCGGCGAGCTGATCCGCAAGTATTGGGGTACCGAGCTGTCGGTGGACCTGCAGCTGGAGCTGTGGAAGGCCATGGCCGCCCAAGGTTGCACCAAGGTGGTGGACGTGTGCGAACAGCACAACATCCCGGCGCTCAAGTTGCACCTGCGCATGGGCTATCAGGAGCAAGGACGGATCATGAACGTTTACTGCCTGTTTGGTCGCTGGAAATTCTTCCGCGAAAGCCACTACATCACCTCGCGTCTGGAGCCGTTGCGCAAGCCGGAGGCTCCGGCTTCTTCGGCCACGGCAGGGTGAGCCCATGGGCCTGCAACTGAAATGGTGCGCCTCGCTTGGCGCCGGCGACTTTCCCGCCGCCGACTACGAGGCGCTGCGCAGGCGCCTGCCCGGCAGTACGCCTTTCAACCATCTCGGCTGGCTGCGCGCCGCCGAGGCCGCCTTGCTGCCAGGCCAATGCCTGCAGGTGCTGCTCGGGTATCAGGACGAGCGTCTGTGCCTGTGCCTGCCGCTGATACGCGCGCGCGAACCGTTCGGCCCGCTGTTCGCCCCAGTGGTGCGCCACCTGGGGTACCCACTGAGCGACCGCATTGCCCTGCTCATCGACCTGCCGGCGCTATATGCCGAGCAGGTCCTGCAGGCCATACGCAAGCGGCTACCGCATGCCTTGCTGCAATTGAGCGAGGTACCGGACAACACCGAGCACGATGGCTGGCTGCGCCAGTGGGCCGGCGCCAGCTCGACCTGGCAGCAGCGCCTGACCTGCCGGGTGCCGGTGCACCGCATCAACGAGCAGGACCGCCAGGAAGTCAGCGGCGACCCGCGCTACAAGCTGCGCCGCGCGCGCAAACGCATCAAGGCCTGCGGTGCCAGCGTGCGCCGGGTCGTCGCCACTCCCGAGAACATGGGTGAACTGCTCGACGCCATCAGCGCCGTCGAAGCGACCAGCTGGAAAGGCGACGACGAGGTCGGCATCTTCTCCGGCCCCCTGCGTCGCCCATGGATGTACAAGGCCTTCACCGCCCTGGCCGGAGAGGGCCTGGTGTGCCTGGTACTGCTGGAACTGGAGGGGCGCTGCATCAGTTACCGCCTGGGCCTGTTGGAGCGCGGCCGAATCTACGACTACAACCTAGCCTTCGTCCCCGAACACCGTGACCTGGGCAGCGGCCGCGTGCTGCTCGAGGAATGGATCCACTGGGGCCTGGACGAAGACTGGAAGTGGGTCGACGCCTCGCGGGTCAGCCTGGACAACTCCAGCCACCAGTTGCACGAGCGCATGACCGGTCAGGTCGAACAGTGGCGTCTGAGCAGCTACAGCTGGCGCCCCGACGGCGTGCTACTGGGCCTGGCGCTTCGCTGCTGGCACTGGCTCAAACCCCGCTTGCGCAGACAGCCGCCACACCCCGCAGCCGACATTGTCGCCCCCACCCCGCCACAGGAGCGCCCGGATGCCATCCCAGGTCATAGTCAACGCTGACGATTTCGGCCTCAGCGCCCACACCAACGCAGTCATCCTTCATGCCTTCCAGGCCGGGCTGATCAGCTCTGCCACCGCCATGGCCAACATGCCGGCCTTCGCTAGCGCCTGCTCGCTGGCCCAGCAACCAACGCTCAAAGGACGCGTGGGATTGCACTTCAACCTCACCTATGGCCGCCCGCTGAGCAAGGCGATCCTCGCCGAGCCGCGCCTGTGCACGCCCCATGGCGAATTCGACCTGCGCCTTAAACAACGCACCCTGCGCTTGTCGCGACGCGAGCGGGCCGCCGTGCAAGCAGAGCTGCAGGCCCAGTGGCAACACTGCCTTGACCATGGCCTGATGCCCAGCCACCTGGATTCCCACCAACACGTGCACAACATCTGGCCGGTGGGCGTCATTGTCGCCCGTTTCGCCCGCGCCCAAGGGGTTCCGATCCGGCTGGCGCGCAATGTGGGGCACAACATCGGGCCGGCCAAGCGCCTGTTCAAGAGCCTGCTCAACCGCCGCCTGCGCCAGCTCGCCGGGAGCACCGCCGATTTCGTCTGCACCCCGGCCGACCTCAAGGCCGGATTGGCCCCCTCGCACGGCGTGCTGGAGGTCGTAGCCCATCCCAGCGCGCTGGGCGGGCACGACTTCGGTGATGCCTACCTGGCCAGCGGCGAATCGCTGCTGGCGTTGGTCGAGCAGCGCCTGGGGCAAGTGCCGCGGGTGGGCTATGCGAGCCTGGGCATGCAGGAGGAGATGAGTTGATGGCCGCTGGGTGTCCGACGTCAGAAGTGCTGCGCCTGTGAAACCGAGCGGCAAACCTGTGTCGACGGAAACCCTATCGCTACCGCCCCGGCGGCCGATGCCGGCGCTCGTGGTTCTCGGCCAGCCAACCGCGCAACGCCTCGGCCGGCATCGGCCGCCCGAGCAGGAAACCCTGCCCCTGGTCGCAACCGGCGTGGCGCAGGAAGTCGTACTGCTCTTGGGTCTCGATGCCTTCGGCGGTGATGCGAAACCCCAGGGCATGCCCGAGATCGATGATCGCCCGGGCGATGGCCACCGCGTCGTCGTCCCCGGGCAAGTCCTTGATGAAGGCGCGGTCGATCTTCAGGTGGTCGATTGGCAGCGCGCGCAGGTAGGCCAGTGACGAATAGCCGGTACCGAAGTCGTCCACCGCCGTTGCCACGCCCATGGCCTGCAGCTGCGCCAGCACCGCGCAAGCCTGTTGCTGGCTCTCCATCAACAGGCTCTCGGTGATTTCCACTTCCAGCAGGTTGGCTGGCAGACCATGGCGCTCCAGCGCCGAGGCGAGGCTGGTCACATAGTCGCTGCGCTCGATCTGCAGGGCTGCAACGTTGATCGCCAGCGGCCCGGGCAAGCCGTCATCGGCACGCCATTCGGCCAACTGGGCGCAGGCAAGCTCCAGCACGCGCTCTCCGAGAGGGATGATCAGGCCGGTGCGCTCAGCCAGGGGAATGAACGCCCCGGGCGAGACCAGGCCATGCTCCGGGTCGCGCCAACGCAACAGGGCCTCGACGCCTTCTAGCTGCCCGCTGAACAGATCGACCTTGGGCTGATACCACAGCTCGAACTCGTTGTGCTCCAGCGCCCGGCGCAGATTGCGCTCCAGCTCCAGACGCTGCTGCAGGCGCTCGGTCATGTCCGGGTGATAAGGCCGCCAGGCATCGCGGCCGGCTTCCTTGGCGGCGTACATGGCCGTGTCGGCATGGCGCAACAAGCTATCGGCGTCCTCGCCATGTTGCGGGCACCAGGCCAGACCGATGCTGCCGGTGACCAAGGCGGCGTTGCCATTGAGGTCGAATGGCCGCTGCAGGCACCGCAGCAAGGCGCGAACCTGCTGGTTCACCTGCCCCTGGGCACCTTGCAGCATGAACACGAACTCGTCGCCGCCCAGGCGGCAAAGCCGGTCCTGGCTGTCCAGTTCCTGGAGGAAGCGCGCGGTCGCCTGCTGCAACAGCAGGTCGCCCATCGGGTGCCCCAGGCTATCGTTGACCTGCTTGAATCCGTCGATGTCGAGCATCAGCACCGCCAGGCCATGGCCCTGCAGGATGGCTGTGCTGAGTTGCTGCTGAAACAGGATGCGATTGGGCAGCCCGGTGATGGTGTCGTAGTGGGCCAGGCGTTCAAGCTGGGCCTGGTAGCGGTGCAGCTCGCGGTTACGTTGTTCGAGCAGCCGCTGCTTGCGGTTGAGCTGCGCGACGAACAGGCTGAACACACCTGTGCAGCCCAAGGCGAACAAGAACAGCGGCGAGCCGAACAAGTCCAGACCCGACCAGCCACCGCGTGGCGCGGCGACCAGTTGCCAGAGCCCACCCGGCACCTCCACCGTCGTTTTCACCTGCGGGTCGTCGAACAGCCGTGAATCGCCCCAGATCAGCGTACCTTCGGCGCCCTTGCCGTCGCCTCCGCGCACGGCCAGCTCGAACTCGGTATCCGGGTGCAATCCGGCGGTAAGCAGCAAACGGTCGATATCGGCAACGATCGACACATTGCCCCAGTAGAACCGCACACCCCGTTTGCCGGTGACGAACACCGGCCGTCGGTAGATCAGCGCCCGCCCGCCCTGATACAGCTGCAGCGGCCCGGCCAGCACCGGGTGGGCTTGGTCGCGGGCCGCGCGCAGCAGGGGAAATTGGTCCGGCAGCTGACGGTAGTCCAGCCCAATCAGCCGCTCGTTGCCGGACAACGGGTAGACGTCGCTGATCACATCTCCCGGCGCCAGCGCGATATGGCGCATGTAGCGCACCGACTGCAAGGCATCGCGGGCCATTCCATGAAAGTGCGCGGGGCTGATGCCGCCGTCGGCACTGATCAGTTGGGCGATACCTTCAGCCTCGCCGAACGCCGCGCCCAACTGTGCCTCCAACGCACCGCGCATCCCCGCCAGGTGGGCCGCAAGGTTGCCCAGTTGCTCACTGCGTTCGCGCTGCGCGTCAAGGTGGCCCAGGGCGACCGACAGGCCAATGCCCACCAGCGCCAGGCCGACCGGCAGCAGGCGGTTTAGCGTGCGACGCAAGGTTCCGGATGGAAGGTGCGTCGGTTCAGAAGGGTTCTGGGGAATGGTCATAGGCAGGCGATGGCAGTCGATTTAGGGGTTATCGGCGTTGCGCGGCCAATATTGAGCCCCGTTTTGCCAGGCCGCGGTCCGGGATGCATATGCACCACCGACGCTGGCACCGCGACTGCTTTGATGTGCGTTTTGCGAGGAGCCGAACATGACAGTGGATACCCCCAACCCGCACCAGCACATCCTTGAGCGCCGCCTGCCGGCCTGGACACGGAAGGCCACGCCGGAACACTGGCAGCGGCTGCACGAAAGCATCCTGCCTTCCCAGGGCCTGCCCGACAGCGAGGCGGCCTGGTTCGCCAACGCCGCGCCGCATCTGCGCGAAGCAGTCGAGGTCAGCCAGGCTAGCCTGATGCGCAGCCAACGCACATTAGCCAGGCATCTGCGGGGTTTGCAGAACATCACCGAATTCGCCGAACCTCTGCTCACCGAACGCCTGCGCATGCAGCACGGCTTGATCACGCCGCTGCGCAGTACATCACTGATCGTGGTCAAGCGACTCTATACCTTCCAGGTCTATACCACGCGCCACGAACACCGTGGCCTGCTGCAGGCCGCCCTGCAGAACTTCGCTGAAACCTTCACCTTTGATCGCCACAGCGCGCTGGCCCTGGAAGGCGATTGGCAAGTGCGCGAGGGCCTCGTCACCGGTAAGACCACGCTGGGCGACAGCGACACCGAAGTCGATATCGAGTTGCCCAGCGAACAGGTCCGGATCAAGCCGCTTGCCCTGTCACCAGCGGCCTTTGCCACCACCTGCCGTGAACTGGATATCGGCCAGCGTTACCAGGCCCATCTCGATGCCTTGTTCACGCCCCCGCCCGTTCACCAGGCGGCGGGCGCCGTTCATAAGGCCCGCCTGCGCCTGGCGGCAGACTTGGCGCGCCTACGCAATCAGCTGGACAGTAAAGGTTGGGACGCGGTACAGGCGTTGCTCGACGATGGGAAGGCGCTGGCCTGCAGTCAACTGAGCCTGCTCGGCATCACCTTGCACGAGGCAATCCTGATCGATGCCGGTACAGCGGGCATGCTGCTCTTTCTACCGGGTCACGTCGACAGCCTGCGCGGCTTCGACAACCTAGATGCCTTGCACCGGCAACTGCACAGCGAACTGCAGCAGCCGTCGTTTCGCCAAGGCTTCATGGACTATGTGCCCCGCGAGGCGCAAGGCCCCTTTGCCAGCCGGCTGCGACAGAATGCCGGGGGCGACCTGCACATGCGCCGCGTACCGATCAATGCCAACCTGTATGAGTTTCTTCACGATGATCACGTGTCACGCTTGAAGCACGAAGCCCTGCAACTGGCAGTGCCCACCGCACTGGCCGACGAGCAGGCCCGCAAAGCGCGCGAGGCACTCTGGGACAGCGCCGGCCTCGACATGCTGATGATCGCCGGCCTGTTCGTCCCCATGCTGGGTACGATCATGACCGCAGTGGTGGCCTATCAACTGCTGGATGAAGCCTACGAAGGCTATGAGGCATGGCAGGTCGGTGACCGGGAACAAGCCTTCGGCCATCTCAAGTCGGTAGCCCTCAACCTGGCGGTGATCGGCGGGATGCACATGACGGGCAAAGCGCTGAGCCGCCTGGCAACCAGCCCGTTGCTGGAGAGCCTTGACCCGGTCATGCTCGAAGACGGCAGCCAACGCCTGTGGCGACCCGACCTGACCCACTACCGCAGTGCGGTGGTGCTGCCGGCGGAACTCGAAGCCAATGCACAGGGGCAGTTCCTGCACCAGGGCCGGCACTTCATGCGCATGGATGGACACCTCTACGAGCAGCGCCTGGATATTCGCCAGGCACAATGGCGCATCGTGCACCCCGAAGACGGCGTCGCCTTCCAGCCGCCCCTCGAGCACAATGGCGCCGGCGCCTGGCGCGGCAGCCATGAGCAACCCCGCGACTGGTCGCTGGCGACCTTGGTCCGGCGCCTGGACAGCCGCCTGCAACACTTACCGGACGCGGCGCTCGAAGGCGCTGCCAGGGCCAATGGCCTGAACACCGCAGCCCTACGCCAGTTGCACCTGGCAAACAACCCACCCCCCACCGCACTGCGCGCGACACTCGAACGCCTGCCCCATGCCAAGGCCAGTGAAGGCGTCGAGCAAGCCGCACTGGAAGGCCTGCACATTCCCGAGCTGGCCAACGTGCACAGTGAGCGTTTGATCGTCATGGCCATGGCCGATCTACCGGGCTGGCCCACCGAACTGCGCCTCGAGCTACGCGCAGCGTCCCCCGCAGGGCCTGTGCTGCTTAGCGCCGGAGCCGAAAATGCCAGCCGTACCTGCATTGTGCTCAAGACAGGTGACGGTTACGAAGCCTACCTGGGCGAGCGCCCTGTCGCGCTCAGGCAAGACACCGATTTGTGTCGAGCGATCTTGCAAGCGTTGTCTTCGGTTGACCGCCAGGCCCTGGGCATGGCCGCCAGCGGCGTCGATGAACTGCGCCGACGGATTCACCGCCTGGTCCTGGCCGAGCCCGCCGCGGCCAGACGCCTGCTGGCCAGTCATTTGCCTGGATGGGGCAAGCGCGTCCGGTTACCTGGCGGCATGGAGGAGCCAGCGCTTGAGCCCCCCCGCATCGAAGTCGGCGCGCTCTTTCGCCGCTACCGACAGCTGTACCCTGAGGCCGCGGACTACCAGGTCAACGAACAGTTGAGCCAGTGGCTCGAGGCCGGCCTGAGTCCGGAACGGCAACTTGGAGATTTAGAACAACAGTTGCGGGAGTTCCGTGACCAGATGCGCGATTGGGCCGGCAATGACCCATTGCGCCATGCCGCCGGGCGAAGGTTGGTCAGCAACTGGCAGCGCATGACGGAGTTTTCCCAAGAGGAACGGCTTGCCATTCACCAGATCAGCCTGGTCGACCTGGCACTGACCAACGAGGACCTGGCGGCCCTGGCATTGCCAGACCGTTTTACCCATATCGAGCGAGTCGACCTGGGCGCGAACCCCGGCTTGAGCCAATTGCCTGCCGAGTTTCTGGAACGGTTCCCAAGGTTGCAACGTATGCATCTGGTCGGTTGCGGTTTCGAGCAGTTGCCAGCAATTGCCGTGCCGCAAACATTGGAGTGGCTCGACATGCAGGGTAACAACCTGGTCTGGAACGACGTGAACCAAGCCGCTCTGGATCGTCTTGGCGCGCTTCGAATGCTGGACTTGTCGCACAACCCGCTGGCCCGCAGCCCCGACCTCAACCGCCTGCGCGAACTGGATGTGCTCAACCTCAACAGTTGCGAACTCGTCGATTGGCCCAACGGTATTCGTAGCGATGAAGATTGGCGCCCCGTCGTCTTCGACCTGCGAGACAACCGCTTCGCCAGCTTGCCGCAGGATCTTCAGCTATCGAGGGTGGCGGCCCAGAACCTGTGGCTGGAAAGCCCCGACCTCAGCGAGCGGGTCAGCCAGCAGATCCAGGCCTATTACGTACAGCATGGTATCGACTTGCTGGTTGCCGACGCCGACTACGAGGAAATGCTGGAGCATACCGATGCCGGCGACTGGACCATCTGGAACGCACTGCCGCTGCAATACCGGCGCGAGCTACGTGGACTGCAGGATCAGCCGGACTATGATCAAGCCCGATTGTGGCAGCGGCTGCGCACTTTTGCAGATCCGCGAGTCATGGATTATGGCCTGGCGATCGGTGCCATGAGGCTGCTGGAGGCCGAGACGTTCCCGCCGCCGTTCGAGGAATGATCGGCAACGACGGCTCCAGGCTGGTAATTTGATGATGGTCGGCGCATGCTCGCAAGCTGAAGCGTTTCACCATCCGGATTTGAGAGGTGCATTACCCATGAACCGTCTGCTCGACTCGCTGTTCCCCACCCTCGAGGATATCCCCGAAGCCTGGCGCCTTGGCTCGCCCCTGGAGCAACGTGACTATCTGGTCAACGGTGAGCTGCGGCACTGGGACGGCCCGTTGGCCACCGTGCGCAGCCCGGTCTGGCTCGAGGAAGGCGGCAGTGAGCGCCAGGTCATCCTCGGCAGCGCCCCCCTGCTCGACGCCGAAACGGCGCTCACCGCCCTCGACGCGGCCGTGGCCGCCTACGACAAGGGCCGCGGTGCCTGGCCGAACATGCGCGTGGCCGAGCGTATCGGGCATGTCGAAACCTTCCTGGCGCGCATGCGCGAGCAGCGCACGGCGGTGGTCAAACTGCTTATGTGGGAGATCGGCAAGAACCTCAAGGATTCGGAGAAGGAGTTCGACCGCACCTGCGACTACATCGTCGACACCATCGAGGCGCTCAAGGATCTCGACCGTCGCTCCAGCCGCTTCGAGCTCGAACAGGGCACCCTTGGCCAGATCCGCCGCGCCCCGCTGGGCGTGGCGCTGTGCATGGGCCCGTACAACTACCCGCTCAACGAAACCTTCACCACGCTGATCCCGGCGCTGATCATGGGCAACACCGTGGTGTTCAAGCCGGCCAAGTTCGGCGTGCTGCTGATCCGCCCATTGCTCGAAGCCTTCCGTGACAGCTTCCCGCCCGGGGTGATCAACGTCATCTACGGGCGCGGCCGCGAGACCGTCAGTGCGCTGATGGCCAGCGGCAAGGTCGACGTGTTCGCTTTCATCGGCACCCACAAGGCCGCCAGCGACTTGAAAAAGCTCCACCCACGCCCGCACCGCCTGCGCGCGGCGCTGGGCCTGGACGCCAAGAACCCCGGCATCGTCCTGCCCCAGGTCGACCTCGACAACGCCGTCGAAGAGGCCGTCACCGGCGCCCTGTCGTTCAACGGCCAGCGTTGCACCGCGTTGAAGATCCTGTTCGTCCACGAGGACGTGGTCGAGGCATTCCTCGACAAGTTTCAGCGCAAGCTCGCCGCCCTCAAGCCCGGCATGCCCTGGGAGCCCGGGGTGGCGCTGACGCCGCTGCCGGAACCCGGCAAGCTCGACTACCTCGACGGCCTGGTGGCCGATGCCACCGCCAAGGGTGCCAGGGTGCTCAATGAAGGGGGTGGGCAAAGCCGAGGCTCGTTCTTCTACCCCGCCCTGCTCTACCCTGTCAGCCAGGACATGCGCGTCTACCACGAGGAGCAGTTCGGCCCGCTGGTACCAGTGGTGCCCTACCGTGACCTGCAGACTGTGATCGACTACGTGCTCGACTCCGACTACGGCCAGCAGCTAAGCCTGTTCGGCAACGACCCGCAGACCATCGGCGCGCTGGTCGATACCTTCGCCAACCAGGTCGGCCGGATCAACCTCAACGCCCAGTGCCAGCGTGGGCCGGATACCTATCCGTTCAACGGCCGCAAGAACAGCGCCGAAGGGACCTTGTCGGTGCATGACGCATTGCGCGTGTTCTCCATTCGCACCTTGGTCGCTACCAAGTTCCAGCAAGCGAACAAGGAGTTGATCAGCGAGATTATCCGCAACCGGCAGTCGAGCTTCCTGACCACCGACTACATCTTCTGAACAATTCGCCTGATCGGGGCTGCTGCGCAGCCCATTGTTTTTATAGAGAATCGATATAAAGCAAGTGTCGATTTTCCAGGCTCATGAGCGACTCTAATCACCACGGCGTTGCAACCCACCCCACGTGAAAGGAGATTACGCAAATGGCAGCCAAGCCCATCCCCGAAGGCCAGCACAGCCTGACCCCGTATCTCGGCATCAAGGACGCCGCCAAGGCCATCGAGTTCTACAAGAAGGCCTTTGGCGCCGTCGAGATGTTCCGCCTCGAAGGCCCTGACGGCAGCATAGGCCATGCCGAGTTGAAAATCGGCGACTCCTCGCTGATGCTCGGCTCGCCCTGCGACATGGAGGGCGGCCTCAAGCCCAGCGAGACCATCGAGACTCCCGCAGTCGGTCTGCACCTGTATGTCGAGGACTGCGACAAAGTCTATGCCCAGGCCTTGAGCGCTGGCGCGATAGCAATACGTGAAGTCCAGGACCAGTTCTACGGCGACCGCAGCGGCACCCTGAAGGATCCGTTCAACAACATGTGGTTCGTCTCCACCCACAAGGAAGACCTCAGCCCCGAGGAAATCCGTGCCCGTGCCGCCAAACTGTTCGGCGGCCAGTGAGCGGCGGGCTCCAGGCCGCAAGCTTCAAGTTGAAAGCCGCCGCGCTTTGCTTGAAGCTTGAGGCTTGTAGCTTGGAGCTGCCCCTCAATGCGAATCATCGAAAAATCCGGCGCCCTGGTGCGCAGCCTGACCCCGGCAGAGGACGAACTGCTGGTGGACTTTGCCCGTGGCACCCTCACCGGCCCGCGGCTGTTGCAGGCTAACCAATGGCTGATGAAGATACGCAGCGCCAACCAATGGCTGGCCTGCGACTGCCGCAAGGATGCCCTGCCGGTGCTCAACGTCTCGTTGAACGGCAGCACCGGCACCCTGTTCCTGCGCAACAACCCCGAAACTCCCGAGCACACCCCAGGCTGCCCGTTCAGCAAGGATGAGCGTGAGGCCGGCGAACGCGCCGATGAAAACGCCGCCCCGGCCGCCTGGCTGGCGCCGGATGCGCCACTGCGCCTGCTCGGCGACTATCGCCGCGCCAGTGACGGCGAGGCACCCGCAACGCCGCGCGAGCCCGGCGAGCGCCGCGAACAGCAGCGCCTGCTGTCGCTGCTGCTGACCTGGATCGAGGCCAGCGGCCTGAACGTCTACGCCACCCACCTGAAAAAGGACCTCACCGCGCAGTTCGCCGACCTGCGCACTGTCGCCAGCCGCTACCCGCTGCTGGAGCGGGTGCCCGCCAGCAACTACCTGGAAACCCGCCTGGACATGAAGCACATGATGATGCTCAAGGCGCGCCTGCGCGAGGCCACGGTGTTCGGCAACCACCGTCGGCACGGCGTGCTGCTCGACTGCGTGGACCAAGTCAAGGGGCGCAAGTTGTTCAACAACCGCAGCGAGGATGGCTTCGACTTCCAGGGCCACCACCAGTACTGGGGCGGTAACCGCGCCAGCGGGCCACTGCTGGCCCTTGCGCTGTACTCTCCGGCCACCGCCGGCAGCCATTTCTACGAATTGATCCACGTCGCCAGCGTGCCGGTGCTATCGCGCGGGCATCTGTTCCCGGTGTACCGCGATGAAGAACGCGAGCCGCTCAAGGCGCTGGTGTCGCTGATCGACTGGATGGCCGGCAAGGGCGTCAAGGTGCTGATGCGCCGCCCGGTGATCGGCGGCCAGGTGATGGATGAACTGGTGCTGACGTCGGACCAGGACCGGGTACTGTCGGTGTCGCTGCTGGAGCAGCCGATCGGGCCCGAGCCGGATGCCGAGAATTTCAAGCGCTATGCCGACTTCAAGAGCCTGGACACCTTCCGCAAGTATGTGGCCGGGTTCTTCATGCGCGAACGCTGAAGGGAAGTCCCACAAGAGCCAGCCCTCGCGGCCCTTGTGGGAGCGGGCCTGCCCCGCGATGACTCGACCAGGCCAGGCTCTGTGCGAAATGCATCTGCACTCGCCCATACTGCATTGAAACGGGGCTCGGAATGCTCATGTACTCCAGTACAGTCGGGCGCGACCCCGGCCGTTCCTCCCCCGTTTCGTCTTGTCTGGCCTTCGCGCAGACACATTTCGTACAGCGCCTAGAACGCCGCCTTGAAGATCGTTTCGATCTCCACCTGGCTGGCCACCCGTGGATTGGTCAGCCCGCAGGCATCCTTCAACGCATTGGCCGCCAGCACCGGTACATCCTCGACCTTGGCCCCCAGTTCCGCCAGCCCGGCCGGGATGCCGATGGCCGCCGCCAGGTGCTCGATGGCCGAAATCGCAGCGCCGGCCCCCTGCTCGGCGTCCAGCGCGCAGACCTTCACCCCCATGGCCTTGGCCACATCACGCAGGCGCGCGGCGCTGACCTTGGCATTGAAGCGCTGCACATGGGGCAGCAGCACCGCGTTGCACACGCCATGGGGCAAGTCGTAGAAACCACCCAGCTGGTGGGCCATGGCATGTACATAGCCCAGCGAGGCATTGTTGAACGCCATGCCCGCGAGGAACTGGGCGTAGGCCATGTTCTCCCGCGCCACCAGGTCACCGCCGTCGGCAACCGCCTGGCGCAGGTTGGCACTGACCAGACTGATGGCCTTCAGCGCGCAGGCATCGGTGATCGGCGTGGCGGCGGTGGACACATAGGCCTCGATGGCGTGGGTCAAGGCATCCATGCCCGTGGCCGCGGTGAGCCCCTTGGGCATGCCGACCATCAGCGCCGGATCGTTCACCGACAGGATCGGCGTGACGTTGCGGTCGACGATGGCCATTTTCACGTGGCGCGCCTCGTCGGTGATGATGCAGAAGCGAGTCATCTCGCTGGCGGTGCCCGCCGTGGTGTTGATCGCGATCAGCGGCAGCTGCGGCTTGCTCGAGCGGTCAACGCCCTCGTAGTCGCTGATATGCCCGCCGTTGGTGGCGCACAGCGCGATGCCCTTGGCGCAGTCGTGGGGCGAGCCACCGCCCAGGGAGATCACGCAGTCGCAGCCCTCGCGACGCAGCATCGCCAGGCCCGTCTCGACGTTGGCGATGCTCGGGTTGGGCTTGGCGCCGTCGAAGACCCGCGAATCGATGTCGCGCATGGCCAGCATGCCGGCTATGCGCTCGGCCACACCGGCCTTGGCCAGCCCGACGTCGGTGACGATCAGCGCCTTGCGCAGGCCGTAGCCGGCAATCGCCGCCATCGCCTCTTCCAGGCAGTCGATGCCCATGATGTTTACGGCGGGGATGAAGAACGTGCTGCTCATGGCCGGGGTCCTCTCAGGCTGACGGTAGGTTGTCAGCATCCGCCGGAATGGACAGGTGGGCATTGATCCAGCGCAAGCCGGCCTACCCCATGAACAACCGATACGCCGGGTTCTCCGTCTCGTCCCAGTACTGGTACCCCATCTCGTCCAGTGCCCGTGGCAGCCCGGCCAGCTCGTCCTCGGGCACTTCCAGCCCGGCGAACACCCGCGCCTGTGCCGCGCCGTGGTTGCGGTAGTGGAACAGGCTGATGTTCCAGCGCTTGCCCAAGCGTTCGAGGAACCCCAGCAATGCGCCCGGGCGCTCGGGGAACTCGAAGCGCAGCACGCGCTCGCCGGCGCCGGGTGCCGCGTGGCCGCCGACGGTGTGGCGCACATGCAGCTTGGCCAGTTCGTTGTCGGTCAGGTCGAGCACCTGGTAGCCCTGTTCGCCCAGGCTGGCCAGCAACTGTTGCCGCGGATCCTGCTGCGGGTGGGTCTGCACGCCGACGAACAGGCGTGCCTCCTTGCCTGGGTAGTAGCGATAGTTGAACTCGGTGATCTGGCGCTTGCCCAGGGCCAGGCAGAACGCGCGGAAACTGCCGGGGCGCTCGGGGATGGTCACGGCGATGATCGCCTCGCGCTGCTCGCCCAGTTCGGCGCGCTCGGCCACGTGGCGCAGGCGGTCGAAGTTGACGTTGGCGCCGGAGTCGATGGCCACCATGGTCTGCCCTTGCAGCCCTTCGCGGGCCACGTAGCGCTTGATGCCGGCTACTGCCAAGGCCCCGGAAGGCTCGGTGATCGAGCGAGTGTCATCGTAGATGTCCTTGATCGCGGCGCACAGTTCGTCGCTGCCGACCGTCACCACCTCGTCGACAAAGTGACGGCACAGCTCGAAGCAGTGCGCCCCCACCTGCGCCACCGCCACCCCGTCGGCAAAGGTGCCGACCTGCGGCAGGACCACCCGCTCGCCTGCGGCCAGGGCGGCCTGCAGGCAGTTGGAGTCTTGCGGTTCGACGCCGATCACCTTGACCTCCGGGCGCAGGTACTTGACGTAGGCGGCGATCCCGGCGACCAGGCCACCGCCGCCGACGGGGACGAAGATCGCATGCAACGGGCCCGGGTGCTGGCGCAGGATCTCCATGGCCACGGTACCCTGGCCGGCGATGACGTCGGGATCGTCGAACGGCGGTACGAAGGTGGCGCCGTCGCGATCGGCCAGTTGCAGGGCATGGGCCAATGCGTGCGGGAAGCTCTCGCCGTGCAGCACCACATGGCCGCCCCGTGAGCGAACCCCTTCGACCTTGAGCGAAGGGGTGGTGGTCGGCATGACGATGGTGGCCTTGATGCCCAGGTGCGACGCGGCCAGGGCCACACCCTGGGCATGGTTGCCGGCCGAAGCGGTGATCACGCCGCGGGCGCGCTGTTCGGGGGTCAGGCGTGACAGACGGGTGTAGGCGCCGCGGATCTTGAAGGAGAACGTCGGTTGCAGGTCTTCGCGCTTGAGCAGGACCTGGTTGCCCAGGCTGGCCGACAGGGCCGGCGCCGCTTGCAAGGGGGTTTCGATGGCCAGGTCGTAGACCGGCGCCGAGAGAATCCGGCGCACTTGCTCGGACAGCAGTTGCCGGGGGGTTGCCGGGGTGCGAGGGGTGGCGCTGAAACTGGTCATCGATGACTCCTGGTTTTTTTGTCGTGCCCAGGAGTCAGAGAGAAGAAACCCGCCTCCAGGGCGGGTTCAGTGCATGTGTGCTCTAGCCCGCCAATCTGATAATGGCGGTAATAATGCTGAGGGCGCTGTACTGCGGGAATAGGTTCATGGGCTGGGAAACTAGCGTGTGGCGCGAGAAAAAGTCAAGGCTTGGCGCTACCGCCCTTGTCGATGCTCACGAAGTGCCTGCCCAGTCGCAGATGAAATCCAACCGCAGATACGACGAAAAACTGCACAATTGATAGTCATTCGCCATTAACTCGTTCTCGGAACCACCGCCCGGGGGTAGAATGCCGCAAAACCGGGAGCCGCGATGAACCACGACCGCCACATTCCAAGCGAAGACGATGCAATCACCGATGCCGCCGCGCATTGGTGCATGCGCCTGCACGCCGACGATTGCACGGCGGTCGAGCGCGAGGCGTTCGGCCAGTGGTTGGCGGCCGACCCGCGGCATGCCGAGGAATACCAGGCGATGCTGGAGATCTGGGACACCGCCGACCTGCTGCCGCGCAGCGCCCAGGTGGTCCCGCTGCCCGTGCGGCGCCCGGTGGCGACGCGCCAGTGGCGCCCGTTCGCCTCCGCCGCAGCTGTCGCCCTGCTCGCCCTGCCGCTGGCCGGCTGGGTCGGCTGGGAACAGGGTTGGCTGCCCAACAGCTACCAGCATTTCGAAGCCAGCGACCACCTGCGGCAGGTGCGTCTGAGCGACGGCAGCAGCGTCGAGCTGAATCTCCACAGCGAGCTGCGCTTCCTGAACTTCAAGGATGAGCGCCAAGTCACCCTGATCAAGGGCGAGGCGTTCTTCAAGGTCACCCACGACAGCAGCCACCCGTTCATCGTCCACGCCGCAAACGGCCAGACCCGGGTCACCGGGACCCAGTTCAACGTGTGGAAATACGAAGACCAGGTCAAGGTGACGCTGGTGGAAGGTTCGGTGCTGGTCAGCAGCGGTGGCAACGCCGGCGGCTATCGCCTTGGCCCGGGCATGCAGGCCAGCTACCACAAGGGCGATTTCGAGCCCGAGCTGAACCAGAGCGACGACTACGCCAACAGCCTGGCCTGGCGCAGTGGCAGGCTGGTACTGGACAACCTCAGCCTCGGCCAGGCGTTGCCAGTGATCAATCGCTACCTGGACAAGCCGCTGATGCTGGCCGACGACAGCACCGCGAGCATTCGCATCAGTGGCGTCTACAGCACCCGCGAGGTCGAACGCCTGGTCGACACGCTGCCCAAGGTGCTGCCGGTGTACCTGACCCGCAGCAAGGACGGCAGTACCGTCCTCAACCGCATCGTGCCAGCGCCGACCCGCGGCTGATCAGAGGCCGCCTGTGCTCCCCTGGTGCGCGTGGGAGCGATGCGTCATATGGCACCGGCTTCGCCGGTGATCGCGGGGCTAGCCCGCTCCCACGCTGGCCCCTCGGAATCAGAGCGTCATCGCCGCAAACCAACCAAACGCCAGCAGCGGCAGGTTGTAGTGCAGGAACGTCGGCACCACGGTGTCCCAGATATGGTGGTGCTGGCCATCCACGTTCAGCCCGGAGGTCGGCCCCAGGGTCGAGTCCGAAGCCGGCGAACCGGCATCACCCAGGGCACCGGCAGTACCGACGATGCACACGGTGGCCAGCGGATCGAAGCCCAGCTGCACGCACAGCGGCACGAAGATCGCCGCCAGGATCGGCACGGTGGAGAACGACGAGCCGATACCCATCGTCACCAGCAGCCCCACCAGCAGCATCAACAAGGCACCAATGCCCTTGCTGTGGTCGATCCACTGCGCCGAGGTCTCCACCAGGCTTTTCACCTCGCCGGTGGCCTTCATCACTTCGGCGAAACCGGAAGCGGCGATCATGATGAAGCCGATCATCGCCATCATCTTCATGCCTTCGGTGAACAGGTCGTCGATGTCCTTCCAGCGCACGATGCCCGACAGCGAGAAGATCAGGAAGCCGACCATCGCGCCGATGATCATCGAGTCCAGCCACAGCTGGATGATGAATGCCGCGGCGATCGCCACCCCGGCCACCAGCAGGGTCACCGGGTTGTACTGCACGCTGACTTGCTCGACCTGCTCGATCCGCGCCAGGTCGTAGTCACGTTTCTTGCGGTAGCTGAAGAACACCGCCAGCAACAGGCCGGCGAGCATGCCTGCGGCGGGAATGGCCATGGCGTGGGTGACATTGACCCCGCTCACGTCGACACCGGCGCGGGCGACGTTGGCCAGCAGGATCTCGTTGAGGAAGATGTTGCCGAAACCGACCGGCAGGAACATGTACGGGGTGATCAGGCCGAAGGTGATCACGCAGGCGATCAGCCGGCGGTCGATGCGCAGACGGGTCAGCACGTACAGCAGCGGCGGCACCAGCAACGGGATGAAGGCGATGTGGATCGGCAGGATGTTCTGCGACGACACCGCCACCACCAGCATCAGGCCGATCAGCAGCCACTTGACCTTGCCACCGTCGGCATGGCCCTGGCGATCGATCATCGCCAGCGCCCGATCGGCCAGGGCATGGGCCAGGCCCGACTTGGCGATGGCCACCGCGAAGGCGCCGAGCAACGCATACGACAAAGCCACCGTGGCACCGCCACCCAGGCCACCATTGAAGGCCTTGAGCGTGCCCTCGATACCCAGCCCACCGACCAGGCCTCCGGCCAGGGCGCCGATGATCAGGGCGATGACCACATGCACGCGGGACAGGCTCAGGATCAGCATGAGCCCGACCGCGGCAATCACTGCATTCATGGTGTGCAAACCTCGTTACGACAGACAAAAAGCGGGTATTCCGGCGACAGACTGCGCGCAGGCAGTGGCCGGACCAGGGGATGTTGTTATGAAGGGCGCACACTCTGAAGCACAGACCGGCAGAAGTCAAAAGCGTCTGCGCCGCGGCCCTATGTAGGAAATAGACGAAAGTCGCAGGGTTTAATTGAACGTTTGAATAAAGAAAAATCCGAGCACGCCGACACAGTCGGCAGCATCAAACCTATTACAAGGGATTTTCCCCATGCCTTTGCTGCGACAACTCTCCATCCAATGGAAGATCACCCTGCTGGCGGGCCTGTGCCTGGCGGCCATCGTCACCCTCCTCGTCGGCCTTTCGCTGTACCGCATGGACCACAGTTCGGACCTGGTCAAAGCCAGCAGCATGCGCATGCTCTCCGACTCGGCGCAGTCGCGCATCGAGTCCCAGGGCGAGGTCCAGGCCCTGAACATCCGCCGTCAGTTCATGGACGCCTACCAGTACGGCGCCGGTTTCGCCCGTCAGGTGCTGTTCCTGCGTGAACAGGCCGAGAAACGCTTCCTCGACGCCTACGACCTGCGCCAGGACATGACCGCCCAGGTGCGTGCCGCGCTGCAGGCCAACCCCGACCTGCTCGGCCTGTCGCTGGTGTTCGAACCGGGCGCGCTGGATGGCAAGGACAAGCTGTTCGCCGGCCAGGGCGAACTGGGCAGCAACGAGACCGGGCGCTTCGCCCTGTACTGGTCGCAGCCGCGGGTCGGCCAGCTGACCTCGATGGCGCTGCCCGAGCACGACATGGCCAACACCGAGATCGGCCCCAGTGGCCAGCCGGCCAACACCTGGTGGGTGTGCCCGCGCAGTACCGGCACCGTGTGCGTGGTAGAGCCGTACTTCTATGACATCGACGGCCAGCGCGTGCTGATGACCAGCATCGTCTTCCCGCTCAAGGCCGGCGACAAGGTCATCGCCACCCTGTCCATCGACATCAACCTCAATAGCCTGCAGGCGTTGAGCCAGACCGCCAGCCGCAGCCTCTACGAGGGCCAGACCACGGTCGGCATCCTCAGCCCCGTGGGCCTGCTGGCCGGCTACAGCGCCGATGCCGGCAAGCTGGCCCAGCGCTTCGATCAGGTCGACCGGACCCAGGGCGCGGAACTGGTGCGCAAGCTCGCCGAAGGCAAACTGCAGATCCTCCACGATCAGCAGCGCCTGAAAGTGCTGGCTGCGTTCGAGCCGATCCCTGGCGGCAAGCCCTGGGGCGTGCTGCTGGACGTGCCGGAAAGTGCCCTGACCGGGCCGGCCGAGGCGCTCAAGGTTGAACTCGACGCCCTCAACACCAGCGGCACCCTGCTCGAACTGGGCCTGGGCCTGGCCGCCGCCATCACCGGCCTGCTGCTGGTGTGGCTGATGGCCCGCGGCGTGACCCGGCCGATTCTTGGCGTGGCAGCCATGCTCAAGGACATCGCCAGCGGCGAGGGCGACCTGACCCGCCGCCTGCAATACGACAAGCAGGACGAGCTTGGCGAGCTGGCCGGCTGGTTCAACCGCTTCCTCGACAAGCTGCAGCCGACCATCGCCGAGGTCAAGCGCTCGGTCCAGGCCGCGCGCGGCACCGCCGACCAGTCCGCGGCCATCGCCGCCGAAACCAGCGCCGGCATGGAGCAGCAATACCGCCAGGTCGACCAGGTGGCCACCGCCTCCCACGAGATGAGCGCCACCGCCCAGGATGTCGCCCGCAGCGCGGCCCAGGCCGCCCAGGCCGCGCGTGAAGCCGACCAGGCCACCCGCGAAGGCCTGGCGGTGATCGACCGCACCACCACCAGCATCGACACCCTGGCCGCCGACATGAGCGGCGCCATGGCCCAGGTCGAGGGCCTGGCACGCAACAGCGAGAAGATCGGTTCGGTGCTCGAGGTAATCCGCTCGATCGCCGAGCAGACCAACCTGTTGGCGCTCAACGCCGCGATCGAAGCGGCCCGCGCCGGCGAGGCTGGCCGCGGTTTCGCCGTGGTCGCCGACGAAGTGCGCAACCTGGCGCGCCGCACCCAGGAGTCGGTAGAGGAAACCCGCCAGGTGATCGAGGCCCTGCAGGCCGGCACCCAGGAAGTGGTGGGCGCCATGGACAGCAGCCATCGCCAGGCCCAGGGCGGTGTTGAACAGGTCGGCCAGGCCGTTACCGCGCTGCAGCGCATCGGCCAGGCGGTGACCGTGATCACCGACATGAACCTGCAGATCGCCAGCGCCGCCGAGGAACAGAGCGCGGTGGCCGAGGAGATCAACAGCAACGTCGCCACCATCCGTGACGTGACCGAGTCGCTGAGCGGCCAGGCCAACGAATCGGCGCGCGTCAGCCAGTCGCTCAACAGCCTGGCCAACCAGCAGCAGGGGTTGATGGATCAGTTCCGCGTTTAAGCCTTTAGAGTTGCAGTGCCTGTCAGACCGAACGCCGCGCGGGCGGCGCTCGATTTGACAGGCACTACAAAGCTATCGCCACACCCCGCAGCCCATCGCCCATAGCTGAAAAACCTCGTCGTCTACACTCTTGCCGGAACCCACGGACCGGCACCGACGAGGCCCCGATGAAGAAAGTTCCTACCCTGCTGGCCAGCCTGCTCCTTGCCTTCGGCCTGGCCAGCACCGACTCCGCCGCTGCGGCCGAGCAACCCATCCACTTCGGCGCCATCGGCTGGGAAAGCGGTGCACTGACCACCGAGATCCTGCGCCTGATCGTCGAACGTGGCTACGGCTACCCCACCGACACCCTGCCCGGCAGCACCGTGAGCATGGAAGTGGCCCTGGCGCGCAACGACCTGCAAGTGATCGCCGAGGAATGGGCCGGGCGCAGCCCCGCCTGGGTCAAGGCCGAGCAGGCCGGCCAGGTGTTCGCCCTGGGCGACACGGTGAAGAACGCCGAGGAAGGCTGGTGGGTACCGGCCTACGTCATCAAGGGCGATCCCGCACGTGAACTCAAGCCCTTGGCCCCGGACCTGCGCAGCGTTGACGACCTCAAGCACTACCCCAAGGTATTCAACGACCCCGAGGCGCCCGGCAAGGGTCGTTTCCTCAACAGCCCCAGCGGCTGGACTTCCGAGACCGTCAACAGCCAGAAGCTCAAGGCCTATGGCCTGGACGGGCTGTACAACAATTTCCGCAGCGGCACCGGCGCGGCACTCGACGCCGAGATCGCCGCCAAGATCAAGCTCGGCGAGCCTGTGCTGTTCTACTACTGGAGCCCTACTCCGCTGATGGGCCGCTACGACCTGGTACGCCTCGAAGAACCTCCGTTCGATGCAGCCGCCTGGGCCACCCTCACAGATCCCGCCAATCCTGCTCCCAAAGGCAGCCGTTCGCTGCCGGCCAAGCTCTCCATCGGGGTGTCGAAGGCGTTTCGTGACGCCCACCCGGAACTGGTCGCCGTGTTCGAGAAAGTCGACCTGCCCATCGACACCCTGAACAAGGCACTCGCCCGCATGAGCGAAACCCGGCAGAAACCCCGCGACGCGGCGATCGCCTTCCTGCGTGACAACCCTGCGGTGTGGAAGGCCTGGCTGCCCGCCGAAAACGCCGCCAAGGTCGAGGCCGGCCTGTGAGCGGTGGTTTTCCCGAAGCCCTGCAATTCTCTTTCGCCGCCTGGGTCAACCGTCTGGTCGACTGGCTGGTCCTGCACTATGGCGACCATCTGCGCACCGTCTCCGACCAGTTGCTGCAACTGCTGCTAGGCCTGGAAAACCTGCTGCGGCTGCTGCCCTGGTGGCTGCTGCTGGTGCTGGTCGGCCTGCTGGCCTGGCATGCCAGCCGCAGTCTGGCCCGGGCGTTGATGCTGCCACTGCTGCTGGCGCTGATCGGCATGCTCGGGCTGTGGGACAAGCTACTGCAGACCCTCGCCCTGGTGCTGGTCAGCACCGGCCTGTGCGTACTGATCGGGGTGCCGCTGGGCATCCTGCTGGCCACCCGCCCGCTGGCCCGGCGCCTGATCCTGCCGGTGCTCGACGTGATGCAGACCCTGCCGGCCTTCGTCTACCTGATTCCGGTGCTGATGCTGTTCGGCCTGGGCAAGGTGCCGGCGGTGTTCGCCACCCTGATCTACGCCCTGCCGCCGCTGGTGCGCCTGACCGAACTGGGCCTGGCGCAGATCGACCCGTCGCTGCTGCAGGCCGCCCATGGCCTGGGCGCCAGCCGCTGGCAACGGCTGCGGCGCATCGCCCTGCCGCTGGCCCTGCCGAGCATCATGGCCGGGCTCAACCAGTCGGTGATGATGGCCCTGTCGATGGTGGTGGTAGCTTCGATGATCGGCGCCCGCGGGCTGGGCGAGGACGTGCTGGCCGGTATCCAGACCCTGAACGTTGGCCAGGGCGTCGAGGCGGGCCTGGCGATCGTCGCGCTGGCCATGGTGATCGACCGCATCAGCCAGGCATACGGACGCCCCGGGCGTTGAGGCGCGCATTCGCGTATCGTAGCGCCCTCGACAAGGTGAGCCTGCCACGTCAAGAACCGGAGCCCCGCGTGTCCCTCAAAGCCCTGCGCACCCTGGTCACCATCGCCCGCCATGGCACCTTCGCCCGCGCCGCCGACCTGCTGAGCCTGACGCCCTCAGCGGTGAGCCTGCACATCAAGACCCTGGAAGACGAATTGCAGGTCGCCATGTTCGACCGCAGCCGCCGCCAGGTGATGCTGACCGAGGCGGGTCAGCTGGCGGTGGCCCGCGCCGAAGGCATCCTGGCTGCCTACGACGAACTGGCCGACACCCTGGCCAGCGGCCCGAGCCTGCGCGGTCGCCTGCGTATCGGGGCGATCCACACCGTGCTCGCCCGGCGCCTGCCCAGGGCTCTGGTGTGGATCAAGGCTCACCACCCCGAGCTGCATGTCAGCGTGGTGTCGGGCATGTCTGCGGAACTCGCCCGGCGGGTCGAAGATGGCGAGCTGGACGCGGCAATCACCACCGAACCGGTCAGCCCCTACCCGCAAAGCCTGCAGTACACGCCGCTGTTCGAGGACCGTTTCTGGGCCATCGCCAGCCCGGATCTGGCGGGCCAGAGCCTGTCGGCGCTGCTCGCCAGCCAGCCGTTCCTGCGCTTCGACAAACGCGCCTGGGCCGGCCGCCAGATCGAACAGGAACTGCGCCGTCAGCGCCTGCAGGTCAACGAGCAGATGGAGCTGGACAGCCAGGAGGCCCTGGCGCGAATGGCGGCCATGGGGCTCGGGGTGGCGGTGATCCCCATGAGCGACGACGACCTCGAACGGCTGCCAGCCGCCACCGTGCTGCCCTTCGGTGAACCGCAACTGACCCGGCGCATGGTGCTGCTGGAACATGAAAAGAGCCAGCGGCGGCACCTGAGTGCGGTATTGAAGACCGCACTCGAGGCATGAACGCTGGCGAAAGCGCTGCGCAGCTGTCATGGACAATGCATTTTTCCTCAACGGTCACTAAAGAAAACACCGTTTTTTCTGCTCACTCAACTCCGCTAGTCTGTGCCCGTACCCGGCCACGGACCACCCGCCATGCTCCACCTGCTGCTCACTACGCTCGTCCCGATCATCCTGCTCATCGCCCTGGGCACCTGGCTGCGGGTCCGTGGCTTTCTCGCCGAAACCTTCTGGCCCGGCGCCGAACGCCTGAGCTATTACGTACTGCTGCCGTCGTTGTTCCTGCACGGCCTGGCCACCGCCAACCTCGACGGCGTGCCGGTACTGGGCATGGTCGGCGTGCTGATGCTCTCGACCCTGCTCGGCGCCCTGCTGCTGGTGCTCTACCAGGCCGTCGCCAGCCATGACGGCGGCGACTTCACCTCGGTGTTCCAGGGTGGCGTGCGCTTCAACAACTACATCGGTGCAACCCTGGCCGCCGGCCTCTACGGCGCTGCCGGCATCGCCCTCGCGGCGGTGGCCAACGCGGCCATCGTGCCGCTGGTCAACCTGCTCTGCGTGCTGGTGTTCGCCCGCTTCAGCGCACGCCACAGCTCACCGACCACGGTGCTCAAGGCGATCTTCGCCAACCCGTTGATCATCGGTTGCGCGGCTGGCCTGTTGCTGCGGGTAACCGGCCTCGGCCTGCCGGCCGGCCTGGAGCCCACGGTCAAGGCCCTGGGCCAGGCAGCGTTGCCGCTGGGCCTGCTGTGCGTGGGCGCGGCGCTCGGCGGGGCGCGGCTGGGGCAGCAGGTCAGGCCGGTGCTGGCCGCGTCGCTGTTCAAGTTCCTGATCATGCCGGTGGCCACCTGGGGCCTGTGCCGGTTGCTCGGGCTGAGTGGCCAGGCCGCGGTGGTGGCGGTGCTGTTCCAGGCGCTGCCCACCGCGTCGTCGTCCTATGTGATGGCCCGGCAGATGGGCGGCAACGCCCCGTTGATGGCCACCATCATCGCCCTGCAGACCATCGCCGCCGCCGCGACCCTGCCCCTGGTGCTGAGCCTGACACTGAATTGAAGCCGAACGGCTAGACTGTGGACAGCCCTCTCGCGGAGTCTCGATCATGCGCCTTGCGTGGATGCTGTTCGGTCTGTCCCTGACCCTGTTTGCAGGCCCCCTCCTCGCCGCCGACAGCCAACAGGCCGCGGTTGCCGAAGACAAGGCGCAGGTGCTCGAGGAGAAGGTGGTCGAGGATGCCCCACCTCCCAAAAAACAGGAAACCCTGACCCCCGGTGAAGTCCAGGCCGTCGACCCGGCAGGCCAGGCGCCGATGGACGACAGCATCACCTGCCTGGCCCGCACCATCTACTGGGAAGCCAAGGGCGCCGACGCCGAGGACATGAGCGCGGTGGCCAGCGTGGTGCTCAATCGCCTCGGCCACGAAGGCTTTCCCGACAGCATCTGCGCGGTGGT
Source organism: Pseudomonas sp. BJa3 (assembly GCF_026343815.1). Classification (NCBI taxonomy): domain Bacteria; kingdom Pseudomonadati; phylum Pseudomonadota; class Gammaproteobacteria; order Pseudomonadales; family Pseudomonadaceae; genus Pseudomonas; species Pseudomonas sp. BJa3. The sequence continues at coordinate 305,236 of NZ_JAOXMC010000002.1, read as the reverse complement.
CAAGCAGGGGGTGGAGAGCAAGAGCTGCCAGTTTTCCTGGTGGTGCGACGGGCGCCCCGACCAGGTCGAAGAAGCGGAGCGCTACGCGGTGGCCAAGGAAATCGCCCGCAAGGCACTCAACCAGCAGCTCAAGGACCCCACCGGCGGCGCCCTGTATTTCCATGACCGCAGCGTCCGCCCCGACTGGGCCAAGGCCTATCGCAAGACGGCCCAGACCACGCATTTCCTGTTCTACAAACCGAACCAGGCCCTGGCCCGCTAGACATTAGAACCCGACCGTCGCCGATACCAGCCAGGTGCGTGGCGTCGACAAGGTCAGGCCAGTAGCGGTGCCTTCCGGCACGTTCGCCGAAGCCCAGTACGTCTTGTCGAGCACATTTTCCACGCTGGCGCGCAAGGTGATCGCCTTGCCGCCCAGTTTCAGCGCATAGCGCGCGCCCAGGTCATAGCGCTGCCAGGCATCGATCTTCTGCTGGTTGGCCGCATCCAGGTATTGGTTGCCGGTGTGGATCACCCGGGCGCCGAGCGTCAACCCGGCCACCGCCGGCAGGTCCCACTCCACGCCCAGGTTGGCGTTGACGATCGGCGCGCCGATGGCCCGGTTGCCATCGTTGCGCCCGTCGGCGGTGCGGGTCTGTTCGGCGTCCAGCAGCATCGCCCCGCCGAGCAGGCGCACGCCGGCCAGGGGTTCGCCGAACAAGTTCAGTTCCAGCCCTTGGTTGCGTTGCTCGCCATCGGCCCGCAGGTTGTTCTGCGCATCGGTGTAGTAGGCCGGCTTGTCGATACGGAACAGGCTCAGGGTGGTGCTGAAGCTGCCGGCGTCGTACTTGGCGCCCACCTCCACCTGCTTGCTGCGATAGGGCGCGAACACCTTGCCGGCGTTGTTCGCCGTCTCCGGCGCCACCTGGCCCTGGGTCAGCCCCTCCATGTAGTTCAGATACAGCGACAACCGCTCGCTGCTGCGCCACACCAGCCCCAGGGCCGGCGAGGTGGCATGTTCGTCGTAACGCTGGTCGGGCTCGCCAGGCTCGGAACTGTCGACCTCGACCCGCTGCAGCCGGGCGCCGAGGGTGAGCAGCACGCGGTCTTCGGCCAGGCTCAGGGTGTCGGCCAGAGCCAGGCTGGAGAGCAGCGTCTTGGTGTGGGTCGGGTTGTCCAGCGCCGTCGTAGTGCCGGGCGCAGCCAGGGCCACCGGGTCGAACAGATTGCTCACACCTGCGGCATAGCGCGCGCCGCTATTGTCGAAGGTCATGTCGAAGCGATTGAGGCTGATGTTCAGGGTATGGCCGACCGCGCCGGTATCGAACCAGCCCCGCACCCCGACAGTACCGGTGATCACTTTTTCCTCGCGCTGGAATGCCCGAGGGCTGACGCTGAAGCGCCCGGCATCATTGGTGACCTGCACCGCGTGGCGCAGGAAGTCGTAGTCACCTTTGCGCGCCCCCAGCGCGCCATGGACCATCCAGTTATCGCTGACATCGTATTCGCCGCGCACCGCGCCGAAAGTGTCCTCGGCCCGCGAGTAGCTCCAAGGTTGGGCGAAGTTGTGGTGGATGGCCTTGGCGTGCGGCACATTGACCCCAGGATTCAGGCCAACCCGCTCCATAGGCGCGTCGACATCGCGCTGCTGATGCCCGACATCCAGCGACAGGCGCAGGCGCTCGCCGCGCACATCGAAGCCCAGCACCGAGGCCTCGCGCTCCAGGCGCTGGTGCTCCCATTCTGTATCGCCGGCCTGACGCACCGCATTCAGACGCAGGCCCACACGCTGCCCTTCGCCGAAACGCCGGCCGATGTCCACATGCCCTCCCCCCTGACCGGCCGAGGCATACAGCGCGGTGAACTCGGTCAGCGGCGTCTCGCCCGCGCGCTTGGGTTCTATGTTGACTCCTCCGCCAACGCTGCCATTGGGTGCCAGCCCGCCCAGCAAGGCACCGGGCCCTTTGAGGATATCGACGCGGTCGACCATTTCCATGTCGATGGAGTAGGTGGGCAGCACCCCATACAGGCCACCGTAGGCGACATCACTGTTGTACAGGCTGAAGCCGCGCACCGAGAACTGCTCGAAGCGCCCGGCGGACGGGTTGGTGGTGCGTACGGACGGGTCGTTGGCCACCGCGTCGGCCAGGGTCCGCGCCTGCTGGTTCTGTAACAGCTCGCTGGTGTAGGAGGTGATGTTGAAAGGCGTGTCCATGTAGTCTCGCTCGCCCAGCAGGCCCTGGCTGCCGCGCCGCGACACCTGGCCGCCCGCGTAGGAATCACTGGCCGAGCCGATGCCCTGGCCATTGATAGTGGTACTGGGCAGCTCATGGGCGCCGTCACCCGGCGCTATCTGGCGCATCAGGGTGTAGCCGCCCTGCCCGGCGGGCACCAGGTGCAGGCCCGAGCCCCGCAGCAATGCCGTGAAGCCCTCTTCGACAGCGTACTCGCCGGCAAGCCCATTGCTGCCGTGCCCGGCCACCAGCGCCGGGTCTACCGAGAGGTTGACCCCGGCCTGGCCGGCAAAGCGAGTCAGCGCAGCGGCCAGGCTGCCTGCCGGGATCTGGTAGCTGCGCCGTGGCGCGTCATCGGCCCAGGACATCCCCGGCAAACCCAGGGCAAGCAACAGCACAGGCGTGGACAAGGGGCGAATCAGAGGGTTCAGGGACATCCGCAATGCTCTTGTTGGAGGGTGATGCCCTGAATGACCGGTGAGCAGGAAAAAAGGGACAGCCGTCAGGCAGTATTTTCGCGCGGTGTCAGCGACACCCAGTAACGAGTGCGGTAATGCACCACCAACGGCAGGCTCGCGGCCAGCAATGCAAGGATGCGGTCGGTGTCGTCCAACTGGAAGGTGCCGGTCACCGCAAGGCGCTCCAACGCCGGGTCCCAACGCAGCAAACCAGGGCGATAGCGGCGAAGCTCACGCAACAACTCGCCCAGCCGCTGGTTGTTGGCCAGCAGCAATCCCTGCTGCCAGCCTGGCAACTGCGCATCGAATGGCTGTAAGGCACCGATGCCGCTGGCCCCGAGCAGCGCACGCTGTCCGGCATCCACCCGCGCGCCTGGGCCGGACAACGGATGCAGATCGACCTGGCCACGGCTGACCGAAACGGCGCAACCCCGCCCGCCCAGGCGCACGCAGAAGCTCGCCCCCCCTGCGCGCAACAAGCCCTGCCGGGTCTGTACCTGCAGCGAGCCGGCGCTGTCCACGGCGATCTCGCCGGCGACCAGTTGCACCTGCTGCCGACCGAGGCTGAAATCGAGGTTCACCGCGCTGGCCGTATTCAACTGCAAGCGGCTGCCATCAGGCAACGTCAGGCCGCGACGCTCGCCGGTGGCGGTGCGCAGGTCGGCACGCCAGCTATCGACCGGCAATTGCCGATAACCCAACCACCCCAGTGGCACCAGGGTGCCCACGGCAAGGGCCTGCCCCAACAAGCGACGGCGGTCTGGATCGGGGCGGTCCAGGCAGGTCGCCGCCAACGGTGCCGGCACCTGGCTGAAGCGCTCGCGCAGCGCCTCGGCCTTCTGCCACAGCGCCTCATGGGCAGCACTGCGCTCACGCCAGCGACTCAGGCTGTCGCGCTGCTCGGCACTCAAGCCACCGGCATCCTGCAAGGCCAGCCATTGCGCCGCCTCGCGAGCCAGGCGCCGCGCCGCGTCATCGGTGCGCGCGTTCACAGCGCCACCAGCAAGCAATGCTCGTAGGCCCTGACCATGTAGCGCTTGACCGTGCGCTCACTGACCCGCAGGCGGGTGGCGATACTGGCGTAGTCCAGGCCCTCCAGCTGTGACCAGATAAACGCCTGGCGCACCGGGCGGGGCAAGCCATCCAGCAGTTCATCGAGGGCCTGCAGGGTCTCTAAGAGCACCCAGCGCTGCTCAGGTGATGGCGCCAGCGCCTCGGGCAACTGGCGCAGCGCCTCGAGATAGGCATGCTCAAGCGAACGTCGTCGAAAGTGGTTGACCAATAGCCGACGGCCTACGGTGAGCAGATACGCCCTGGGCTCGCGCAGGCTGGCCAGGGTCTGGGACTGCTGAGCGGCCAGCACGCGCAGGAAGGTGTCCTGGGTCAGGTCGGCAGCCGTCCAGGTGTCGCCCAGGCGTCGCAGGAGCCAGCCGTGCAGCCAACCGCGATGTGCCCGATAAAGAGCGCTTAGCGAGGGTTCAGGGGCCGCGGTGGACTCAGTCATCAATGGCACGCTGCTGCAGGTGTAAATGATATTTATTCTAATTGACCTCAATGCATTGGCCAATAGCATCGCGCTGGCCGGGCATAGGGCTGGATTCACCGCAGGTCGGGTATTTCACAAGGCGGTCCGCGCCACGCTTTATCAATCGAATTCAGCAGGCGGCTGGCAGTCGCCGGTAGAAGTGCGGGCGGTCCTGCCCGGGCATGCGCTTGATCCCATGTCACCAATAAACGGGGCGTCAACCGGCAGGCTTTTTGCCGCCATGCTGCTTTGGATGAGCGCTGGGGTGCCCTTTGGAGAGCCCGCCGGTTGGCTGCCATAAGCCATCTGGGTCAAGCTTGCGGCTGCCAGCGACGCGACCAGTACGATCTTTTTCATACAGTGTCCTTTCAGTGATTTCCCGGTTTGATTTGCACAGGCGAAGCGCTCCTCCTGCAGCCCGGTTGACTCTATCTTCTGTTCCTGCCAGGCAGCGTTAGGAAGAAGTCACTTCGCCACGTGAAAGCGCTTCATTAACTCGTAGGAAATCGTCCTTGAGGACGTACTGGCACCCAGGTGAAGCGCCGCAACCGTTAACGCAGCGCGGTGTGGGCTGCGCTCGGTCTCATGGCTAGCGCGCAACCCCCAGCATCCCGCGCTCGACAATGAAATCGATCACTGCCTGCAGCCCCTCGCCTTTCTTCAGGTTGCTGAACGTCCACGGCCGCTCCGGGCGCATGCGCCGGGTGTCACGTTCCATCACCTCCAGCGACGCCCCCACATAGGGCGCGAGGTCGGTCTTGTTGATCACCAGGAAGTCCGACTTGGTGATGCCCGGTCCGCCCTTGCGCGGGATCTTCTCGCCCTCGGCGACATCGATCACATAGATGGTCAGGTCGGCCAGCTCCGGGCTGAAGGTGGCGCTCAGATTGTCACCGCCACTCTCGACGAAGATCACCTCGAGGTTGCCAAACTGGCGCGCCAACGCCTCGACGGCCGCCAGGTTCATCGAGGCGTCCTCGCGGATCGCCGTGTGCGGGCAACCGCCGGTCTCGACGCCGACGATGCGCTCAGGCTCCAGGGCCCCGGCTTCGGTAAGGATGCGCTGGTCTTCCTTGGTGTAGATGTCATTGGTCACCACGGCGATCTGGTAGTGATCCCGCATGGCCTTGCACAGGGCTTCAAGCAGCGCGGTCTTGCCGGAACCGACCGGGCCGCCGACGCCGACACGCAGGGGTTGCTGATAGTTTTGCATCGTGGCTGTCCTCAGGAACGGAACAAACGGGTGTATTGGGTTTCATGGCGCGATGAAGCGATGGCCAGCAGCGGCAGGCCGCCGCCGAGCTGGTCGTCGTCAAGGCCCAGAGCATGATCAAGCACGGCAGGCAGTTCCTCGCCCAAGTCGCGTAGCAGGGTTTGCGCGGCCTGCTGGCCGAAGGGCACCAGCTTCACCCCCGCCATCACCGCACCCTCGAGCCAGGCGAAGCCATGGCCCAGGGCGAGCTGACGCAACGGGATCGACCAGTGCGCCCCGAGCCAGGCCATGCCGCCCAGCTGGCTGAGCTCGAGGCTGGCGCGCCAGGCTGGCTCCTGCCCCAATTGCCAGCCATCGAGCAGACGCGCCAGGGCGCTGCCGCGCTGCCGTTCTTCCAGGCGCAGTTCGGCGGTCTCGCGGTTGGCCAAAAGAAACTGGCTCCAGTGCGCGAAGGCGTCGGCATCTTCGGCCTGGCAGGCCTTGTACAGGCGCGCCAGCAATGGCCAGTCGAGGTGGCCGAGGGTGTCGTGCAACTGCTCGCGCTGCCAGGCGGCGAAGCCTTTGGCATCCTTCACCCAACCGGCTTCCACGGCCCACTCCAGGCCTTGCGAGTAGGTGAAGCCGCCCACCGGCAAACCCGGGCTGGCCAACTGCAGCAAGCGCAGCAGCGCCAGATCAGTGTGCATCAGCCGGCCAGCACCAGCGCGGCGCCCGCCAGCAGGCCGCCGCCGAAAGCCTTCTGCAGGGCGGCATGGCGCCGCAGCAGGCAGCCTACGCCAAAGCCCGCCGCCAGTAGCAGGCCGCTGACCGTTACAAAACCGGCACTGAATTGCCAGAACGCGCTAGGGGTGGCTTCCACGCCATGGGCCCAACCGTGGAACAGGGCGAACACCGGCATGATCAGCGACAGCAGCAACTGACGACTCGGCACCAACATGGCCGCGGCCGCCACCAGCAGCGAGCCGAGGATCATCTGCTCCATGCCGACCACATCGCCGAACAGATGGCCGCAGACCGCGCCGCCGAACATCGCCGCCAGGGTCGCCAATGGCAAGGTCAGGCTGCGCCCCGTCAGGGCGGCCAGCACACCCGTGCCGAGCAGCATCAGCAAGTGATCGAGGCCGGTCAGCGGGTGCAGCAGGCCATCCTGCAACGGATTGCTGTCGTGGCCAGGATGGGCGAAGGCCGGCAAGGCCACCATCAGCAAAACCAGGGCGAAAGTCTTTTTCATTGTGGGCTCCGGGATGAAGTCAGGAATGGGCAGGAAGACGCACGAACGGGTGATCGTGGCCATGGGAATGGCTGTGGGGGGCGCTCTGGTAGGCACCGGCCTCGGGCTCGAATGGCGCCTGTTCGGCGATCACTTCCAGCCCCAGGCCACGCAGCATGTCGTCGAGCACATGGTCGTGCTGGAAGCGCAACAGACCCGGCTCGATCTGCAACGGCACATGGCGATTGCCCAGGTGATAGGCGGCGCGGGCCAGCAGGTGAGGATCGGCGCAGCGCACAGTCGAGACCGCCTCGGGGGCGGCAAGCACGCGAATGACCTGTTGGCCATCGGCATCGGCCAGCAATTCCCCGCCGCGCAGCAGGTGGCCGCGTTCGAGCATCAGCCCGGCCTCGCGGCCGTCGTCGAGGGTGACGCGCAGGCGGCTCTTGATGCGGCTGTCGACATTCAGGGTGACGCTGCCGGTGATGGCTTGGGCTGCAGTGATCCGGCGTGTGAGGACAATCATGTTCGCTCCTTCAGAACAGGAAATAACGCTGTGCCAGCGGCAACTCGTGCGCCGGCTCGCACACCAACAGCTCGCCGTCGGCACGCACCTGGTAGGTCTGGGCGTCGACCTCGATCAGCGGTTGCAGGGTGTTGTGGACCATGTCGGCCTTGCGCACCTGCCGGCAACCGTGGGCCAGGCCGATCAGGCTCTGCAGTTTCAGCTCTGCGGGCAGGCCTCGGTCCAGGGCGGCCTGGGGCAGGAAGGTCATGCGCGTGGCATGCCGCGCCGCCCCCAGGGCGCCGAACATCGGCCGGTAATGCACCGGCTGCGGGGTTGGAATGGAGCCATTGATATCTCCCATCGGCGCCGTGGCGATCATGCCGCCCTTTACCACCAGCGCCGGCTTGACCGCGAAGAACGCCGGTGCCCACAGCACCAGGTCGGCCAGTTTACCCACCTCCACCGAGCCGACCTCGTGGGCGATGCCGTGGGTCAGCGCCGGGTTGATCGTGTACTTGGCGATGTAGCGCTTGACCCGAAAGTTGTCGCTGTAGGCGCTGTCCGGGGCCAGCGGGCCGCGGCGCAGCTTCATCTGGTGCGCAACCTGCCAGGTGCGCAGCACCACCTCGCCGACCCGGCCCATGGCCTGGGAGTCGGACGAGGTCATGGCGAAGGCGCCCATGTCGTGGAGGATGTCCTCGGCGGCGATGGTCTCGCGACGGATGCGCGACTCGGCGAAGGCGACGTCCTCGGCGATGCTCGGGTCCAGGTGGTGGCAGACCATGAGCATGTCGAGGTGCTCGTCTACCGTATTCACGGTGTAGGGCAGCGTCGGGTTGGTCGAGGATGGCAGCACATTGGCCTGGCCGGCCGCGCGGATGATGTCCGGCGCATGGCCACCGCCCGCCCCTTCGGTGTGGAAGGTATGGATGGTGCGCTCGCCGATGGCCGCCAGGGTGTCCTCGATGCAGCCCGACTCGTTGAGGGTATCGGTGTGGATCGCCACCTGGATGTCCATGTCCTCGGCCACCCCCAGGCAACAGTCGATGGCCGCTGGTGTCGAGCCCCAGTCCTCGTGCAACTTGAGGCCCACGGCACCGGCGGCAATCTGCTCGCGCAGGGCTTCGGGCCGCGAGGCATTGCCCTTGCCCAGCAGGCCGATGTTGATCGGCAGGCAGTCGGCGGCCTGGAGCATGCGCGCCAGGTACCAGGGCCCTGGGGTGCAGGTGGTGGCGTTGGTGCCGGTGGCCGGGCCGGTGCCGCCGCCGATGAAGGTGGTTACCCCGCTGGTCAGCGCCTCCTCCACCTGCTGCGGGCAGATGAAGTGGATATGCGAGTCGATGCCGCCAGCGGTGACGATCTTGCCTTCGGCGGCGATGACCTCGGTGCCCGGCCCCACCGGTACCGTGACGCCGGGCTGCACATCAGGGTTGCCGGCCTTGCCGATGGCGGCGATACGGCCATGCTTGACACCGATATCGGCCTTGACGATGCCCCAGTGATCGATGATCAGCGCGTTGGTCAGCACCAGATCCATGGCCTCGGCGGCGAGCATCTGGCCTTGGCCCATGCCGTCGCGGATCACTTTACCGCCGCCAAACTTGACCTCCTCGCCATAGATCGTGAAGTCCTTCTCGACCTCCACCCACAGCGCGGTATCGGCCAGGCGCACGCGGTCACCAACGGTAGGCCCGAACATATCAGCGTAGGCCTGGCGGGAAATGCGGCTCATGCCCTTTCCTCCAGCACGCCCATCACCTTGCCCTGAAAGCCGTGCACCTCGCGCTTGCCGGCATAAGCCACCAACTGCACGGTGCGTGATTGCCCGGGCTCGAAGCGCACCGCGGTGCCGGCCGGGATGTCCAGGCGAAAGCCTCGGGTCGGCCCGCGCTCGAACACCAGGGCATCGTTGACTTCGTAGAAGTGGTAGTGCGAGCCCACCTGTACCGGGCGATCGCCATGGTTGGCCACGCTGACGCTGACGCTCAGGCGACCGACATTGAGCTCGATGTCGCCTGCGGCGACCTGGACTTCTCCGGGAATCATGCCGGCCTCCTCAAACGATGGGTTCATGCACGGTCACCAGCTTGGTGCCGTCGGGGAAGGTCGCCTCGACCTGAACGTCGTGCAGCATTTCCGGCACGCCGGCCATCACCTGCTCGCGCACCAGCACCTCGCGACCCAGGCTCATCAGCTCGGCAACCGTGCGGCCATCGCGGGCGCCTTCGAGCACTGCGGCGCTGATCAGCGCCACCGCCTCCGGGTAGTTCAGTTTCAGGCCACGGGCCAGTCGTCGCTCGGCCAGCAAGGCGGCGGTGAACAGCAGCAATTTGTCTTTCTCTCGCGGGGTCAGCTCCATGGCGGCTCTCTCAGGTGGCCCAAATGCGCGGCGGGCACGGTGCCAGGCCGAGCACGGCCGGGCGCAGCAAGTGCCAGAGGCGCTGCAGGTTGCGTTGCAGGTGTTGGTTGTCGTGGTCGAGCAGGCGGATCACCAGCAGCGGGCCGAGCAGCGTCGCGCCGGCTGGGGTTTCGAGTTCGTCGAGGATCTGCCGCGCCCGCTCCAGCACCGTCTGGTCGGCGGGTACTGCGCAGAAGGTGGCGAGCAACGGATGCCCGGCGACCTTGTCCAGCAGCCCACCCTCGATGCGCAGGCGCTCGTGCAGGCCCGGCTCGCCGGGCAGTTCGATGCGCAGGCGGCTGTCCAGCGCGCCCTCTTCGAAGCACTCGTTCATCACCGGACGGCCCAGGCACAGCGTCTCCCAGGCCAGCAGGCGCGCGCCGGGTTCAAGGCTGAAACGGCTGTCGAGGCCAGCGCGGGCGCCGTTGAAAAAGATACTGTCCTGCGGCAGCCATTCCAGGGTGCTGCCGGCGGCGAGGTGAAAGCGCTGGCCCAGCCGCGCTGTTGGGCCGATGCTGCGGTAGAACTTGCTTGCGCCAGGCATGGTGAGCAAGGCATGGCTGCCGGGCTCAAGGTGGACGTCAAGCTCGAGACGGTCGCCGGCGACGATGCCCCCTGGAGGGTGCAGCACATAGACATGGCATGGTGCTCCCTCCGGATAGAAAGGCCGCTGCACCAAAAGAGGTCCGACATGATGGCGCGCACCAAGCCGGGTCACGCCGTCACGCTGGACGAAGCGCAACCGCAGGTGGGCGCGCCAGCCTGGCTCTGCCTGTAGCGGGTCGATCTGTTGCGCCGACGACATCCTCAAACCCCTGAAATCCATGGCCTGACGGCCGGATGAGGGCCCTGCGCGGGGCGCTTGCAGGCGCGCCGGGCTGACCACTCGATCAATATTCGCTGGAGGGATATAGCAGGGAGCGGGCCAACTGCGCAGATGAACGATGATGAAACTTTCGGACCGTCAGTCATGCCGCAAGGCTGCGGGCCAGAGCGGCTACGCCCGGACGCGCGATTCAAGTGCCTGCCGGCGTGGCGAAGTAGGCTACAGTGACCACCCTGCCCCTTTTCGAGCCAAGGACGCCCCCATGCAATTCGCCCCCGCCATTCCGATCCTGCGGATCTTCTCGGTCGACAAGGCCCGGGAGTTCTACCTCGATTTCCTGGGCTTCCAGCTCGACTGGGAACACCGCTTCGCCCCGGACCTGCCGCTGTACATGCAGATCCACCGCGACGGCTTGATCCTGCACCTGTCCGAACACCACGGCGACGCCACGCCGGGCTCGGCGGTGTTTGCCCGGGTCGAGGACCTCAAGGCGCTGGAGTGCGAACTGCTGGCCAAGCGCTACGGCTACGCCCGCCCGCAGGCCGAGGCGGTCGACTGGGGCCTGGAAATGCAGGTGGCCGACCCGTTCGGCAACCGCCTGCGCTTCTGCCAGCAGATCGACAACGTCTGATGGCCAGCGGCAAGCGCGCCCTGGCGCGCCTGGAGCGGGAGATGGTCGCCTGCTTGACCGAAGCCTGCGCCACTGCCCAGGGCGAGATCGTCGGTTTCGCCTGGCTCACCCACCAGGTGGACCTCGACGACTTCCCCGCCAGCCTGCGCATCATCTGGGTGTTCACCGATGACACCGACAAGGCCCGCGCGCTGGCCGGCGCGGACTAAGGCGCGGATGATCGCGCTGACGGCCCAGGCGCTGCGTGACGCAGGCATCGAACTGGACCATGTGGCCTGGCATGTGCGCTTCGACAGCGAGGAGGCGTGCTGGCGCGATCATGGCGGGGACTGGAACCGGCGCTTGCGTTGAACCATGTGCCCCGCTCCTACAGATTTCCTACAGTTCCCGATCCGCGCCGGATGTATTAAGGTGGCGGGGTGCGCATATAAAAGCAGCCCGCCGTGTTCGGGCAAGAGCAATGAGGGTGTCATGAGTAACGAAAGCATTAACTGGGACAAGCTGGGTTTCGACTACATCAAGACCGACAAGCGTTACCTGTCCGTATGGCGTAACGGCGAATGGGACAAGGGCACCCTGACCGAAGACAATGTGCTGCACATCAGTGAAGGCTCCACCGCCCTGCACTATGGCCAGCAGTGCTTCGAAGGCCTGAAGGCCTACCGCTGCAAGGATGGCTCGATCAACCTGTTCCGTCCGGACCAGAACGCCGCGCGCATGCAGCGCAGCTGCGACCGCCTGCTGATGCCACGGGTATCGACCGAACAGTTCATCGAAGCCTGCAAACAGGTGGTCAAGGCCAACGAGAAGTTTGTCCCACCGCACGGCAAAGGCGCCCTGTACCTGCGCCCATTCGTGATCGGCACCGGCGACAACATCGGCGTGCGCACCGCCCCTGAATTCATCTTCTCGGTCTTCGCCATCCCGGTCGGCTCGTACTTCAAGGGCGGCATGACCCCGCACAAATTCCTCATCTCCGACTTCGACCGTGCCGCCCCGCAGGGCACCGGCGCGGCCAAGGTCGGCGGCAACTACGCGGCCAGCCTGCAGCCGGGCTATGAAGCCAAGAAAGCCGGCTTCGCCGATTGCATCTACCTTGACCCGCTGACCCACAAGAAAATCGAGGAAGTCGGTTCGGCCAACTTCTTCGGCATCACCGCCAACAACGAATTCGTCACGCCGAAGTCGGTCTCGGTGCTGCCGGGCATCACCCGCTTGTCGCTGATGGAACTGGCCGAATCGCGCCTGGGCCTGAAGGTCATCGAAGGCGACGTGGAAATCGACAAGCTCGACCGTTTCGTCGAAGCCGGTGCCTGCGGTACCGCTGCGGTGATCACGCCAATCGGCGGCATCCAGTACAACGGCAAGCTGCACGTATTCCACAGCGAAACCGAAGTCGGCCCCGTGACGCAGAAGCTGTATGCCGAGCTGACCGGCATCCAGAGCGGTGATGTCGAGGCGCCAGCGGGCTGGATCGTCAAGGTCGTTTAAGCCCGTGCCGTCATGAGAAGGGGCGTGCCAGCAATGGCACGCCCCTTTCTTTTTACTGCTGCGCCATCTGAGCGTCAGCCGCGGCAGTATTGCCTAGATGAATTTTTCTTAAATCGCCGGTTGTCTATTCTTTGGCACAATCAGGTCTCCACTCGCCGCCCAGGAACCAGCATGCCTCGCGTACTGACTATCGAAGACGACGCTGTCACCGCCCAGGAAATCGTCGCCGAACTGTCCAGCCACGGTCTGGAAGTCGACTGGGCAGACAATGGCCGTGAAGGCCTGGCCAAGGCCATCGCCGGCGGCTACGACCTGATCACCCTGGACCGCATGCTGCCCGAGGTCGACGGCCTGACCATCGTCACCACCCTGCGCAACCTGAAGATCGCCACGCCGATCCTGATGATCAGCGCGCTGTCGGACGTCGACGAGCGCGTGCGCGGCCTGCGCGCCGGCGGTGACGACTACCTGACCAAACCGTTCGCCTCCGACGAAATGGCCGCCCGGGTCGAGGTGCTGCTGCGCCGCAACAGCGTGCCGATGACCCAGACCCGCCTGCAGGTCGCCGACCTCGAGCTTGACCTGATCAGCCACGAAGCCCGCCGCGGCGAACAGGCGCTGAACCTGCTGCCCACCGAATACAAGCTGCTCGAGTACCTGATGCGCCACTCCGGCCAGGTGATCACCCGGATGATGATCTTCGAGGAGGTGTGGGGCTACCACTTCGACCCCGGCACCAACCTGATCGACGTGCACATCGGCCGCCTGCGCAAGAAGATCGACTCGCCCGGCCAGAACCCGCTGATTCGCACCGTGCGGGGCTCCGGCTATGCCATTGCCGAACCCGTCTAAGGGCTGGAGCTCCTCCACCAGCCGTCTGCTGGCGCTATACAGTTTCCTGTTCGTGGCCTGGAGCAGCATCCTCATGGGGGTGCTGTACTTCGAGGTCACCAGCTACCTGAACAAGCTCACCCGCCACTCGATGCTGCAACGCCAGCACCTGTTCGCCCACATGAGCGGCAAGCAGCTGGACGACGCGTTGGTCGCCAGCCAGGCCTTCGAGGAGCGCAGCTTCGACGCCTACGGCCTGTTCGATACCCAGCTCAACCCGATCGGCGGGCGCATCCGTGCAATTCCCTCGGAGCTGGGCCTGGACGGCAAGGTCCATGAGCTCAAGCGTTGCCTGGACGCCGACGATCCCCATCTGCCCCGCGACAGCTGCGATGCCGTGGCGATCAAGGTGCAGGACGGTCGCTGGCTGGTGCTGGTGCGCGACAACGGCTCGCTGTTCGTGGTGACGAGGATCATCCTCGACGCTCTGCTCTGGGGTATCTCGCTGACCTTGATCCCGGGCTTCGCCGGCTGGTACCTGCTACGGCGCAGGCCGCTCAAGCGCATCCGCGCGATCCAGGCCCAAGCCGAGCTGATCGTCGCCGGCGACCTCACCCACCGCCTGCCCCTGTCGGCCCGGCGCGATGAACTGGACATGCTCGCCGCCATCGTCAACGCCATGCTTGACCGCATCGAGCGGCTGATGCACGAGGTCAAGGGCGTCTGTGACAATATCGCCCACGACCTGCGCACCCCGCTGACGCGCCTGCGTGCCCAGCTCTACCGCATCCGCCAGCAAAGCGGCAGCGACTCCGCCGAAGGCGCGGCGCTGGACCAGGCGATCGGCGAGACCGACACGCTGATGGCCCGCTTTCGCGGGCTGCTACGCATCAGCGAACTGGAAGACCGCCAGCGCCGCGCCGGATTCGTCCGGCTCGACCCGCAAGGGTTGCTGGCGGAGCTTCATGACTTCTACCTGCCGCTGGCCGAGGATGGCGGCATCCGTCTGCACCTGGAGCAGCCTGCGCAGCTGGCGGCGCTACATGGCGACCGGGAACTGCTCTTCGAAGCACTGGCCAACCTGGTGGGCAACGCGATCAAGTTCACCCCCGAGGGCGGACAGGTGCGTATCGTCGCCAGCGAGGACGAGGCCGGCGTGCATATTGCTGTCGAGGACAGTGGGCCGGGGATTCCGGCAGATGAGCGCGAGGCCGTGTTGAAGCGCTTCTACCGCAGTGAGGAAGGCCATCGCCACGCAGGGTTCGGGCTGGGGCTGTCGATCGTCGCGGCGATCGTCGACCTGCACGGCTTCGGGCTGGAGGTGGCCAGCAGTGCGCTGGGTGGGGCAAGGCTGGTGCTGCATTGCCCACTGGCGGGGCCGGTAAAGTAGCAGCCTGAAAAGCATCGCGGGGCAAGCCCGCTCCCACGTTGACACCCGATTGCAGATGCGTCGACGTGGGAGCGGGCTTGCCCCGCGATTGGGCCGCACAACGGCCCCGGTTGCAGTATCAGTCAGCCAGGCGCCAGGTAGTGGTGCCCTTGCTGTCTTCCAGCACCACGCCCATGGCGGCCAGCTGGTCGCGGATGCGGTCGGATTCAGCCCAGTTCTTGTCGCTGCGCGCCTGCAGACGCGCCTGGATCAGCGCCTCCACTTCAGCGGCATCGACCTTGCCCTCGGCGCCGGCGCGCAGGAAGTCATCGGCTTCCAGCTGCAGCACACCCAACACATCCCCCAACTCGCGCAGACGACCTGCCAGGCCGGCGGCGGCCTCGGGGTCGCTGTCACGCAGGCGGTTGATCTCGCGCACCAGGTCGAACAGCACGGCGCAGGCTTCAGGTGTACCGAAGTCGTCGTTCATCGCCACGGTGAAACGCTCGACGAATGCCTCGCCACCCTGGGCAGCCACGCGCGGCAGGCCACGCAGCGCATGGTAGAAGCGCTCGAGCGCGCCCTTGGCGTCGCGCAGGCTGTCCTCGGAGTAGTTGATCGCGCTGCGGTAGTGGCTGGCCACCAGCAGGTAACGCACCACTTCCGGGTGATACTTGTCGAGCACATCGCGGATGGTGAAGAAGTTGTTCAATGACTTGGACATCTTCTCGCCGTTGATACGGATCATGCCGCAATGCATCCAGGCGTTGGCGTACTGCTTGCCGGTGGCCGCCTCGCTCTGGGCGATCTCGTTCTCGTGGTGCGGGAACTCCAGGTCGCTGCCGCCACCGTGGATGTCGAAGCTCTCGCCCAGGCAGCAGGTGGACATTACCGAGCACTCGATGTGCCAGCCCGGACGGCCCGGGCCCCACGGTGAATCCCAGTAGGGTTCGCCGGGCTTGACGCCCTTCCACAGCACGAAGTCGAGCGGGTCCTGCTTGGCCTCGTCCACTTCGATGCGCGCGCCGATGCGCAGGTCTTCGATCTTCTTGCGCGACAGCTTGCCGTAGCCGACGAACTTGCCGACCCGGTAGTACACGTCGCCATTGCCCGGCGCGTAGGCGTAGCCCTTGTCGATCAGGGTCTGGATCATCGCGTGCATGCCGGGGATATGGTCGGTGGCACGCGGCTCCAGGTCCGGCTTGAGGATGCTCAGGCGGCGCTCGTCCTCGTGCATCGCGTCGATCATGCGGGCGGTCAGCGCGTCGAACGACTCGCCGTTCTCGTTGGCCCGGTTGATGATCTTGTCGTCGATGTCGGTGATGTTGCGCACATAGGTCAGCTCATAGCCGCTCTTGCGCAGCCAGCGGGTGACCAGGTCGAAGGCCACCATGCTGCGACCGTGGCCCAGGTGGCAGTAGTCGTACACGGTCATGCCGCACACGTACATGCGCACCTTGTTGCCGTCCAGCGGCTTGAAAACTTCCTTGGTCTTGCTCAGCGTGTTGTAGATGGTAAGCACGAAGGTTCCTCAGCTGCCCCACGAATCGCGCAGGGTCACGGTGCGGTTGAACACCGGGCGACCCGGCTGGGAGTCTTTCAGGTCGGCGCAGAAGTAACCTTCGCGCTCGAACTGGAAGCGGTCTTCCGGTTGGGCCTGGCCCAGGGAAGGTTCCGCACGACAACCACTGAGCACCTGCAGCGAATCGGGATTGATGTTGTCGAGGAACGTGCCGCCGTCTTCGGTCTTCTCCGGGTTGGCCGAGCGGAACAGGCGGTCGTACAGGCGCACTTCGCACTCGATGCTGCCCTCGGCCGGCACCCAGTGGATCACGCCCTTGACCTTGCGGCCCTCGGGGTTCTTGCCCAGGGTGTCCGGGTCGTACGAGCAGCGCAGCTCGACGATGTTGCCGTCTGCGTCCTTGATCGCCTCGTCGGCACGGATCACGTAGCTGCCGCGCAGGCGCACTTCACCGGCCGGCTCCAGGCGCTTGTAGCCCTTGGGCGGCTCTTCCATGAAGTCGTCGCGGTCGATGTACAGCTCGCGGGCGAACGGCAGCACGCGCACGCCCATGTCTTCCTTCGGGTGGCGCGGCAGTTCGAGCTGCTCGACCTGACCCTCGGGATAGTTGGTGATGACCACCTTGAGCGGGCGCAGCACGCACATGGCGCGTGGCGCGGTGCGGTCCAGGTCGTCACGGATGCTGAACTCGAGCATCGCCATGTCGACCACGCCGTCGGAACGGTTGGTGCCGATCATCTCGCAGAAGTTGCGGATCGAGGCCGGGGTGTAGCCGCGGCGGCGGTAGCCCGACAGGGTCGACATGCGCGGATCGTCCCAGGCCTCGACGTGGCCTTCGTCCACCAACTGCTTGAGCTTGCGCTTGGAGGTGATGGTGTAGTTCAGGTTCAGGCGGCTGAACTCGTACTGGCGCGGGTGCGCCGGCACCGGCAGCTTGTCGAGGAACCAGTCGTACAGCGGGCGGTGGCTCTCGAACTCCAGGGTGCAGATCGAGTGGGTGATGCCTTCGATGGCGTCCGACTGACCGTGGGTGAAGTCATAGTTGGGGTAGATGCACCACTTGTCACCGGTCTGATGGTGATGGGCATGGCGGATGCGGTACAGGATCGGGTCGCGCAGGTTCATGTTCGGCGAGGCCATGTCGATCTTAGCGCGCAGCACGCGCTCGCCGTCCTTGAATTCGCCGGCCTTCATGCGGGCGAACAGGTCCAGGTTGTCCTCGACGCTGCGCTCGCGGAACGGGCTGTTCTTGCCTGGCTCGGTCAGGCTGCCGCGGTATTCCTTGGCCTGCTCGGGGGTCAGGTCGCAGACGTAGGCGTTGCCCGACTTGATCAGCTCCACGGCCCAGGCGTGCAACTGGTCGAAGTAGTCCGAGGCGTAGCGCACCGGGCCTGCCCATTCGAAGCCCAGCCACTTGACGTCACGCTGGATGGAGTCGATGTACTCCTGGTCTTCCTTGGCCGGGTTGGTGTCGTCGAAACGCAGGTGGCAGACGCCGCCGAATTCCTTGGCCAGGCCGAAGTTGACGCAGATCGACTTGGCGTGGCCGATGTGCAGATAGCCGTTGGGCTCCGGCGGGAAACGGGTGACGATGCTCTGGTGCTTGCCCGCGTCCAGGTCGGCCTGGACGATCGGCCGCAGGAAGTTCACAGGGACGGCGGGGGCGCCTTTGGCAGCGGCGTTTGGCGCGTTGTCGGCAGTGGGCTTGCTCATAGTGTCCTTGAATGCAGGTAGCCGGCCGGGTAGGCCGATTGAATCAAAGGGCCTATCATAGCCGAAGCAGTCAAGCTGCTGACAGCCGGAGCACCGACAAAGTGGCGCGTTTTGTCGCCGCAGCGGTCTACAATCCGGCACAATGACGCCCCAGTGGCCTGTGCCGCGGCTGCCTGATCCTGCGTCAGGTTGTCCGAGCGCAGCGCGCACCCTATTTCCCGAATGCCTTGAAAGAGCGAATTTCAGCATGTCCAAAGTCAAACTGAGCACCAACCACGGCGATATCGTCCTGCAACTGAACGCCGAGAAAGCCCCGCTGACCACCGAGAACTTCGTTCAGTACGTCAAGGAAGGCCACTACGACGGCACCGTGTTCCACCGCGTGATCAAGGGCTTCATGATCCAGGGTGGTGGTTTCGAGGCTGGCATGAGCCAAAAGAAAACCCGCGCCAGCATCCAGAACGAAGCCGACAACGGCCTGAAGAACACCAAGTACAGCATCGCCATGGCCCGTACCATGGAGCCGCACTCGGCCTCCGCGCAGTTCTTCATCAACGCCTCCGACAACGACTTCCTCAACCACAGCGGCAAGAACGTCCAGGGCTGGGGCTACGCGGTGTTCGGTGAAGTGATCGAAGGCCAGGAAATCGTCGACGCCATCGAAAAAGTCGCCACCGGCTCCAAAGCCGGCCACCAGGACGTGCCGAAAGACGACGTGATCATCGAGAAAGCCGAGATCATTGAGTGATACTGCTGATCTCCGATCTGCACCTGCAAGAAGAACGCCCGGACATTACCCGGGCGTTTCTTGATCTGCTCGACGGCCGCGCCCGCCACGCCAAGGCGCTGTACATCCTCGGCGATTTCTTCGAGGCCTGGATCGGCGACGATGCCATGACGCCCTTCCAGCAGTCGATCTGCCAGGCTCTGCGCCGGTTGAGCGACAGCGGCACGGCCGTGTACCTGATGCACGGCAACCGTGACTTTCTCATTGGCCAGGCGTTCTGCGACGCCGCCGGCTGCACCCTGCTGGCCGACCCCAGCGTGGTCGAGCTCGGTGGCGAGGCGGTGCTGCTGATGCATGGCGACACCCTGTGTACCCGTGACGTGGCCTACATGAAGCTGCGCCGCTACCTGCGCAACCCGCTTAGCCTGTGGATCCTGCGGCACCTGCCGCTGGGCACGCGGCACAAGCTGGCACGCAAGCTGCGTAGCGAAAGCCGCTCGCAGGCACGCATGAAGAGCACCGAAATCGTCGATGTCACCCCCGAGGAAGTGCCCAAGGTGATGGCCGCCCACGGCGTACGTACCCTGGTCCACGGCCACACCCATCGACCGGCGCTGCACAAGCTGGTGGTCGACGGCCAGCCGGCACGGCGCATCGTGCTGGGCGACTGGGATCGGCGTGGCTGGGCCTTGCAGGTGGATGAACAGGGTTTCCAACTGGCCCCGTTCGACTTCTCCTGAAACTGCGCGGGGCAAGCCCGCTCCCACGATTCACGTAGGAGCGGGCTTGCCCCGCGCTGCCACCGACGGTGCTATTTGGCGCTGACCACCTGACCCTGGTCCCGCTCGCTGATCACATACTGCTGATACTGCGGATCAGCCTTGATCTGCGCCTCGGTGAACGGAATCGGCGCCAGTTGCTTGGCCGCGAAGGCCCGCGTCTGGTCGGCGGCATGCGCTGACGCCCGCTCGCTCGACAGCGAGAACGCCAACAGCCCTTGGGCTTGCGGGCCCTGCTCGGTGAAGCTGACCACCTGCAGATAGCTCGAACCACTGACCACCAGGCGCTTGCCCGGCCCTACCGGCACACTGACCATCGCGTTGTAGACGCCCAAGGCCTGCGGCCCGCCGGGCACCGGCGTGCCATCGGCGGCCTGCTGGATCTGCCCCCACCGCTGGTCGGCGGCGATACCAGCCTCGTTCACCTGCGCAAGCGAGCCCAGCGCCGCCTCGTGCAGCAGCTTGCGCACGGCGGCCTGCTCCACCGCCAGGCCACGAGGCGTGTGCAACGGGTCGGCCGGATCGAACGGCACGCGCCAGCTTTGCGGATGCTCGGCCAGCGTGGCGGCGATGTTCATGAAATGAACCAGGCCGATACCGCTGTCCTGATCGGCTTTGCCGTTCCATGCCTGCAGGCTGGCACATACCGACTGAATGTCCGCCTCCACGCCCTTGCACCATTGCAGCAGATCCGGCATCAGCAGGCTGGCCTGGTACACCTCGTCATCGAAGACCATGTGCTGGAGCTCGGCGCTGCCCAGCTTGCCCTTGCCCTGCAGGCGCTGCAGGGCAAAGCGGCTGCGCAGGCCCAGGGGCTGGTGGGCACGGCTGACCAGGGGCGAGAAGCCGGTCAACGGCTGGGCCGGGTTGACCATCCACGCCGAGTCGTTGGCGTGCTGTACATAATCGCGCCGCTCCAGGCTCGGCAGCAGGTTGGCCGGGAAGATCCCTGACTGGGCCGCCTGCGCATCCACCTTCCATTGACAGGCACTGCGCGAGCCGTCGAGCACCACCAGCGGGCCAGACGCGCCGGGGGTGCTGCACTGCTCCAGCATCCCCTGGTCGACATAGGGCACCACCGACTGATTGAGGTACAAGGCCTGGCCAGCAGCGTCCACTGCCAAGGTATTGACCCAGGGGATGCCCTGCAGCTCACCCACCGACGCCTTCAGCGCTTGCAGGCTGTCGGCACGGTTGATCCGGTACCACTGCTGCAATACCCGGGTATTGTCCAGATTTGCATCGCGCAGACTGTAGGCGGCGTGCTTGTCCCAATCCAGACGGCCGGGCCATTGCACCACAGGGCCGAACTTCGACAGGTGAATCGTGCGTTCGACCTGGCTGAGCGTACCGTCCTCCCCCTTCACCGTGACCTTGAGCAGCTTGCGCTCCAGCGGCAGCGACTGGCCGTCATACAGATAGCGGGTGGCGTCCCTGGGATCCAGTTGCAGGCGATAGAGGGTGAAGTGCTTGGAGGTGTCGACCGTGTGGGTCCAGGCCAGTTGCCGGTTGAAACCGATATTTACCACTGGCAGGCCCGGCAACGCCGCTCCCATCACATCCAGTTGCCCGGGGATGGTCAACTGCATCTGGTAAAAACGCATCCCGCCAATCCACGGGAAATGCGGGTTGGCCATCAGCAGCCCACGGCCATTGGCCGAACGCTCGGCGCCCACGGCCACGGCATTGCTGCCACGCTCGGCGGCGAACTGCGCCTGTCGCGCCAAGGCCACGCTGTAGTCGACCTCCGGGCGTTGCGCCGCCAGCTCGGGAGGCGTCGCGGCGACCACGGCCTCGACGAATTGCCCTACGCCGCCCTCGGCAAGCAAGCGCCGGGTCAGCTTGACCAGATCGCGGCTGGTGATCGGCCGTAGCCACTCCCCTGCCCCGCACTCGGCCGGTAGCCCCTCGATCCGTCGTTCACCCAGGGCACGGTTGTAGCCGTTGGCATACCCATCAAGCAGATCACGCACCGCCACCGGCTGCGCCGTGAGGAAACTGTCTACCGCCGCAGGTTCGTTGAGCCAGGTAAAGAACAGGTCACTGGAGAGGTTGTCACGCTGCTCGACCGTCTTGCCGTCGGCACCGAAATACCGGGAGCGCTCGCCATTGACCGTCAGCACCTCGCCGGCCAGCAGGCACAGGTTGTCCTGGGCGTAGGCGTAGCCGATGCCGTAGCCCAGGCCGCGCTCGTCCTTGGCCAGGATGTGTGGCACGCCGAAACTGGTGCGACGGATCTGCGCGGACGCCTCGCCATCGGCCTCGCGCGCCTGCAGGGTCAGGCTGGCAGCGACCAGGGCGGCGGCAAGGCCCAGGCGAAACAGGGGAAGAGGGATCACAGGCACTCCTCGTGCTTATCGGGGTCATCCCGAACAGACGAATGGCCAGATGAAAATTTTACGTTCAACGCGGTGCTGCAACGTTCTCAACAGAACATGTCAGATTTTTTTCACCGGGGGTTGCAGTTTTGTCGAGCTCAAACGTCTTTAGATGTGAGGCACCCATGATTTCGGGACAGTCCACGAAAAGGAGCATTCACATGTACAACCCGCAACAATCGCTGGCGGCGCAGCCTGCGCCCAGTCAGGCCGCCGCCCCCCAGGAAGAACGCGTGGGCAACGAGCAAATCCGCGAGCTGCTGCGCGCCTACGGCCTGCGCACCAGCCTGATCCGCCTTAAGGTCATCGACGCCCTGCACACCGCCGGCCGCAGTGGCCGCAGCATTGGTGTGCGTGGCGTGCATGCGCAACTGGAGCAACTGGACATCCCGCTGTCGTTCCTGAGCGTGCGAGAGGTGCTCAAGCGCTTGTGCAGCGAAGGCGTGATCAGCCTGGGCAGTGACAAATGCTACAGCCTCAACCCCCAGGCCCGAGCCGTGCTCGAGCAACCCGCCTCGCGCTGAGCGCATGGCCGGCAAGGATATGCCGGCCCGCCTGCTTCAGGGTTTCACCTTGCGCCGCAGGATCCCGTTGATCACCACCACGACCACCGCAATGGCGATGGCGACGTACTGGAATGTCTGCTCGCTGATAGTGCCCTGCTTCTGCAGGTAACTCAGACCGAGCATGATCCCCAGCACCACCAGGATGATCAGGATCGAATATTTCAGGCGCTGCACATGTGTCATCGGAGGTTCCTTGCGACATCGGGGACATGAGGCTCCAACGGAGCCGCCGCCATGATACCTCGGCTGCTTTCCCCTCGCTGCAGTTCCTGCCTGATCCTCACACGACAATCTCCCAGTTCGGTCACAGCCTGGCGAGCGCATCGAGATACGCCCGTGGTTGCATGTCTAGGTAAGCTACCCAATTCGCCATCATGGAACCCTTTCTCTAGATGGTTTAGGGCCTGTAGCGCAAGGGTGAAGGCATTTCCCACTTCAAGACACCCGATTGCCCGCAAATGACAGACAAGGACGACTACAAGCCCCGGTCCGCTTCGCGCCTAGCGACCCTTTCCGTCGCTGTTCGAAAATCCGCCTACGCCACGCGGGCCATCCCGTGGCAACCCTCGCCGCAGCCGGTCCGAGCCTCGGCGTCGGCCAAACCCAATGACGGAAGGAACCATTACGTGGAAATGCCAGACCTGAGCAACATTGACCTCACCCAACTGCCTCATTCGCTGCAGGCGCTGATCGAATGCATCGGTCTGGACAGCGCCTACCGGCTGACGCATGCCTTTGGCGGGCGCCCGAAGTACATCCCCAAACATCGCCGACGCACCAAATTGGCCGATGTGCTGCCGCCAGAAGCGCTGGACGCGCTGATCCAGCGCTTCGCCGGCCTTGCCCTGGAGATTCCCAAGTCCGACCACTTCCAGCGCCAGCTGCGCAACCAGCAGATCCAGCGGGAGAGCGCCAGCGGGCTGTCACGCAGCCTGCTCGCCGACAAGTATGGATTGAGCCTGCGACAGATTGGCAACATCCGTAGACAGGCGTAGCCAGCACCGCCCTGGACTTGGCCGAAGCGGGTGACGCCGGAACCTGCCAGTGGCGCTGAGGAGGCGCTGGACCAATTTGTCGCAATCGACCGTCTGAAGATCAGACACGGATCAAGTCGATGCAACAGCGACCTCGGTCTACTTTTCGCCTTCCTCGAGCGGTGTGCTCCACAGCACCAGCTCAAGCGCCGCGGCGATCTGGATACGGTGGTCGGCAAATGGAATGGGCAGCAGGTCCTGGGCGCGTTCCAGGCGCCGCAGCAAGGTATTGCGATGCGTAC
This sequence comes from Pseudomonas sp. BJa3, assembly GCF_026343815.1. Lineage (NCBI taxonomy): Bacteria > Pseudomonadati > Pseudomonadota > Gammaproteobacteria > Pseudomonadales > Pseudomonadaceae > Pseudomonas > Pseudomonas sp. BJa3. The sequence continues at coordinate 281,602 of NZ_JAOXMC010000002.1, read as the reverse complement.
CCAATACTTCGGCGGTCTGGGTGATATTGCAGCCATGGGCCAGGAATGCCCGCAACGAATACTGCAGCACCACCGGCTCTGAAGCCAGGCGCCCCAAGGTACTCAAGACAAACTGCCTGGCCGCCCGGGCGTCCTGTGTCATCAGCGACACCATCCTCACCTGATCGATACTGGCCACAGGCGGCGCGCCCGCCAGGCGCCCCATCAGCCCCTGGGTGGTCAAGGCTTCCAGGTGGGAGCGACGGAAACCGTTGAGCCCCGCCGCAGGGGCGCCCAGTGCCGCACGAACGCCTGGGTACTGACGAACCACGCCTTGCAGCGCATTGAGGTCCAGAGGCCTTGTCGCAGCACTCCAGCCCCATAAGGTCGCAGGCCCGGCGAACACCACCAGCGGCGCCCCCGCCCCCGTGAGGCTTGCCAGCGCGCGCGCCATGTCCTCTAGCGGACGAATGTGCGCTTCGGGCGTCTCGCTCCACACCAGAAAGGCCTGGTGCTTCTGCGCAAGGCCGTAGCCCAGGCGCCTGGCGAACTGCTCGGCGTCGACATCGCGGCCGTCGAGCAGGCGACTGACCAGGCTGCGTTTGTCGATGTGCTCATCATGAGCCTGGGCGTGCTTTTCCTCGAGGATGATCCGGGTGATCACTCGCATGTTGCTGTCGATGAACTCCGAGATCGAGCGCGAGGAGACGTCCAGTAACTCCTCGAGCAGCGCCGGGTCCTGGGTCAGGCCGAACGCCATCTTCATCCATAGTTCCCAGGCGGTGTTCTGTGTCGACCTGGCGACATTCATCAGCAGTTCAGACAGCCCGCGATGGGCGAGCTCCCGTGCCGTATCCACCATGTCAGCCGATACATAGGGTTCCACCGGCTCGCCTGGGCGCTGCATGTTGGCGTTGGCCCAATGCAACAACTCTGCTCGATTGGCGCGCCGACACGCGGCCAGGATAACCGGGTCCTCCAGCAACCTTGCGTCTTCCGGAGACGCGAAAAGCGCCTGGTTGAGCCGCTCGACCCACTCCGGCGGCAGGGCCTGGGCACGTTCGGCGCCTTTGCGGATCAGTTCACGCACCGCTTCGGACGGGCGTGGCCAAGGGGAGGGAGGAAGATTCATAGAGAGTGCAAAATGCTCAAAAAAATGAGGGAAAATGGTGCTTTTTGTACCTTGGCCACAGGCCGGTGGAAACATAGCATGAAGCCACTGCCTGAGCAAAAAGCACAAGGAAGGCATCTGCCACGCCATGTCCCTTGTTCGGGTTGGGCGCCCTGCCAACCGGCCAGCGCGACAATGCCTTTGAATCGGAGTGTCAACATGTCAGTCCCCGAAAAGAATCCTCCACTACTACCCAGCGTAACCCGCTCGACTTCGCCTGAAGAGATCGTGCAACTCAGCGATCAGGTCGGCGCGGTCATCATCCGCAACTTCATGACCCCCGAACAGGTAAAGCGGATCAACCAGGAGGTCGACGCCCCACTCAAGGCCTTGGACGCAGGTTCCAAGCATGAACACGAGCTGATCGTCGAGTTCCATGGCCGACAGACCAAACGGCTGACCAACCTGGTAACCCACAGCAAGACCTTCCGCGAGGAAATCCTCGATGACGACCTGTTCCACGAATTAGGGCGCGTGCTCTATCAGTCGGACGCTGGCGACTGGTGGCTGACCACCGCGCAACTGATTGAAATCGGCCCGGGCAACAAAGCACAGATGCTGCACCGTGACATGGCCCAGTACTACCCCTACGTTGCCATGAACAAGCATGCGCCGCGGGCCATCGCCAACCTGATGCTGGCACTGACCGACTTCACCGAAGAAAACGGCGCTACGCGTCTCATCCCCGGGAGCCAGGATTGGGATGATTTCGGAAACGTCGGCACCCCGGAAATGACCATCCCTGCGGTGTTGAACGCAGGCGATGCGGTACTGTTCGGCGGCAAGGTCGTCCATGGTGGTGGCGCCAACGTGACCGCCGGTGAGTTCCGCCGGGGCCTGACCATTCCACTGCAGGCTTCGATCCTCACGCCGGAAGAGGCTTATCCGTTGATCGTGCCGCTGGAGGTAGTGAGGACGCTTTCTGCGCGCGTGCAGAAGATCATCGGCTTCCGCTCACAGTATCCTGCGGGCAGCCCAGGCCTGTGGCAGCATAACTACGCTGACCTGGCGGACCATCTGCAGCTGTAACGCGATTGATCGATTCGGGGGACGGACCACCTGCCCCCGGATATGCCTGCTTGGTCAGTAATGCCCTGCCCACTGCTCGACCGCGTCCTACCCTCTCTCAAGTGGTTGATTATTGGCATTCGGCCTGGGTCGTTTTGCGACCCAAGCCATGATCAGTTCGTCGGTTAACGCCTCACTTCTGGTACGGCATCACGCCACGGCGCGAGAACAGCACAGGCGTACCCTGTGCATCGAGCAGCACCGCCGTCAGCGACAAGTCATCCGCCGACTGCTTTTCCTGGAAATGCCGCCCGCCATCCTCGCTCAGCATCATCAGCCCATCCAGCCCGACCACCAGCACTCGGGAACCCGCTACCGCCATTGCGGTGACGGAACCTTTACCGTGGGTAGGCAATCTGCGCCATCCCTTCCCTTCCTTTGTACCCTGCAGCAACGTGCCTCGCTGACCGCCGAGCAAGAGGCTGCCGTCATCCAGGACAGCCCCCGACCACAAGCTGCCTGCGTAGCCGGTATCCAGGTAACCCCAGCTTTTGCCTTGGTCCTCGGAGTGCAGTAGCTGCCCATGCTCGGCGGTGGCGTACAGCGTGCCGTGGCTGCCGGCAAACAGCCCCATCAGGTTGAGATCGGCCTTCCTGGCCCCCGGGGGCGGCGGCAACGATTGCTCGGTCCAGGTCTTGCCACCATCTTCGGTGATCAGCAGCAACGACCACAGCCCCACGGCAACGCCCTGTTGGGCGTTGAAGAAATGCACGTCGAACAGCGGCCGATCTACGTCGCTGGACAAGCGCTGGATTTGCCACGACTCGCCACCGTCGGCGGTGGCCAGGATCGCCCCCCAATGGCCAACCGCCCAGCCACGCTGGGCGTCGACGAAAGACACACCTGTCAGTTGGGTCGACACCGGTACCGAACGTGCCTGGCGAAAGCGCTTGCCCTGATCGTCCGACAGCAAGACCACGCCGTGGTCGCCGACCGCGACCACGCGCTCCCCGGCCCACACGGCATCCAGCATGGTCGCTTGCGTGGCATTGCTCGCCTGCACGGCAGGCACTGCCTGCAAGGGCTCGGCCCGAGCAGACAGCAACGGCAATGTCGCGGCGAGCACCGCCGCGATCAATGAACCCCTGAATCGCATGTTTCTCTCCTCAGTGCAGCAGCGCGCCGATCATGCGCACGGGGCGCTTGCGCGGGAATACCCGCTCCAGCCAGACCGCGAATGCCGGCAGTACGGTCATGGCCATGACCATGTTGACGATGAACATGAAGGCCAGCAGCTTGCCCATGTCCGCCTGGAACTTCAGGTCGGAGAACGCCCAGGTGGCCACGCCCACCGCCAGGGTGATCGCGGTGAAGATGGTGGCCACGCCCACTTCGAGCAACGCGTGCTCGACCGCTTTGGTGATCGACTGGCCATGGGCCAGGTGCAACTGCAGGCGGTTGTAGATGTAGAAGGCGTAGTCGACGCCGATGCCCACGGCCAACACCATCACCGGCAAGGTGGCGATGGTCAGGCCGATCTGCAGCTCCTTCATGAACCAGTAGCCAATGAATGTACCGATGGTCAACGGCAGGCAGCACACCAGCACCGCGCGCAGGTCGCGGTAGACCGCGAATACCAGCAACGCGATCGCGGCATAGACATACAGCAGCATGGGCGTCTCGCTCTTCTCCACCTCCTCGTTGATGGCCGCCAGGACACCGGCGTTACCCGAGGCGAGGCGGATCGCCTGGCCCGGTTGCGGATACTCGCTACGAAACGCCTTGACCGCCTCCACCACCCGGTTGATCGTCGTGGCCTTGTGATCAGCCAGGTACAGGTGCACGGCGGACATGCTGCAATCGGTACGCACCAGTCCAGGGGTGCGCGCCACCTCGGTAGCCAGCGCCGCGTAGTTCATCGGGTCGATGGGCACCACGGCCATCTTCGGGTTGCCTTCGTTGTAGCCCTCGTTGAACTGGCGCAGGTTGCTGGAGAACGACGCTACCGACAGCACGCCAGGCACGCCCTGCATGGCCCAGACGAAGCGGTCCTGGTACTGGCCCGCAGCGACATCCTCGCACGCCGCCGGCACGCCTTCGCCAGCCTCCCCCGGCTTGGCTTCGAACACCACGCTGAGCCAATCCAGCCCGATGTCATAGTTGTTGGCGATGGACACGGCGTCGCGGTTGAAGCGCGAATCCTCGCGCAACTCCGGGGCCCCGGCCTGCAACGAGCCGACGACACGGTCATGGCTTTGCCAGATCGCCACCAGAAAGATCACCAGCGCCACGCCCAGGACCCACTGCGCGTTGCGCCACTCGGCCAGCCGCGACAGGCCACGCAGCCAGCGGGTACGGCGCTGCCGGGAAATTTCCTGGGCCGCCGCGTACTCGTCGTCGACCCGCAGCATGGACGCCAGCAAAGGCAGCATCAGCAGGTTGGTGATGATCTTGTAGGCCACTCCGAGCGATGCGGTGATCGCCAGTTCCCGCACCATCGGGATCGGGATCAGCAGCAGCGTCACGAAAGACACCAGTGCAGTCACCAGTGCCAGCGTTCCCGGGATCAGCAAGCCGGTGAAGCTCGAGCGTGCCGCCGCTTCGGCGCTCTTGCCGGTGGCGATCTCGCGGACAATGAAGTTGATCTGCTGCACGCCATGGGACACCCCGATGGCAAACACCAGGAACGGCACCAGCACCGCCAGCGGGTCGAGGCCATAGCCCAGCAAGCGCAGACTGCCGAATTGCCAGACCAACGAGGCCAGAGAACACACCAGCGCCAGCAAGGTGAAGCGCAGTGAATGGCAATACCAGTACACCGCCGCCGCGGTCAGCAGCAGCGCCAGCAAGCAGAACTCCAGCACCGCCGAAGCGCCGTCGGCGATGTCGCCGATCTGCTTGGCGAAGCCGATGATCTGCACTTCGAAATCGCCATCTTCGAACTGCTGGCGTAGCTCTTTTTCCAGGCGGTGATTGAACGCGACATAGTCCAGATGCGTCCCATCGGCCTCGTACTCGTTGAGCTCCGCGGTGATCATCGCGCTGCTCTGGTCACGCGACACCAGGGTGCCGATGAAGCCCCCTTGCGCGGTGGAGTTGGCGATCGAGGCGATGACCTGGTCGTTCAGGTGCTCGGGCGAAACCGTGCCCGGCACCAGCGGATCGGCGCGAAAGCCTTCTTCGGTAATCTCGTTGACGAAGGCATTGGGCGTCCACAACGAGCGCACGCTGCTGCGCGAGATCCCCGGCAGGAAGCTGATCGCCTGGGTCACCTCATACAGTCGCTTCAGCCCAGGGGCGCTCCAGATATCACCTTTGCGAGCCTTGACCACGATGGTCAGGCGATTGGCGCCCATCAGGTCGTTGCGGTACGTCTCGAAGGTCTGGATGTATTCATGGCCGACCGGCAACTGTTTTTCGAAGCCGGCGTCCATACGCAACTGCACCGCGAACCAGGCCATGACCAGGGTGAACACGGCCAGGCCCGCCAGCACCAGCCGCCGATGTCCGAACAAGACCCGCTCGACGCGTGGCAACACGCCACGCGCCTGGATCCCTGTCAGTTTTACAGAACCGTTCACAGGAGGCCTCACAAGGTACGGGAGATCGCGATGCCGACATAATCGCGGTCACGATACAGCTGGTCGTAAGGGGTATCCCCGCCCATGAACTTGGCGTAGTTCAGGGACACCTGCCAGCTGGCCGGGTTGCGCACGAAATTCAGGTAGAAGTTCATGCTGCTAGCGTCCTTGGTAAAGGTGGCCGTGAGGTTCGGTGTACGCCCGCTCAGCGAGCGTGCGTAGAACACCCCCGGGGTGACCTGCCAGCCCGGCAGCAAGGTGCCGTCATAGGTCATGCTGAAGTCCAGGTTGATGCCCGACGAGGTCTTGTCGCCACGCGACTTCGGCGCGGTCGCAGGGTCCAGCTGCCAGGCATTGAGGCCGGCGGCGAGCGGCTCGCCGTTGACCTGGTCATGTAGCCCCGGGTACTTGATGACCACAAGTTCGGTGAGCAAGGTACCAGTGCTTGCGCCAGTGAAATCCAGCAGCGTCGGCGAGTTGGACGGCGTGAAGCTGTAAAGGCCGGTCAGGTGCCACTGGAACTTCTTCTCGTCCTTCCAGCATTTGCCGCCATTGCTCGAACACAGGTCGACGACCGGGTTGAGCATTACCGAATCCTTAGGCCGGTAGGACAGCTCGGTACCGACGGCCCAGTCGCCGATCGGCATGTTGGCGCTGACGCCATACATCATCCGGTCTTCCTGGTAGCGCCAGGAGGGTGCGGCGGCAAAGGTGTCCGGGTCGAGAATATCCACGCGCAACGACGGCGTCTTGTCGTGGTAGCGCATCACGTAGAAGCCATAGTTGACGTCGCTGTCCTCCGGTTGCCAGCGCAGCGAAAGGCCCCACTGGCCGCTGTCCCTGGCTTTGTTCTCGGAGAACCCGTACTCGCCCCTGCCCTCGCCGAGCGCGTTGGTGGTGGACCAGTAGCTGCCCACCGGCGGCAGCTCGCTCTTGTTCCAGCGGAATTGATAGTAGGCCTCGACGTTGACCCCCGAGCCCAGGCCGGAGGCGACACTGAGCATCGGCGCCGGCAGCACGGCCTCCTTGAGCTGCACCCCCGGACGGGCCAGGGCTTGATAGTCGTAGGCGTTAGTATTGTTGATACCCCCAGCCACGAACAGGCTCTCGCCCCAGTTGATCACCTGGTTACCCAGGCGCGCCCGGACACGCTGCTCGCCCACGTCAAAGCCTTTGCTCACCCACAGATCGAGCAGGCGAGCCTTGAAGGCGAGATCGTCGCGAGCATCTTTGCCAAGGCCGCTGCTGCCGATGCTTTCAGGGGTGTTGAACGAGCGCGTGCCAGTGGTATCGGTGGCCGCGAAGTCACGGATCCAGGTACCGCGCGCCATGAAGGTGACGTCCTCGGGCATCTTCAGCAACAGCTCGTGGGTACCCTTGAGATAGTTGGTGAACATGTCGCCGCGGTCGTAGTTCAGGTCGCCCTGATCCGCAACGCCCGAGCTCTGCGCCAGGCAGCCGGACGGCACATTGTGCCCGGTGGCCCCCTGGTTGATCAGGTTGCAGCCGCGCGACTCCGTACGTACGCCCATGCCGGCGGTGATGGTGGAGTCGAACGAACCATTGAGGGTTTCGGTTTCGAAGGTGAACCCCATTGCCAGTGGGGTGGTGCACACGATGACAAGGCCTGATGCTTTGCTAATTATTCTTTTCATTCTGGCTCTCGATCTGACGTCGTTCTTTAGCGTTCGCTGATGGCTCGCAGGTTATCGGAGGTGTAGAAATCGCGTTTCAGGCGTGGGCTGCTACCTTCATCGGTGAGCCAGCGGATATCGTTCTTGCCAGCTCCGACCGAGGTCATGTCGAACAGGTAGCGGCCATCGACCAGGTTGTACTGGACCTGGGCCTGCACATCGCAAGTGCCGGTTTCGTACACGGGGATCGAGAAGCCTTCACGCACTTTCCAGATCTGTCCTTGCTTGTCGTAATCGACAGCCAGCAGCGGGTTCCAGCTATCCTCGTCGATGTAGAACATGCGTTTTGGCGCCTGGTGGCGCATGCCCTGGCGCACATTGGCTTCGACCACCCAGACCCGATGCAACTCGTAGCGGCGCGCCTGCGGCGCGATTGAATCGTTGCCGGCGAACGCCTCCACCTTGGCGGCGGTGTCATAGGCACCGAAGGCGTTGTAAGGCACCAAAAGCTCCTGTTTACCGACCAGTTTCCAGTCAAAGCGGTCCATGGTGCCGAAGAAGACGTTCGCCTCATCGACGTTGTACTGGTTGTCCAACCCGATCTGCGGCGCGTCGTAGGAATACGACGGCATGCGCCGCACGCGACGCTGGCCAGGGAAGTAGTAGAACGTCGTGGCCTGCTCGCCGGCGACAGCCGTCTGCACCCCTGCCTGCCCAGCCAGCGCCGCTGGCTCCCGATAACTGGAGAACGTGGCATTTTCCAAACGGCCAGTTGCGGAAAAGAGTTCACTGCCTTTCTTTCCCCACGGCGTGAAGAAGAAGGTATCCGACGACTGGCGTAACCACTCCCCGCCCTTGCGCGGCGAGATGCCTGAAATGCTTTTTGGAATTTCTACACCAAGGCCGCGATAGCGCATCTTCATGTTCCACATCACCTCAGCACCAGTGCTGGGCAGAGGGAACGGGATGCCGGGTACGTGAGCCTCTACGAGGGCAACCCCTGAAGGGTCGAGCTTGGCGAAGCCAAGGTTCTGCCGTGTGTTATCCGCCACGAAGTCCGGCACGCCGCAGCTGCGTCGGGTCGGATAGACCTCCATGCGGTAGCCCGGAATCTTCTTGAACAGTTCAAGCTGACCCGGGGACAGCTTGCTCGCGTACTGCGCCACGTTGCTCGCATCGATGCTGTAAAGTGGCTTATCGCTCCTGAACTTCCAGTGCTCGGCGCGCATCTGGCCGTAACTCCAGCCCTCCCCTTGTGGCCCCGGCGTGGCCCACGCCGGAATATCCCCGCTTGAATTGGCGGCCACCTCACCGCCCAGTGGCGTCAGTTCGGAACCCAGCTTCTGGGCGCCCTGAGACGCGGCCTGCACCGAGCAAATCGCGCCCGATACAGCAAGGGTAATCAGCAACTGCCTGAACATTCGGCGGGTAGAAACATCGCGTTCACGCACTGTGGATACTTTTTTCATAATAGGCTCCTCGGAAAAGGGCCTGCACCGGCAACCCAACCTTTGACAAGGAATTCGGCACCTATCGCAAGCTGATCAACTGACATGATCATATGACCATGTCGGTTGATCATGAAGCAAAGCATATGCCAGAACTCTTCACGCCATCATTAGTTGATATAAATCAGCCAGTTAGTCACAACACGCTTTAGATAAGCTACGAACACCTGCCCTTTAATGGGAAATAAAGGAACAAGTGTTACCAGTGCACGCCCATTCCTGGCGCATTTAAGGCACCGCTTGCAGCCACCAGCCCTATGTCCAAGCGCGCCCTAAACATAAATTTACGCCAAAAAAAACCGCCCCTAGAGGCGGTTGAAACGGCAGGCTCCTGGCCCGCCATGGAGTAACTTCATAGACTGAAACAGCCGAATAAACACGGTCTACTCAAAGCGCGCAAGATGCCGCCTTAGTTGGATTTTACTGGCGCGCTCAAGCGCACCATAGGCATAGAATGACTGCACGATCGAGTACGACCACGTCAGAAAAGCCAGCGTCATGAAAACCATCTTTGTGTCATCGCCCGCAATCGGGAAGAAATCATAGCGCAATGCTATCGTCAATCCCGCCACACCACTCAAGGTGGTGGCCAGCGCATGCAGAAGCTCACCGGCACGACACAGCCGCCAGACAAAATAGGCCAGGTAGGTCGTGTAGACCAACCACATCCCTACATAAAAATAAGGGAGGAAGGCCTTGAACGAGGCCGACATAAAGTAAATGGCCGCGACCACGAAGCCAGCCAGGAATAGCAAAATGTCACTCACCGGAGACGGCTTGTAGTCATGCGTAACCGACATCAAACCGAGCGTTGCAATCACAGGAATCCCAACACCTCGAGAAAAGGCATCAAGAAACATGGCGACGTTATAATTAGCCTGCCAACCGGTAACGATAAAGACCGCAAAATTTGTCGCCGATATTCCTACAATCAAAAACTCTCCACCGATTAGATAGTTTCTTCTCCCGAAAAATGCCACCCCATAGAACAGACCGCAGATAATTAGCAGTACACATGAGACCAGGATGCCCACTTCTATCAGTTGCACGAAAACAACCTCTTAATCTGGAGGGCGACACCATATTGTCATTCGACTGAGTTCCGTAGGTCAATGGACACCATGGGCCACCTGGAAAATGCTGGCTAAGTTACTGACCTGCTCCAGCAACTGCATTTATAGGGGCAGGTCAGCCAACCGTTAGTTGATCAGGGCCCTCAGGTCACTATCAATTTCCTTTAGCACTTCTGGCGAAATCAATCCGCCAGAGTATTTCGCCGCTGTCACCAAGGCAAAGCCGCGGGCCATGCCAATTTGCGGATGCTTACTGATACCGGGCACGTGCTTTTCAAGTACCTGGCTCGTATTGTTGTTATCCAGCAATTCGCCTACTTTCGAGTCGATTGAAAACGCCATGGTCTTATCTCCTTGGTTGCGCCCTGTCGGGCAGAAATTCAATACGCAGCCAGCCGTGCAAGCCCAAGCACTCAGAAGTCTTTCCCTGGTTCGGAAAAGGCAGGCATGCCCAGGAGCTCCTGCGGGTCACGCATCTGACCATCGATTTCCACCCAGCCCAGCAGCGTAGAGCTCACACTCCAACCCAGAAGGCGCTGCATTTCTGCAGGAAGTTGGCGAATCCGTTCAATGGGGATGGAAAGGAAGTGATTCTCTTCAAGGCGCAGGATGGCCAAGTCGTAGGCCATGGTCAGGCCAGTCCGAGGAGACGACGTGGTATTGGCGCCACCGCCGTGATAGACCGAGCCCAGCCACAGCAGCGCAGAGCCTGCCTTCATCTCAGCGGCGATGGTTTCTTCCTGGGTCGGCATGCGCTCGTCATCCCATTGATGACTACCCGGAATCACTCGCGTCGCCCCGTTTTCTTCGCTGAAATCCGAGATGGCCAGCATCATCTGCAGGCGGGCCTCGCGTCCGAACTGGGGATGTCGCCACAGCGAAGTGGCGTCGTCTCGATGCAAGGGCTGCAGGCCTTGGCCTGGCCCGATTTGAATGGCCTGGGTAATGCTGAGTTGAATGTCAGGCGCCATTTCGATGCGGTCGCTGCCCACCCATACATGGGTTGGTGTCTGAAGAATCTGCCTGGCCGCGCCGATGAACAATGGGTTTAGTGCAACCTCCACCGCGATGTCGCTTCGACCGATGATGCGACCGACACGGCGCGTCTGCGTACCGGCGAAATAGGGGTCTTCTCCGCAGGGCGTGACATTCAAGTAGGTGTCCAGCTCCTCGGCGAGGCACTTGAGCGTCTCTGGCGAGACGAAATCGGAAATGATGACCCCGCCGTCACGCCGGATGATTTCCACCACCTGTTCAACCGACGAGTCACCACTGACCGTCGAGAGTTTTCGTGTATCCATCTGCCTTCTACCTGTCCGGTTTTGTCATTGTTCTGTCCAGCGAGCCCGGGCAACGGCGTCGTCTCACCGGAGCCGCCAGCACAGTCACCTCCTGCGCCACTACCGAAGCCCTTGATCACCTGCTCGGCGTTGCCATGATTATTTAATATAGTCATTTGATCAAGTCATTTGATCTAGGTTTTTTGTAACCCTCCCGCGGCCGCCTCGACTTCAGTGAAATCCAGCGCTCGGCATTCGTTACTGGCAATGACCACATACCGGCCGCCAAGGTGCGGACACAAACGGCTCCATCCACCCATCTCATGGAACAGGCAATGACTTTGCGATAGCATTCGTCACCGCCGACGCCGGCACCGGCGGTTGGCGCAATGCCGACAAGGGAGAACGCTGAATGGCTCGGATAGGCGCAGAAGAACGCAGACAGGATTTCATTGAAGCGACCATCAAGGTGATCGCGGAACATGGCATAGCCAACGCCACGACGCGGCGCATCGCGGCAGCTGCGGATTCACCGCTGGCATCGCTGCATTATGTTTTTCACACCAAGGAGGAGTTGTTCTATTCGGTCTACGAGTCTTTGATCAACATGCCACAGCAATCGCTGCAGGCGCCGGCAGACGCCCTCCCCGCCGACTCGGTGGGAGATATGCTGCGCCAACTGGTCAAGTGGTTCATCGCGCACCCCGAACGGGCCATCACACAATTCGAGCTCTTCTTCTGGAACCTGCGTAACGATCCGCAGATGGCAGCCAAGATCTATATCGTTTCCCTCGAAGCGACTCAGCAGGCCATCCAGAAGGCAACCGGCGATGCGCTGGACCATGCCGCACGGACCACTGTCAGTCGGCTACTGATCAACCTCTTCGATGGCTTACTGCTCTCCTGGACCGCCCACGGCGACCCCGAACGCCTGGAAGCGGAGACAGAAACGGCCTGCAAGGCGGTCAGGCTGCTGGTGGAAAGCTACTGAGAGGCCATCCAGAGATGCCGTGCTCCGGTGCGACGCGGCAATCCTGGATACATAGGGCCCGATAGATAGAACCACTGGGGCTTCTTGCAGCATTAGCAGTCCCCTTCTCCCAAAACGACTCCCCCCACGCGTTGGCCGGCGCCCTCGCAGTCACTCAAAGTTCAAATCATCCCAAAAAAAAGACTTCGCGGTGCATTTTGCACCTTGTACCGGGCAATCGGCCACCTCATCATGGTCAAATGATCAAGTCAAAAGATCAGTCTCTACAACACTAGAATAGGAGGCGACATGTCCTCGCACACTGCTCTTCCGGTTGAGCCGCTCGACATTTTGATCATTGGAGCCGGTGTGTCTGGCATCGGCGCGGCGGCCTATCTGCGACGCCAGCAACCCGACAGGACGTTCGCAATTCTCGAGTCCCGCGAACGCATGGGCGGCACCTGGGACCTGTTCCGTTATCCCGGCATCCGCTCCGACTCGGACCTCTACACCTTCGGTTTCGACTTCAAGCCCTGGACCAAGGCGAAATCCCTGGCGGATGCCGCGGACATTCTCGAGTACCTGCGCGAAGCCATCGACGAGTACCAGCTGGAGCCGTTCATCCAGTACCAGCAGAAAGTCGTCTCGGCCAACTGGCAAAGCGACAGAGGCCTGTGGGCGGTGCGCATCGAGGAAGGCCAGACGGCTCAGGTGCGTACGGTCGAATGCCGCTGGCTATTCAGTGCCGGTGGCTACTATCGCTACGACCAGGGCTTCACCCCCCGCTTCGAGGGCACCGAGCAGTTCAAGGGCCAGATCGTTCACCCGCAACACTGGCCGGAGAACCTCGACTATGCGGGCAAGCGCGTGGTCGTCATCGGCAGTGGCGCGACCGCGGTAACGCTGATTCCGGCCATGGCAGACAAGGTCGCCAGCATCACCATGCTGCAGCGCACGCCTTCCTACATCATCAATCAGCCGGCCACTGACGGGGTTGCCGCGTTCCTGCGCAAGGTCCTGCCGGCGCAAACCGCCTATTCCCTGACGCGCTACAAGAACGCCAAGATCACCTTGGCGTTCTGGGGCTTCTGCCAGCGTTTCCCCAAGCTCTCGAAAAAACTGCTGCTGTGGCTGACCCGCAAGGAGTTGCCGAAGGACTACCCGGTCGACGTGCACTTCAACCCACCCTACAACCCGTGGGACCAGCGTCTGTGCTCGGTGCCCGAGGGCGACCTGTTCAAAGCCATCAGTACCGGCAAGGCCGACATCGTCACCGACCATATCGAGCGCTTCACCGAGTCCGGCGTATTGCTCAAATCGGGCAGGACGCTGGAGGCCGACATCATCGTCACGGCCACCGGGCTCAACGTACAAATGTTCGGTGGCATCACCCTGCACAAGGACGGCAAGCCGGTGGTGCTCAACGAGACCCTGGCCTACAAAGGCATGATGCTCTCCGGCGTGCCCAACTTCGCTTTCGCGGTGGGCTACACCAACTCGTCCTGGACCTTGAAGGTCTGCCTGCTGTGCGACCACTTCTGCCGCCTGCTCGGTTTCATGGCGCGCGAAGGCTACAACGTCTGCGAGCCAAAGGCGCCGGCCGGGATCGAAACCCGCCCTCTGCTGGACTTTGGTGCCGGCTATGTGCAGCGCGCGCTCGACAGCGTGCCGCGGCAGGGGCCGTGTGAGCCCTGGGTGATGTCGATGGACTACTTCCGCGATATCAAACTGCTGCGCCGCGGCACAGTGGCGGAAAAGTGCCTCAGTTTCAGCAGCGTACCGAACGTGCCGGTGCATGCCGGCGTCGAACTGCAACAGCCAGGTAGCCGCCGATGAGCCGTGATCGCTTCTGCGAGCTACCGGGCAAAGGCAAGCTCTGCTATCGCAGCTACGGTGTCGAGGGTGCCCCGGCGGTCCTGCTCATCGTCGGCCTCGGGCTGCAGCTTACCTACTGGCCGCAAGCGCTGATCGCCGGGCTGGTCGAGCAAGGGCTGCAGGTCATCACGCTGGACAACCGTGACTCGGGCAGGTCGTTCTTCACCGACGTGACGCCGCCCACGACCCTGCAGCAGTTCCTGCGCAAGCGCACCGCCGGCTATGACCTGGCCGACATGGCCAACGACGTCATCGGCTTGATGGACGGCTTGCAGCTGCAAACAGCGCATGTCGTGGGAATGTCGATGGGCGGCATGATCGCGCAGACCCTCGCGGCACGTTATCCGCAGCGGGTCAGGACCCTCACATCGATCTTTTCCACCACGGGTTCCCTGCGCGTCGGCCAGCCGGCGCTCAAGGCCCTTCTGCAGTTGCTGCGCCGCCCGCCGCGCAGCGAGAAGGAAAGCGTTCGCGACTACGTGGACATCATGCGCGTGATCGGCTCCACCCTCGAGTGGAACGAGCCGGCCTTGCGTGAGTATGCCCAGCTGGCCTGGGAGCGAGGCGGTGGCGAGGCGAGCAACCTCGGTACCGCCAGGCAGATCGGCGCAATCATCAACTCCGCCGACCGTACCGAGGAGCTGCAGCGGATTCGTTGCCGCACCTTGGTCATCCATGGGGAAAAAGACCTCATGGTCGCCACCAGCGGTGGCTACGCCACGGCGGCGGCGATCCGTGGCTCCAGCCTGGTGTTGCTGCCCGGGATGGGGCATGACTTTCCGGCTTGCCTGTCCACCACGCTGCTGTCCCTGCTGACGGGGCACTTGCGTTAACAACAATTTTCTTTAGGGGCGTGCAGCTTGGCCGCCCCTCTTTTTATTCCGCTGGAGGCCTTTAGCGACACGTTGCAACACCACCCAAAACAACAACATACCGGCTTGCGCCAAAGCGCCAGGCCACACATCACACGCCTGAGCGGCCGACCGCGACCAGGCGCGGGTGCTCCTCCACTGCCCTTTCGACAATGACAACAATTGAGCAAGAGGTACGTATGGAATTCAAATTCTTACTCCCCAGCAAGATCGTGATGGAACCTGGCCTGCGCGAGCGCACCGGTGAACATCTCCAGGGCCTTGGCCTGGCGCGGGTGCTGATCGTGACCGATGCCGGGGTCAAGGCCGCCGGCCTGCTGGACAGCATCTATGCCAGCCTGGACAGGGCAGAAATTGCTTACGAAGAAGTCGCGGACATCAAGGCCAATCCACGCAGCGAAGACATCAACCGGACGGCGCAGCAATATCGGGGCAAAGGCATCGACGGCCTGCTGGCGGTGGGTGGCGGCAGCGCGATGGACGCGGCCAAGGCCATCAGCCTGCTGCTTACCCACGACGGGCGGATCGAGGACTACGAAGGGTCGTTCACCCTCAAGCACGCCATACCGCCGATCATCGCCATCCCGACCACCGCAGGTACCGGCAGCGAAGTGACGTGCTTCTCGGTGATCACCGACACTGCCCGCCATTTCAAGATGAGCGTCCATGATTACCGCGTCGGCCCCGTGTTGGCGCTGCTCGACTCCCGTATCCTCGACACCCTGCCCGCGTCGATTGCCGCCGCCACCGGCATGGATGCCCTGACCCATGCCATCGAGGCGTACACCTGCCGCGTTTCGAACCCGATCAGTGATGGCCTGGCATTGCATGCCATCCGCCTGATCAGCCAGCACCTCAAGGCGGTCGTACTGGAGCCAGACAATCAAGAGGCGCGCGAGCAGATGTTGGTGGCGAGCCTGATCGCCGGCATGGCATTCGGCAACGCTGACGTCGGCAGCGTGCACTGCATCTCCGAGTCAATTGGCGGCATGTACGACACCCCGCACGGCGTCGGCAACGCGATCTTCCTGCCCTTCGTCTTTGGCCACAACCGCGATGCCGACATCCTGCGCCACGCCCAGGTGGCCTACGCCCTGGGGATCGACCCGACGCTGGCGCCGGCCGCCGCCGCCGAGGCCGCCGTGGGTCATCTGTTCCAGATGAGCAAGGACCTGGGCATCCCCTCCTTCGCCGAGGTCAAGGGCGTGCGCGAGGAGGACTTCCAGGCCATCGCCGAAAAATCCAAGCAGAACTTCTCGGACGCCAGCAATGCCAAGGCGATGTCCGTCGAGGCTTATCACGACATCATCACCACCGCTTACCACTTCGTCGCGTAGGAGGGCTGCGTCATGAGTCATTCAACCTCCAGCGCCTCGTTGAGGCGCACCTTGGGGTCGTTCTCGGTGCTGCTGTTCGGCCTGGCGTTCCTTGCCCCGCTGATCGTCTTCGGCACCTACGGCGTGATCACCCAGGCCAGCGGCAACACCACGGCAATGGCCTACCTGATCGCGGCGACCGGGGTGGTGTTCACCGCGTTGAGCTACGGGCGGCTGGTCAGGGTATTCCCGGTAGCCGGTTCGGCCTACACCTACACCCGCAAGATGCTCAATGCCAATCTCGGGTTCATGGTGGGCTGGGCCGCCCTGCTCGATTACTTCTTCATCCCGATGCTGATCTGGCTGCTCGGTGCCAGCTACCTCAACATGGCCTTTCCAGAGGTCCCGCAGTGGGTGTGGATCAGCGGCTTCATCGTTTCCACTTCACTGCTCAATGTCCTTGGCATCCAGGTCGCCAACCGCTTCAACGTGCTGTTGATGGCGGCGCAACTGGCGATCATCGTCGTGTTCCTGGGCCTGTGCATGCACTACATCGTGGCGGCGAACGGCCCTGGCGGGCTGCTGTCGGCCAAGCCGTTCTTCAATCAGGACGTGCCCTTCGCCACCAGCATGGCCGGCGCCGCCATTGCCGCCTACTCGTTCCTGGGCTTCGACGCGCTGTCCACGCTGAGCGAGGAGACCCGAGAGCCGGGCCGGACGCTGCCACGCGCCATCCTGCTGGTCGCGTTGATCGGCGGTTCGGTGTACGTGGGCTCCTCGTACTTCATGTACCTGGCCCATCCCTCCCCCAGCTTCGAGCAGGTGGACGGAGCCGCCTTCGAGATCGCCCGGATGATCGGCGGCGATGTGTTCTTCGCCGTGGTGCTGGCGGGGATCATCATCGCCCACTTTGCCGCGGGCATGTCGTTCCAGGCCAGCGTGGGACGGCTGCTCTATGCCCTCGGCCGGGACAACCAGCTGCCGCGCAAGGTGTTCGGTGTCCTGCATCCGCGCTTCAAGACCCCGGCCTTCAACATCCTGCTCTGCGGCGTTTTCGGCACGGCGGGTTTTGCCTTGACGATCGCCACCGCGACGTCGCTGGTCAACTTCGGCGCGTTTGTCGCTTTCACCGCCGTCAATCTGTGTGCATTGCGGCTCACCTTCGATGCACGGGTCAAGGATGGCGCCGGCCTGCTGCGTGGCGTGCTGTTCCCGCTCATCGGCTTGGTCACGGCCGGGTGGATGCTGATCAGCCTGGATAAAGACGCGCTGATCATGGGCAGTTGCTGGCTCGGCCTGGGGCTGGTCTACCTGGCCTGCCGCACCAGCTTCTTCCGCAGCCCCGTCCCTGAGGCATTGGTATAGCGACCCCGTTTCAATCGAATGCCCTGACGACAATCACAAGGCCGGCCATTGGCCGCGCCGTTAAATGGCGAGAAACGACATGCAAAGCAAACTTCTGATCAATGGTGCCCTGGTAGCCGGCGAAGGCGACGAGCTGGCCGTGTACAACCCCTCCCTGGGCAGCGTCCTGGTGCAAACCAACGAGGCCAGCCAAGCCCAGGTCGAGGCCGCGGTGCAAGGCGCCGATGCGGCCTTCGAAGCCTGGTCGCAAACCCCGCCCAAGGACCGCGCAGCCCTGCTGCTCAAGCTCGCCGACAGCATCGATGCCCAGGCACCGGAGTTCGCGCGCCTGGAAGCCGACAACTGCGGCAAGCCTTACACCGCCGTGCTGCAGGACGAGCTGCCGGCGGTGTCGGACGTGTTCCGCTTCTTCGCCGGCGCCGTGCGCTGCCTGCAAGGTTCGGCCGGGGGCGAGTACATCCCGGGGCACACCTCGATGATTCGTCGCGATGCGGTCGGCGTGGTCGCCTCCATCGCGCCGTGGAACTATCCCTTGCTGATGGCGGCCTGGAAACTCGGCCCGGCCTTGGCCGGCGGCAACACCGTGGTGCTGAAACCCTCGGAGCACACGCCGATGACCACTTTGAAACTCGGCGAACTGCTGGCCGAGATCTTCCCTGCCGGCGTGGTCAACATCGTCCATGGTCGGGGGGCCACGGTCGGTGAGCCGCTGACCAGCCATGCCAAGGTGCGCATGGTGTCGCTGACCGGCTCCGTACGTACCGGCAGCCGGATCATCGAGGGCACCGCCGACAGCGTCAAACGCATGCACATGGAATTGGGTGGCAAGGCCCCCGTGCTGATCTTCGACGATGCCGATATCGACGCGGCCGTCGAAGGCATTCGTGCCTTTGGCTTCTACAACGCAGGCCAGGACTGTACCGCCGCCTGCCGCCTGTATGTGCAGAAGTCGGTCTACCCCGAGTTCGTGCGCAAGCTCGGTGAGGCCGTGGCCAGCATCAAGTGCGGGCTGCAGGATGATCCCTCGACCGAGATGGGGCCATTGATCACCGAAGAGCACCTGGGTCGCGTCGAAGGCTTCGTCAAGCGTGCCCGGGAAGTGCCTCATATCGAGGTCGTCACTGGTGGCAAGCGCGCCGCAGGTAGCGGGTTCTTCTTCGAACCGACGGTCCTGGCCGGTGCCCGCCAGGATGACGAGGTGGTGTGCCGGGAGATCTTCGGCCCGGTGGTGACAGTCTCGTCGTTCGAGGACGAAGCCCAGGCGCTGGCCTGGGCCAATGACTCCGACTACGGCCTGGCCTCTTCGGTGTGGACCGCCGATGTCGGCCGCGCCCATCGCCTGGCCGCGCGCCTGCAATACGGCTGCACCTGGGTCAATACCCATTTCATGCTGGTGAGCGAGATGCCCCATGGCGGCGTGAAGCTGTCCGGCTACGGCAAGGACCTGTCCATGTATGGCCTGGAAGACTACACCGTGGTGCGCCACGTGATGTTCAAGCACTGATAGCGCCAAGCAAATGTTGCCCGATCACTTCAAGAGGTTATGCATGAACAACATCGAGACATTCGAACGGCTCGAGTCCAACGTGCGGATGTATTGCCGCGATCTGCCGCTGGTCTTCGATACTGCCCAGGGCAGCAAGATCCGCGGCGAGGATGGCCGCGAGTACCTGGACTTCTTTGCCGGCGCCGGTGCCCTGAACTACGGCCACAACGACCCGCGCATGCGCGATGCGCTGATCGCGTACCTGTCGGCCAACGGCGTGACCCATGCCCTGGACCTGCACACCACCACCAAGCGGCAGTTCCTCGAGTCGCTGGAACGCGACCTGTTCAAGCCGCGCGGCTGGGACTACAAGGTGCAGTTCACCGGCCCGACCGGCGCCGATGCCGTCGAGGCGGCATTGAAGCTGGCGCGCAAGGCGACCGGGCGGAGCAAGATCGTGTCGTTCTATGGTGCCTACCACGGCATGACGGCTGGTGCGCTGGCGGTCACTGGCAACCGCACCCGGCGCGGTCCGGGGCTGTCCACCGACGTGGTGTTCGTGCCCTACGAAGACAGCCCTTACGGCGCCTTCGACAGCATCGGCTTCCTCGAGCGCCTGGCCAACGACCAGGGCAGCGGCTCGGAGCTGCCAGCGGCGGTGATCGTCGAATCGGTGCAGATCCAGGCCGGCGTCTACCCCGCCTCCAATCAGTGGCTGCAAGCCTTGCGCCAATGGACCCGTGCACACGGGGTGTTGCTCATCTGCGACGAGATCCAGGCTGGCTGCGGCCGCACCGGTGACTTCTTCGGCTTCGAGCGCTCCGGGGTGGTCCCTGACCTGATCACCTGCGCCAAATCGATCGGTGGCTACGGCCTGCCCATGGCCATCGTGTTGATCGGCGCCGGGCTGGATGTCTGGGAGCCGGGCGATCATATCGGCACCTTCCGCGGCAACCAGTTGGCGTTCCTTACCGCCCAGATTGCCCTCGGCTATTGGCGCGACGAACAGTTCCTGAAGTTGCTGGCCGCCAACTGCGCGGCCATGGAACGCGCGGTCGCCGGCTACGCCGAGATTCCAGGGGTCGCCTCGGCGCGCTGCCGCGGCATGATCGCCGGCATCGATTTCGGCCGCGGCAACGTAGCCTTGGCCAAGGATGCCCAGCAGCGCGTGCTGCAGGCGGGCGTGCTGGTCGACCGCTGCGGGCCGAACGGCGAGATCATCAAGCTGATGCCACCGGTGAACACCCCGACCGAGCAGCTCGAACAGGGTCTCAAGGCGTTCGGCGAAGCGGTCGCGGCAGCGCTTGGTCAGTAACCGCAGGATCCTGCCGTGCGTCCCGTGACGATCCACGGGGCGCAGGCAACCTGCTCACTTGCGGGCGATCGAAGCCTGCGACAGGAACATGAACCAATGAACACGCTCACTGCGACCGCGCGCAACGATCTGGCAGCACTCATTCACCCCAACACCAACCTGGCCCAGCATCAGGAAATCGGGCCGTTGGTCATCACCGCAGGCGACGGTGTGCGGGTCTTCGACGAACAGGGCAATGCCTATATCGAAGCCATGTCGGGCCTGTGGAGCGTTGCCCTGGGTTTCAGCGAACAGCGCCTGGTCGACGCCGCCGTCGAGCAGCTCAGGCAACTGCCCTACTACCACAGCTTCAGCCACAAGACCAACGCCCCGGCCGCGGCGCTCGCCGCCAAGCTGGCGGAGCTTGCGCCCGGCGATCTGAACCATGTGTTCTTCACCAACTCAGGGTCCGAGGCCAACGACTCGGTGGTGAAGATGGTCTGGTACGTGAACAACGCACTGGGCAAGCCCGCCAAGAAGAAGTTCATCTCCCGCCAGCAGGCCTATCACGGCGCCACCGTCGCCTGCGCCAGCTTGAGCGGCATCCCGTCGATGCACCGTGATTTCGATCTGCCGGCCATCCCGGTGCATCACCTGACCTGCCCGAACTTCTATCGATTCGGCCGGCCTGGCGAGACCGAGGAAGCCTTTTCGGCGCGCCTGGCGGACGAGCTGGAGCATTACATCCTCGACGAGGGCCCGGAAACCATCGCCGCGTTCATCGGCGAACCGGTGATGGCCGCAGGCGGCGTGATTCCGCCTCCCCAAGGCTACTGGGCAGCGATCCAGGCGGTGTGCAGACGCTACGACATCCTTGTGGTGATCGACGAGATCATCACCGGCTTCGGCAGGCTTGGCACGATGTTCGGCGCCGAGCTGTACGGGATCCAGCCCGATATCATGGTGCTGTCCAAGCAGCTCACCTCGTCCTATCAGCCCCTGGCCGCCGTGCTGGTGTCCGATGCCATTCATGACGTCCTGCTCAGCCAGAGCCAGCGTTTGGGAGCCTTCGCCCATGGCCTGACCTGCACGGGTCATCCCGTCGCCACTGCGGTGGCGCTGGAAAATATCCGCATCATCGAAGAGCGCGACCTGGTGGGCCAGGTCCAGCGCCTGGCCCCTGAATTCCAGCGCCGTCTGCGAGCATTCGCCGACCATCCGCTGGTGGGCGATGTGCGCGGTATCGGGCTGGTGGGCGCCATCGAACTGGTGGCGAACAAGGCCACCGGCCAACCCTTCGCCCAGCCCGGCACCTTGGGTGGCTATGTGTTCAGACAGGCGCACAAGCACGGGCTGATCATTCGCGCCATCTACGACACGATCGCCTTCTGTCCGCCGTTGATCTGCACCCAGGCCGATATCGAGGCGATCTTCAGCGCCTTCGAGCGCACGCTGGCCGACGCGACTGACTGGGCCCGCGCACAGAACCTGTTGTAGGCGAAAGACTGCGTCCGCGTCCTGGATACCTAAAACAAAAATCATGAGGGTTGGAATGTGAGCACGCAAAATGAGCAGCGCCTCGACGTCGATGTATCGGTAGTCGGGCTCGGCGCCATGGGCACGATCATGGCCCATGCATTTCTCAAGCAAGGCAAACGCGTGGCGGTGTGGAACCGTTCGCCTGGCAAAGCGGCGGCGCTGGTCGCCGCTGGTGCTCAGCTGTGCGACTCGGCTCACGCCGCGCTCAGCGCAAGCCCGGTCACGGTCTTCGTGCTGCTGGACGACCAGGCGACCCATGGCGTGCTTGGCATGCCGGGGGTGATGGCGGCACTCGCAGGTCGCACAATGATCGATTACACCACCAACGGCCGCGACGAGGGCCTGGCGCTTCAGGCGCTGGTCAACGCCGCTGGTGGCCTGTACGTCAAAGGGATGATCGTGGCCTACCCGCGCAACGTCGGTCATCGCCAGAGCCACACCCTGCATACCGGCGATCGTGAGGGTTTCGAGCAGCATCGGGCGCTGCTCGAAGCGCTGGCCGGTCAAACGATGTTCCTGCCTTGGGACGAAGCACTGGCCTTTGCCACCGTGCTCCACGCCCAGGCATTCGCCACGATGATGGCGTTCTTCGAGGCCGTGGGCGCGAGCGAGCGTTTCGGCCTGCCGGTGGCGGAGACGGCCAGGCTGCTGCTCGACACGTCACGGTTTTTCATAAGCGACGCGCTCGAAGAAGCGGTACGCCGGCTGGAAGCGCAGGATTTCGCAGGCGATCAGGCCAGGCTCGATGTGCACGCCGGCGCCTTCGCTCACATCGCCCAGGCGCTGCACGCGCAAGGGGCCTGGACGCCGGTCTTCGACGCCGTATGCGGGGTCGTGCAACGGGCTGAATCCATGGGCCATGGCGATCAGGACATCGTGGCGGCCACCCAGGTATTCGCAGCGGCCAACCCTCCCGAAACAGCCGCACAAAGGCCCATTTAATGGCGCACTTTATCAAGCTTTAGCCAACGCCACGGGCCAGACTCGAAGATAACTACAAAAACAAAAGCTGGAGGTTCCCATGCGTATCTTTGCTTTTCTGGTGGCCAGCGTGACACTTGCCCTGTTCCTGACGGCGGTCTACGCCCCTCAGTCTTCCATAGTCAGTCGATCCGTGGCACAAACGGCGCACGCGGCGCACCCTATCGCGAGCATTGGCGATATATTCCGGGGTTACTAGCGAAGGGCCGACACCCTCTAGGGGCGCGTACGTCCGCGCCCCAGCAGACGCGGCTGGCGCTTGATGCCGTGGGCCTTCTGCCAGCTCAACGGGCTCATCTGAAACCAGCGATGAAAGGCTCGGCAAAATCCACTGGTGTCGGAATAGCCGAGCAGCGCGGCCAGCTCGCCGATGTTGGCCGAAGGCCTGGCAAGGTAGGCCTGGGCCATGGACTGACGTACCTCCTCGAGCAATTGCTGGAACGTCAGCCCTTCCTGCGTCATGGCCTGACGCAACTCATTCGGCGTCAGCGCCATGATGCTGGCCACTTTCTGCGCCGTGGCCCGCCCACTGGGCAGCAGGTGATGCAGCAACTGCTTGATCTGGATGGCCAGCTCGTCGCCGGACAGCCGCTCCAGGCGCTGCATCCTCCTGACCACCAGTTGGTGCAACGCCTCATCACACAGGACACAGGGCTGCGCCAACAGCGATGATTCGAACACCAGGGCGACACAACGCGCATTGAAGGTGGGCGGCATGCCGAGCGCCTGGGCATACAGGGCGACATCGGTACTGGGCGAATGGTTGAGCCAGAGGGCGCTAGGTAGCCAGTGCGGGCCTGCCAGTGCGCGCATCAGTGCGATGCCCACGGCACCGGCCAGCTCCTCTGCCTGGCCCACGCCGGGCGCGTGGGAGGGGCGAACATGATAGCTGAGGATGGTCAGGCCGTTTTCGCTGTCCAGCCCGACTTCGGCCGCACCATTGTACAGGGCGTAATGGTTGCGCAACTCCACCAGCGCATCACCGACCGTGCGCGCATTGCGCAGCAGGTGGAGCAAGTCACCCAACACATCGGAGGCCTGGAACAGACCATATTCCAGGCCGAACAGCGCATTGCCCGAATGCCGACTGCAGGCCTCGAGCAAAGCACAGTATTGCTGGTAGGGGAGCAGATCGTCCTCGTCTTGAAGGCCCTGGCCCGGCAGGCCGACGTGCTTGAGCATCTGCTCGGGATCAAGCCCCTGCCCGGCGGCGAAGGCATGAAACCCGGTGAGGCTGATTGCCCGGACAAAGGGAACGTCAGCCATGTCGACCACGCCCGCTCTCGGCATCAGGCGCCTGGCGTAGCTGGCGCTTCCATTGTTGCGGGCTGAGGCCATGCCAGCGGCTGAACGCCCTGGAAAACGCGGCAAGCTGGGTGTATCCCAGCAACTCTGCCACCTGCGTCAGGTTGATCGTCGCATCTCGTAGCAAGCGGGTGGCCATCGCCTGGCGGGTCCCGTCCAGCAATGCCTGGAAACTCGTGCCTTGGGTCAGCAGGTAGCGCTGCAGGCTGCGCGAGCTGATCTTAAGATCCATGGCAATCTGTTCGACCGTGACACGCCCCTGGGGCATGTGATTGCGCATAAGCTTTTGTACGTGCATGGGCAACGACTCCAGCGTGATATCCGCCAGCTCGTCCTGGAACTGCCGGGTCAGTTGCAGGATGCGTTGATCCTTTGCGCCAAGCTGTGCGTCCAGCAGCGCAGGGTCGAACACCCAGGCGTTTTCCGTGCTGGAAAAACGCGGCGCCACCCCCAGCAGACGCCGGTATGCCGAAGGCTCCGCCCCCGCGCCATGGCACAGCAGCAGGGCCTGCGGGCGCCAGAGGTGCTTGAGCAAACTGTGCATGAGCTGCGCGCTCATTCCCATCGCCCACTCCACGGTCTGTCTTACACAGGGCAGATCCGCATCGGTGACCTGACAGCTCAAGCGTGCATTGCCGAGATGCCGCTCCAGGCGAAACTCCACTGCCGTGCCGAGCACATGGGCGTACCGGACCAATGCCCTCAGCACCTCACCGACTGTGTCCGCGCTCTGAATGACATGCAGCAGGGTCCCCATCCCCCGCATGCCATGTTCAAGCCCGAACTGCAGAGCGAACAGGCGATTACCCGAACGGTGCGCAGCCAACGCCAGTAGCGCGTTGAACGGGCGGGTTTCGATTGCGCCATCGGGCTCGCCAAGGGCAAGCGAAACCTCTGCAAGCAGCGCATGAGGCTCGAGCCTCTGGGCCAGAGCGAAGTCGTCGAATCCAAGTAACGCGGTCCCCAGGATATAGGACGTCATCAGAGAAGATCCGGCTCATGAATGTCGGTTCACAGGCAGGTAGATGCCTACCTGTATTTTGGCGGATAGTGTGAAGCTTTTCCTCCGTTCGATATAGCAGACTTGAGCGAGCCGGCGGCCGATCGGGAGGGTGACCACGCATCACCCTTCCGGCCGGTCACTGGCTGCAGCCGCCTGGCGAGCCCATTCGCGCAGGACGAATTTCTGGATCTTGCCGGTGGCCGTCTTCGGCAACGCCACCAACGACACATGCCGCGGCGCCTTGAAGTGCGCCAGGCGCTCGCGACACCAGCGGATCAGCTCTTCGCCGGTGATATCCCCCTGGGCCTCGGCGCACAGGGTGACGAAGGCATGCGGGGTTTCGCCCCAGCGCGAATCGGGCCGCGCCACCACGGCGGCCTCGAGCACCTCGGGATGCTGGTAGAGCACCTCCTCGATCTCCAGCGAACTGATGTTCTCGCCGCCGGAAATGATGATGTCCTTGGCCCGGTCCTTGATCTCCACATAGCCATCAGGGTGCAGCACGGCCAGGTCGCCGGTGTGCAGCCAGCCGCCAGCCAGGGCGCTGCGGGTGGCTTCGGGGTTGTGCAGGTAGCCTTTCATCACCGTGTTGCCGCGCACCACCAGCTCGCCCAGCGTCGCCCCGTCGGCGGGCACCGGCTGGCCGGTTTCGCTATCCAGGACCGTGGCTTCCTCGAGCATCGGATGGGCCACGCCCTGGCGGCTCATGAACCGCGCGCGAGCCTCCAGCGGCAGCTCGTCGACGCCTGGCTGCCACAGGCACAAGGTACTAGGGCCATAGCTTTCGGTCATGCCATAGGCATGGGTGATGCTGAAACCGCGCGCCTCCATGGCGGCGATCACCGCGCTGGGCGGTGCGGCGCCACCGGTGATCACCGACACCGCCTGGGACGGCGCGGCGCCTGCCGGAGCATGGATCAGCATCGACATCACCACCGGCGCGGCGCTCAGGTGGGTCACGCCATGCGCGGCGATGGCGGCGTGAATCGCCTCGGGCTGCACCTTGCGCAGGCACACGTGGCTCCCCCCCGACAGGGTCACTGCCCAGGTATGGCTCCAGCCGTTGCAGTGGAACATCGGCAGGGTCCACAAGTAGACGCTGCGCGGACCGAGCTGGAAAATCAGCGCCCCGGCGCAGGCATTGAGGTAGGCGCCACGGTGATGCAGCACCACGCCCTTGGGATCGCCGGTGGTGCCGGAGGTGTAGTTGATGGCGATCGACTGCCATTCGTTGTGCGGCGCGCTCAACGGCCGGTTGCCATCGCCCTGGGCCAGGAAGCTTTCGTAGTCCAGGTCCGGCGCCAGGTCGGCGCCCTCGGCCTGGGCATCATCGATGCCCACCAGCAGCGGTGGCGTGTCCAGCATCGCCAGCGCCTGGTGGACCACCGCGCCGAACTCGCGATCGCACAACAGTACCCTGGCCGCGCAATGGCGCAGGATGAAGGCGATGCTGCGCGCCTCCAGGCGGATATTGATGCACACCAGCACGGCACCCGCGCCGGGCACGCCATAGTGCGCCTCGAGCATCTCGGGGATGTTCGGCGCCAGGATCGCCACACGCTCGCCCGGCTGCACGCCAACCCGCTCCAGGGCGCTGGCCAGGGCCCGGCTGCGCTGGTGCAACTGCTGGTAGGTGTAGCGACGGTCGCCGTACACCACCGCGTCGCGCTGGGGATAGACCTGCGCGGCGCGCTTGAGGAACGACAGTGGTGACAGCGGCACGTGGTTGGCCGCATTCGGGGCCAGTTCGTGTTCCAGGCTCGGGTTCATCATGACGGGTCCTTCGTCCATGGGCAGTTCAACGGTTGCACGCACATAACTACCTCTGTTTCTTGTTGTTCTTGACCGGCACGGCCGGTGCCATTCATCGCGGGATTTGCAAGGCTGGGCGGTGTGTCTACAGGCTGCTGCACAGGTGGCCGCCATCGACCACGATCTCGCTGCCGCTCATGCCGCGGCCGGCGTCACTGGCGAGCAGCAGCAAGGCGCCGTCCAGGTCCGCCGGCTGGCTGTAGCGCCGGCTCGGAATACGCGAACGCAATCTCTGCCCCGCGTCACTGGCCAGGAACGCCTCGTTCAGGTCGGTCATCACGTATCCCGGCGCCAGGGCGTTCACGCGAATGCCATGGCGCGCCAGCTCCAGGGCCATGGCGCGGGTCAGGTGCGCCAGGCCGGCCTTGGCCGCCAGATAAGGGCCGACGGCGCCGGCCACCCGGCTGGCGAGGATCGAGGTGACGTTGATCAGGCTGCCGCCCTGCCCTGCGGCAACCATGCGCCGCGCGCTTTCCTGGGCCACCGTCCAGGCGCCCTTGAGGTTGGTGTCGAGTACGCGGTCCCAACTGCCATCATCGCAGTCGAGCAGCGCCTGGCTGTCGCTCACGCCGGCGTTGTTGACCAGCACATCCAGGGGGCCGGCGGCATCGAGCACCCGGCAGACATCGTCCCGGCGGGTCACATCGAGGGCAAAGGCGCGGGCCCGGCCGCCGCTGGCCTGGATGGTCTCGACCAGGGCCTGCAACGGCGCCTCGCGCCGGGCGGTGACCAGCACCTCGGCGCCGGCGGCCGCCAGGGTTTGGGCAAAGTGCCGGCCCAGGCCACTGGAGGCCCCGGTCACCAGGGCGCGACGGCCATCAAGAGAGAACAGTCGAGCAAGTTGCGGCTGCATCAGTGACCTCCCGGGCGCTGGTCGAGGAGTTTCTTCGCCAGGCCCATGCGGTGCACTTCGCTCGGACCGTCATAGATGCGGAACGGCCGGATATCGCGGAAGATCCGCTCCACCACCGTGTCCCCGGTCACCCCGCGCCCGCCCAGCACCTGCATCGAGCGATCAACCACCCGCCACAGCGCCTCGGAGCTGATCACCTTGGCCATGCTCGAGTCGACATTGCCCCGCTCGCCCTGGTCGAGTACCCAGGCGCAGTGCCATACCGCCAGGCGCACCACATGCAGGTCCATCTGGTTGTCGGCGAGCATGAAGCCGACACCTTGGTGCTCGCCCAGCGATTTGCCGAAGGCGTCGCGGGTGCGCGCATGATCGCAGGCGATGTCGTGGGCACGACGCGCGGCGCCGAGCCAGCGCATGCAGTGGGTCAGCCGTGCCGGCGCCAGACGCACCTGGGCGTAGCGGAAGCCCTTGCCGATCTCGCCGAGCACATCGCTCGCCGGGATGCGCAGGTTGTCGAAACGCAATTGTCCGTGGCCACCGGTGAAGCAGCTGTCCAGCGAGTCCAGTTGCCGTTCGTGGACGATGCCCTCACGCCGCATGTCGCTGAGGAACATGGTCGCCGTGCCGTCCTCCATGCGCGCCATGATGATCGCGAAATCGGCGCCGTCAGCGCCGGTGATCAACCACTTGCGGCCGTTGATCAGGTAATCGTCGCCATCGCGGGTGGCCGTGGTGCGCAGCATCGACGGATCCGAGCCTGAGCCCGGCGCAGGCTCGGTCATGGCGAAGCACGAGCGCGCCCGACCCTGGACCAGCGGGCGCAGCCAGCG
The DNA here is from genome assembly GCF_026343815.1 of Pseudomonas sp. BJa3. Taxonomy (NCBI): domain Bacteria; kingdom Pseudomonadati; phylum Pseudomonadota; class Gammaproteobacteria; order Pseudomonadales; family Pseudomonadaceae; genus Pseudomonas; species Pseudomonas sp. BJa3. Next base: position 252,867 of record NZ_JAOXMC010000002.1, on the reverse strand, counting down.
GTCCTTCTGCGCCTCGGTGGCGACCACGTCCATCAGATGGATATTGCCTTCGTCGGGTGCGTGGATGTTCAGCGCCACCGGCCCCAGGGGTGAATAACCGGCCTCTTCGAAGACGATCGCCTTGGCCACATGGCTCAGGCCCATGCCGCCCATCTCGGGGCTGGCATGCGGGGTCAGCAACCCGGCGATGCGGGCCTTTTCCAGCAGGTCCTGACGCAAGTCGTCGCTGGGGCCGTGGCGGTCCTGGCGCGGGTCTTTCTCAAACGGAATCACGTGATTGGCAATGAAGTCGCGCGTTTTCGCCTGCAAGGTCAGCAGGTCGTCCGACAGGGTGAAGTTCATGGTTGTCCTTCTATGCGTTTTCAGTCTTGGAAATCGGGCAGTGGCCACCGGCGTTCAGGGCATGGCCTTGGGGTTGCTGATCGCCAGACGGTCAAGCGTCGTCTGGCGCAGCGCCTCGACCAGGGCGCGACGTGCCTGCGGCGCGTCGTGGCGACCTTCGCGGATGGTCTGGGCCAAATGCTGTCTCGTGCCGGCCAGGGTCGCTGGCGGCGCCTCGAGCACGGCGCCCAGACGTGCGTGCTCCTGGACCTCCAGCTCGCCTTGCAGGCGGCTTTCACGCGCAGCGATGGCCATGGCGTTGGCGATCATCAGCGCCGGGTAGCGCAGCTCGCCGGACAGCTCGGGCAACACCTGCTCCAGCAAGGTCTGGCGAGCGATATCGAGCAGTTGCGCGGCATTCGGTTGGGTCATGGCGCCTCGGCTCCGGTCATGTTCAAGATGTCGAGCTCCAGCTCCGGCAGCAGGCGCGCGGTCAGAGCCAGTTCGAGGGAAGGTTCTTCGCCGGACAGGTGGCGTTGTCCTTGCTGCAGGGCGATAACCGCCCAGCGCAGGGTGGCCATGACCTGCCAGTAGTGCAGTTGGCTAGGTTCGATGGCCAGGCTGGACACTTCGTGATAGCCGCGCAGGAAGTCCTCGAGCAGGCCGATGCCGCCCGCCTCCAGGTCGGGGCGGGTGAAACGCCAGCAACGGGCGCTGAACCAACCCAGGTCCTCGCAGGGGTCGCCCCAGCCACTGAATTCCCAGTCGAGCACCGCCTCCAGCCCCTGTTCGCTGGCCAGGTAGTTGCCGGTGCGGTAGTCGCGGTGCAGCAGGCACAGGGCCTGACTGCGCGGCACATGCAGCTCGCACCAGCGCAGGCCCCACTCCAGGGCCGGGTAGGCCTGGTCGAGGGTGTCGAGGTAGCGCCGGTAGGCCGTGAGGGTGGCCAGGGCGGGTGAGCCCTGAGGTATTGGCAAAAAGTCCAGCGCCGCACACGGGGGGCGCACCTGATGCAGGCGCGCCAGGTTGGCGCCCAACTGCGCCGCCAGCCCGCCCTGCCCTTGCGCACCGGCCTGGGCGCTGAGCAGGCGCCCGGCGGCGATGCCCGGCACGTATTCCATGAGGAAGAACACCCGCCCATGCACCCGCGTGTCACGGCACAGCCAGAGCGGTCGCGGTACCTTGACCCCGGCCTGGTAGACCACCTGCAGCACGGCGAACTCCTGTTCGCGGCCGAGGCTGGCCGGCAGCGCCGACAGTGCGTCACTGCGCAGGACCCAGCGCCGGTTACCGGCCCAGGGACCACCCTCGATCAACAGGTCGAGCCGCCAGTTTTCCTGGATGGCACCACCGCTCAACCGCTTGCGCGCTGTGATGAGCACCCGCTCGGCGGCGGCGCGTTCGCGAATGAAGTCGACCAACTGCTGGTCGTTGTCGCTGGCCGCGATCGGATCGCTGGCCAGGGACGTCGTGGAGGAACTGCTCATGGGTCGATGGGCCCTGCCTTCGCTGGTGAATTGGCAACAGGGCCAGAGCAAAGCCTGGGCCAACTGTCGACCATCCACCTGCGAGCCCCGTGACGCCTGGGTTTGGGCATGTCCTGGCAGTGCCCGGCTGGACAATCTTCATTTCACTTGTGCAAGGCATTCATTCACTATTGAAACATTGCAACCATGAACAGGGTCCGCCATGCACTCCCCCGCCTCCAAGGTCGTCGTGCTGATCAGCCACCTGCAACGCCCTCGGCAGCGCAGCCGTCTCGCCCAGGTCGTGAGCGGGCTCACGGCGGATTACCCCGACACCCGTATCGAAGTGCTCGACACCTCGGTAGCCGAAGCGCTGCAGACCGCCCGCGAGCTGGAGCAGCGCGGCGAAGTCGATGTGTTCGTCTGCGCAGGGGCCACCGCCGCCTACCTGCGCAAGCACCTGGCCCGGCCAGTACTGGCAATGCGCGTCGGCGGCGGCGACTTGCTGCGCGCCCTGGGGCAGGCCAAGGCCCACGGCACGCAAGTGGCCGTGCTCAGCTACGACCACATCAACCAGGACCTGCAGGCATTGGCGGCGCTGTTCACCGTGCAGGTGCACCAGGCCGCCTATACCTCGCTTGAGCAAGCCCGCCACGCCGTCGATTACGCCGCCCGGCTGGGCTGTGGCAGCATCATCGGCTCGTCTACCGTGGTGGAGCTGGCCGAGCAGGCCGGGCTGCAGGGCGTGCTGTCGCTGAGCGAGGACACCGTGCGCAAGGCGCTCGAAGAGGCCCTTGGCATCCTCGACAGCCAGCGCATCGAAATCGCCAAGCGCCGCCACCTCGATGCCGTGCTGCAACATATCCCCACCGGGGTCGCGGCCGTCGACAACCAAGGCCTGGTGCAGTCGCTCAACCCGGCACTGGCACAGTTGCTGGGATTGCCGGCCAGCGCGGCGCTCGGCCGCCCATTGCAAGCCCTTTGCCCCGAGCTGGACCTGCAGCAGGCCTTGCAGGACGGCACGGGCGAGGACAACCGTGTCATCCGCCTGGGCGCGCAAGCCGTGGTCAGCAACCTGCTGCCGATCCTGGAGAACGGCGAGCGCACCGGCCTGGTGCTGACCTGCCAGGACATCAGCGCCGTGCAGCGAGCCGACCAGCGCATCCGCGCCAGCCGTCGCCCCGGCGCCTTCACCGCGCGCTACCGGCTGGAACAACTGAGCGGCAACAGCAGGGCCAACCGCGAGATGCTGCAGTTGGCCGAGCGCTTCGCCGCCAGCCACTCGACCATCCTGATCACCGGCGAGAGCGGCACCGGCAAGGAACTGCTGGCCCAGGGCATCCACAATGCAAGCCCGCGCCGGCAGGGCCCTTTCGTCGCCATCAACTGCGCGGCATTTCCCGAAACACTGCTGGAGAGCGAACTGTTCGGCTACGAGGAAGGCGCCTTCAGCGGTTCGCGCAAGGGCGGCAAGCCCGGTCTGTTCGAGGCCGCGCACCGCGGCACGCTGTTCCTCGACGAAATTGGTGACATGCCGGTGTCGTTGCAGACCCGCCTGCTGCGGGTGCTGCAGGAGCGCGAAGTGCTGCGCCTGGGCAGTACCGAACCGATTGCCATCGACGTGCGGATCATCGCCGCCACCCACCAGGACCTGGGCACGGCCATCGACCAGGGCAGTTTCCGCACCGACTTGTACTACCGTCTGAACATCCTGCGGCTGCAGACCACGCCCCTGCGCGAACGCCCCGAGGACATCGCCCTGATCTGCCAGAGCATCGGCCAGCGCCTGCTGGTCCAGGGGCAGCCAACAGGCGCTGCACAGGTAATGACGGCGCTATTGCCCTACCTGGTGCGCCATGCCTGGCCGGGCAATGTCCGTGAACTGGAGAACGTGATCGAGCGGGCGATGCTGTCGGCCCGCGAACTGCTGCGCGACGAAGGGGTGGACGAGCAGTACCTGGCGCGGGTGCTGCCCGAGCTGTGCCAAGGCCAGTTGCCATCCCGGCGGGCCAAGGCGCCGCAAGCGTCCGACCTGCAAACGGTGGGCAAGGCCGCGCAGCTGCGCCATGTACGCGAAACCCTGGACAGTTGCCAGGGCGACCTCGACGAAGCCGCGCGCCGCCTCGGCATCAGCCGCACCACCTTGTGGCGGCGCCTGCGGGCTGCGCGTTGAGCCGTGCCATCCGCCACCGGCCAGCGCTGGCCGGGGCGGATAAAGGACAGATCAGAAATCGCGCTTGTAGAAGATATCCAGCGAGCTGGCCAGGCCGCTGGCGGCTTCCAGGTAGACCTTCTTGCTGAGCTTGTAGCGCAAGGCGATGGTGTTGGCCGGCTCGAACACGCCTACGCCGTAGCGCAGGCTCAGGCGCTCGGTGAGGTTGCCGCTGGCCACCACGCTGGTCTTGTTGCCCGTACCTTGGGTGTCAAGCTGGAAGTCGTCGATGCCCAGGTTCGAAGCCAGGCCGCCGGTCAGGCCGGCGCTGCCCATCAAGCCCAGCCCCAGCGCCGCCTCGGCAAGCATGTTGCTGTCCTCGCCGGAGCTGTTCAGCGGCCGGCCCAGCACCAGGTAGGACAACGCCTGCTCCTGGCTCATCGCCGGCTCCGAGAACACCTTGGTGGTCGGCTGCTCGGCGCTGCCACTCAGGCGAATACCGGCGATCACGTCGTCGACCTTTCGGATCGCCTCGATATCCAGGTACGGCTGGTCGATGGGACCGGCGAAAAGCAGCCGCGCGCGGCGAATGGTCAGCTTCTGCCCGTAAGCGCGGTAACGCCCATCGGCCAGGCTGAGCTCGCCCCGGGTGTCGAGGTTGTCGCCGATATGCACGTGCCCCAGCAGGTTGGCGGTCAGGCCGAAGCCCTTGAACGACAGTTTTTCGCTGCCGACATCGACATCGATGTCCATCGCCACCGCCACCGGCGGCTTGCCCTGTTCGGTCTGGTGGCCAACGATCACCGTGTCGTCCGAGACCTTGACCGTCGACGGCGGCAGCTCGCGCACGGTGATCTTGCCCTTGGGCACCTGCACCTTGCCGGTCACCGCCAGTTTGTCGTCCAGCAGGCGAATGCTCAGGTCGGGCGCCATTTCCAGCGCCGCGTAGGGCTCGACGCTGACCGGCAGCTGCTGGCCTTGCAGGCGCAGGTCCATGCCCAGCGCCTGACCCCAGGTCAGGTGTCCGGTCAGTTGCCCACGCCCTGCCGCGCCACTGCGCCAGTTGCCGTTCAATTGCACCTGCTCACCGGCGATCAGCGCCTGCAGCGACAGGCCCTCCAGGCTCACCGGCAACTCCGCGCCGCTGACCTCGCCACCGCTCAAGGCCAGGCTGCCATTGACCTGGGGCGCAATCAGGCTGCCGGACAGACGCCCGCTGCCGTTGAGCTGGCCAGCCAGGCGCTCGACCATCGGCAGGAACGGCCGAATGACCGACAGCTCAAGCCCGGCCAGGCGGAAATCACCGGACAACGGCTTGTTGCGGCCCAGCGGATCAAGGCGGGTGTTGACATTCAGCTCACCCAGGCGCTCGCCACGGAAGTCCAGGCGGGTGTCGACCCGGCGTGGCGCCAGGGTGCTGTCCAGGCGCAGCACCTGATACGGGAAGTCGACCCAGCGGTCCTTGTCGCGTACCCGCAAGGTGCCGCCGCCGGCATCGACGCGGATGCTGCCCTTGGGCCCGCTGGCCGGGATGTCGAGGTTGATGTCGGCGTTGAGCAGGCCCTGCCAGGCAAAGTCCTTGGGCAACCACTGCGCCAGACTATCCAGCGGGAACTGCTTGAGGTGGTAGCGCAGGCGCGGCTCCGGCGCCAGGCGCTGGTCCTCGCCGCACAGGCTGGCCTGGCCGGAGCGCCAGCAATGGGCGCCGAAATCGAGCTGGCCGCTGGCCAGACGCTGCAGGCGCGCCGGCGCCTGCAACTGCCAGTCCTGGCCTCCGGCCTGGATGCGCCCGCTCGCCAGGCGACCGCGCCAGTCGCCCTTGGCCAGGGCGCCATCCAGCGCCAGGTCAAGCTTGAGTTGCGGGCCGTCGAGGGCCAGGGTGGCGGCCTGCTGGCGAAGATCGCCCTTGCCTTGCACATCAAGGCTGCCCAGGGAGGTATCACCCACCCGGATACCGCCGGCCTTGAGCGTCACCTGGCCGCGCTGGGCATTGTCCAGCCGGGCATCCAGGTCCAGCCGCTGCACGCGGTTGTCCGCCTGGCCCAGCTGTTGCCCCTGCAGAGTCAGGGTGCCTTGCGGCGCGGCCAGGGTGCCGGCCAGGTCCAGGCGCCCCTTGGCCTGCCCTTGCAGTTGCGGCCAGAGCTGGCCCAGGCGCGGCAGGTCGAGGTCGACACGTCCGGCAAGGCGTTGCTGTACGCTGGCGCTGCCATTGATGCGGTTGTCGCCCAGCTGCACCGCCAGGCTGCCCAGGGTCCAACGCTCGCCCGCGCCTTCGGCGTCGACCTTGACCAGCGCCGGCTGGCCGCGCAGGCGCCCTTTGAGGTCCAACTGAGCCTTGAGCGTCAGTTGCTCGTGCTTCAATTCGCCCTGGCTGCGCAGCGGGCCGGCCAGGGTGCCGGGCAGCTCCGCCAGCCAGTAGGCCGGGTCCAGGGCCGACAGTTGCAGGTCGACATCCCAGGCCAGGGTGTCGGCAAAACGCAGGGCGACACTGCCGGCGGCCTTGCCCTGCCCGGCATTGAGCACCAGCTGCGGCAGGCGTACCTGGCCCAGGTCGCCGTCGAACGGGCTGGCCAGGCTGAAGGCGCCGGCCGGGCCATCCAGGTCGCCGTTGAACACCCCCTTGTAGCTGCCGTCGCGGTACTGCACCTGGGCGTTCAAGCGCTTGAGCGTGACCTGGGGCGCCGTCTCCAGCGGGTACAAGCGCAACCAGGGGAAGTCCAGCCAGTCGAGGCTGGCATCGGCGCTCAGGCCCTGCTGCCAGTCGGCGCTGGCCTGCAGCTTGAGGCGCTGCTGGTCGCTGGCGTTCAGGTCCAGGGCGTCGAGCCGGGCGCCCTTGGCATCGACCTTGCCGGCCAGCACCAGGCCGATCGGCCCTTGCTCGGCGGGCAGCGTGGCCGAGCCGGACAGCTGATAACCCTTGAGCAAATCACCCTGGGCATCGAGCCGCAGCTGGTCGAGTTGCAGGGTGTCGGGCAGCTCGGCTGCGGGCTTGAAACTGTCCGCGCGAATGCTCAGGTGGGCCGGCAGGTGCTCAGCCAGGGCCTGCAGCTCACCGCTCAGGCGTGCGTCCAGGTAGCCACTGCTGGTGGCATCGATGGCAAGGGATTTCTGCAACTCGCCCTTGGCGCTCAAGGCCAGTTGCCAGGGTTTGCCATCGACCGCCGGCAGTTGCAGCGTGCCTTGCAGCTGCAGCGGCCAGTCGCCCTGGGGTACCAGGTCGCCCTGCACGTCCAGGCGCAGGTCGTCGCGGCGCAGTTGCAGGCTATCCACGCGCAGCCCGCTCGCGGTCCAGTGCGCGGCCAGGCTGAGGTCGCCCAGCAGGTCGCTGCCATCCAGGCGCAGTTGGCCCAGCTTGACCTCGCCCAGCTCGATGGCCAACGGCAGATTCAGCGCCGGCAGTTGCAGCGGGCCGACATCGGGCTTGTCCTCGCCCGGGGCGAAGGCCATGTCGATACGCTCGGCCTGCAGACGCTCGACGCACAAGGTGGCGCGCAGCAGGCAGGTTGGCGACCAGTCCAGTTGCGGGGCCTGCACCTCGACACGGTCTTCGCCCGCCGTCCAGCGCAGTTGGCTTGCCTGCCAGCTGCCGCCGAGGCGTCCGGAGAAATCGCTGACTTGCAGCCCCGGCACCAGGCTCAGCACCCAACGACTGCCGCCCTGGGTGCCCAGCACCAGGCCCAACGCCAGGACGATCAGCAACAGCAGGCCCAGCAATGCCAGCAGGATGGGTTTGACTACACGCGTCACAGCTCAGGCCCCATGGAGAAGTGCAAACGAAAACCACCGTCGTCATCCAGGGCGCGGGCCAGGTCCAGGCGCAGCGGCCCCACCGGCGACACCCAGCGCACGCCGATGCCGACGCCGGTCTTGAGGCTGGGCAGTTCCAGCGAGTTGAACGAATTGCCCTGGTCGATGAAGGTCGCCAGGCGCCATTTCTCGGCAATCGAGTACTGGTACTCGGCGCTGCCGGCCACCAGGTAGCGCCCACCGATGCGGTCGCCCTGGTTGTTCTTCGGCGACAGCGACTGGTAGTCGTAGCCGCGCACGCTTTGGTCGCCACCGGCGAAGAAGCGCAGTGACGGCGGGATGTTCTGCTGGTAGCCATTGGTGGCACTGCCGCCGAACTGCACGCGGCCAAGGAAACGATGGTTCTGGCCCAGGGTGGTCAAGCCCTTGAGCAGCACGTTGCCGTGGATCAGGTTGGTGTCCGAGCCCAGGCCTTCCTTGGCCGCCTGCAGGTCGAACTGCAGGCGGTAGCCATTGTGCGGGTCGATGCGGTTGTCGCTGCGCAGGTAGGAAAAGCTGACGCCCGGCATCAGCAGGTTGCTCAGCCCCGAGTCGTCGCCCAGGCGATATTCCTCGCGCTGGTACTTGAGCGAAATCACCCGCTGCCAGCCGCTGGGCAGCTTGCTGTGCCACTCCGGGCCGACCGTCAGCAGCTTGCTAAGGGTGTCGGTGCCGGAAATCTCTTCGTTCTGGTAGCCGCCGGCGAAGCGCAGCTTGTCGGTGAGCGGCGGATCCAGCGGGATGTCGTACCACAAGCCGACGTTCTGCCGGGGCGCCGACAGCTCGGTTTCCCAGCCGTAGCTGTGCCCTTGCGGGTTGACCCAGTGGCGGGTCCAGTTGGCCTTGCCGCGTGGCCCGACGTCGGTGGAGAAACCCAGGCCCAGGCCGAGGGTGCGTGGCTTGCGGGTGTCGAGGTGGACGTCCACGGGGATATCCTCGCCCACTGCGGCGGTGGGCGCTGCGTCCACCCGAACGCTGTCGAAGTAGCCACTGGACTGCAGGTCGTTGTTGAGCTCGGCGATCAGTTCCGAGTCGTACGGGGTACCGGGCTTGAACCCCACCATGCGCTGCAGCAGGTCGTTGTCCAACGGCGCATCGCCGCCAAAGCTCACCGCGCCAAGGCGGTAGCGCGGGCCGCTCTGGTAGACCAGCTCGATATCGGCCACACCGGCCTGCGGATCGACCGCCAGGCGCTGGCGCTCGAAGCGCCCGGCGAAGAAGCCGTAGCGCGAGGCCTGGTTCTGGATCAGCCGCTTGGCATCCTCGTAGGTGCCATGGTTGAGCTGCTCGCCTGGGCGCAACGCCTTGCTGTCGGGAATGCGGAACACCCTGAGTTCGCTGGCCGGCCCTTCGATGCGCACGGTCACATTGCGCAGCCGAATCGGCTCGCCGGGCTCGACCTGGATGATCAGTTGCGGTGGCTTGTCTTTTTCGGCCGGCGCCTTGACCTCGGTCTCGACCCGCGCCTGGTAATAGCCCAGGGCCTGGGCCGCTTTGCGCGCCTGCTCCTCGGCGCCCCGGCTGAAGCGCTGCAAGGCCTCTTCGTCGCGGTCACCCAGGCTGCCGATATACCCTTCGATATTGGACTTGAGCGCCTTGTTGGCGGGTTTGACCCGTACCAGCAATTCGCTCTGCGCCCATGCCATGGAGCTGGCGGCCAGCAACAGCAGGCCCCAGCCAAGTCTTCCTGAATACGTCATGCGCGGCATGCTACCAGAGCGCAACGGCCAAGGGGCTTTCAGAAAACGCCTGTCACAGGTTCGCTACCCTCGACGAGCGCGGGTTGGGGTGGAAGAACACCCGCTCACGGATCGGCCCCACGGCGATCTCGCCGATCTCTTCATAACCCTGGCGCTGGTAGAACGCCAGGTAATGCGCATTGCCGGTGTCCAGCACCACGCCGTCGGTACCGGCGTCTTCCGCGCACCAGTCATGCACGGCCTGCAGCAGTTGCTCGCCGTAGTGCTGGCCCTGGAACTGCGGGTGCACGCCCAACAGCGGCAGCACATGCACCTTGTCCCCCGGCAGGCACCCGGCCAGCGCGGCCTGGTAATCCAGGTAGCGGCGGGTGCAGCGCAGGCCGGTGCCGAGGATCATGCGCAGGCGCCAGGCCCAGCTGTCGGCCACGCCAAGCCGGCGTTGCGGCGGCACGATCAGCGCCAGGCCGATCAGGCGATCCTCCAGCAACAGCCCGATCGCCGGCAATTGCAGATAAAAGTGCTGGCGCACCCACTCGCGCACCATCACCCGCAGGCGGCGCTCGTACCCGGGGCGCTGGGCCTCGAACAGCCAGGCGAAGGTCGGTTCGTGGCGGTAGGCATGGTAGAGCAGCGAACGCGCCTCGCGGGCGTAGCCGGCGTCTAGCAGGCAGATCCGGGCCGGGGCGGCGATGTCGTCGGGCATTGCGGGCAGTCCTCCTGGAATGGGCGTACAGGGCCTTGGAACCAGATTCCGGCGCTGGGTTCACCTCCTCCAGCACGTTAGCAGCGCCCGCCGCGCGGCGCCATGCTGGCCGTGGCCGGCGATGTCGGCTAGCATCCGTGGCTTTTACCAGGATCGTCTTTCCATGAAGATCGTCTCGTTCAACATCAACGGCCTGCGCGCCCGCCCGCACCAGCTGGCGGCGCTGATCGACAAACACCAGCCGGACGTGATCGGCCTGCAGGAAACCAAGGTCAGCGACGATCAGTTCCCGTTGGCCGACGTCGAGGCACTCGGCTACTACGTGCACTACCACGGCCAGAAGGGCCACTATGGCGTCGCCCTGCTCTCGCGGGAAAAACCGCTGTCGCTGTCCAAGGGCTTCGCCAGTGACGAGGAGGACGCCCAGCGCCGCTTCATCTGGGGCACCTTCGCCGATGCCGACGGTACGCCGATCACCATCATGAACGGCTACTTCCCCCAAGGCGAAAGCCGCGACCACCCCACCAAGTTCCCGGCCAAGCAGCGCTTCTACAGCGACCTGCAGGCCCTGCTCGAAGGGCAGTTCAAGAACGACCAGCCTGTGGTGGTGATGGGTGACCTGAACATCTCGCCCCAGGACTGTGATATCGGCATTGGCCCGGACAACGCCAAGCGCTGGCTGAAGACCGGCAAGTGCAGCTTCCTGCCCGAAGAGCGCGAGTGGATGGAGCGTCTCAAGGGCTGGGGCCTGGTCGACAGCTTCCGCCACCTGTACCCTGACGTGGCCGACCGCTTCAGCTGGTTCGACTACCGCAGCCGCGGTTTCGAGGACGAGCCCAAGCGCGGCCTGCGCATCGACCTGATCATGGCCTCCCATGGGCTGCTGCCGCGGGTCAGGGCCGCCGGGGTCGACTATGAGCTGCGCGGGATGGAAAAGCCTTCGGATCATGCACCGATCTGGCTTGAACTGAGTTGATTGCGTACGGGCTGCGCGCTCACAGGCGCAGCCCTACCACACCTGGATACAAATCCCCCTTAAACATCGCCTCGTTCAGTTCGTCCAACAGCACGAACTCCCGCTGTCTGCCCAGCAACCCTGAACAAGGCTTCCCCATGACCGCACCCCTGAACCGCCTCACCCTGGCCGCCCTGCTGGTCGCCTGCAGCCTGCCGGCCCTGGCCGCGGCGCCCGCGCACAAACCTGGCAGCGTGTTCCGCGACTGCGCCAAGACCTGCCCGGAAATGGTGGTGCTGCCCGCCGGCAGCTTCATGATGGGCACCCCGGATGACGAAAAGGGCCGCCAGGACGACGAAGGCCCGTTGCACCAGGTCACGTTCAAAAAAGCCTTTGCCGTGAGCCAATATCAGATCACCAACGGGGAGTGGAAGGCCTACCTCAAGGCCACCGGCTACAAGGTGCCCAACGGCGATACCCGTCCGGGCCGCGAGTGCATCGCCGGCGTGCCGCGCTACCAGCAAGGCGACCGCCAGCCCGCCGTGTGCCTGAACTTCCACGAAGCCGAGGCCTATGCCAGTTGGCTGTCGAAGAAGACCGGCAAGGTCTACAAGGTCCTCAGCGAATCCCAGCGCGAGTACGCCGTGCGTGGCGGCAGCACCGGGCCGTTCCCCTTCCCGCTCGATGACAACGACGAGCAGAAGTACCAGATCTCCAAGCACGCCAATACCTACGGCCCTACCGACGGCTTCTCCTTCACCTCGCCGGTCGGCAGCTTCCCGCCCAATGCCTTTGGCGTCTACGACGGCCACGGCAATGTCTACGAATGGACCCGCGACTGCTACGTCGACAGCTACGCCAGCGCCCCCACCGACGGCAGCCCGCAGACCAACAGCAGCGAATGCGAGGATCGCCGGGTGATCCGCGGCAACGACTACACCGAGGCGCCGATCTTCTCGCGCTCGGGCAACCGCAACGAGCGCAGCTCCACCCTGCGCGGCGACTGGATCGGCTTCCGCGTCGCCCGCGAGCTGTAAGCCCTGCCCCGCCCCGGCGCCCTCGGCGCCGGGCGACTAAATCCGCGCAAAACCCTCTCGTCTACCAAGATCAGGACCTGCTCCTGCCCGGCGCCAACGAATACTCACGAGATGCCCCCATGACGCTCAAGACACCCAGCCTCGCCCAGGAAACCCTGCGCATACTCAAGCCGTTCTGGATGCTGGTCGCGCTTTCGGCGGCCCTTGGCGTGGTCAGCGGCCTGAGCGTCACCGCCCTGCTGGCCACCATCAACAGCGCGATGAATGCCGCCGGCGGGCCGGACACCCATACCGCCCTGCTGTTCGGCGGCCTGTGCGTGCTGACCCTGGCCTGCTCCACCGGCTCGAACCTGCTGACCAACTACGTGGGCCAGAAGGTGGTGGCGCGGCTGCGCCGCGAATTGTCCGCCAAGGTGCTGGTGGCGCCGATCGCGCAACTGGAGCGCTACCGTGCCCACCGCCTGATCCCGGTGCTGCTCAACGATGTCAGCACCATCAGCGCCTTCGCCCTGTCCGTGGCACCCATGGTCATTGCCTTTACCGTCACCTTGGGCTGCCTCGCCTACCTGGCGCTGCTGTCCTGGCAGATCCTGCTGATCACCGCCCTGACCGTGGTGATCGGCACTGGCGCGCAGTTCCTCGCCCACCGCTTCGGCATGAAGAACATCCTCACCGCGCGCAACGGCGAGGACGAGCTGCAGAAGCACTACCAGGCCCTCTCCGGCGGCGCCAAGGAACTGCGTATCCAGCGCAAGCGCCGCCAGTACATGCATGACCAGCTGATCCACGGCGCCACCGAGCGCATCTGCAAGGCCAACATCCGCGCGGCGAACATCTTCGTCAGCGCCGAAACCTTCGGTTCGATGCTGTTCTTCGCCGTCATCGGCGTGGCCATCGCCTTCCAGGCGCTTTGGCCGAGCACCGAGCGCACCGTGCTTGGTGGTTTCGTGCTGGTGATGCTGTACATGAAGGGGCCGCTGGAGCAGTTGATCACCAACCTGCCGAGCATCAGCCGCGCGCAGATCGCCCTGCGCCGCATCGCCGAGCTGTCGGCGCGCTTCTCGTCGCCCGAGCCGCACCTGCTGGTGAGCGACCGCGCACCCGCCGTGTCCAGCGTCGAGTCCATCGAGCTGCGCCAGCTGCGCTATGACTACCCGCAGGTCGAGGGCAGCCAGCCGTTCCACCTGGGGCCGGTGAACCTGAGCATCCGCCAGGGCGACATCGTCTTCATCGTCGGCGAGAACGGCTGCGGCAAGACCACCCTGATCAAGCTGCTGCTGGGCCTGTACAGCCCGCAACAGGGCGAAGTTCGGCTCAATGGCGAAACGGTCACCCCGCAGCGCCTGGACGACTACCGCCAGCTGTTCACCACCATCTTCGCCGACTACTACCTGTTCGACGAGCCGCTGCCCGGCCAGGCCGAACTGCCGCCCGAGGCCGGCAAGTATCTGGAACGCCTTGATATCGCCCACAAGGTGAGCATCCGCGACGGCAGCTTCACCACCACCGACCTGTCCACCGGCCAGCGCAAGCGCCTGGCGCTGATCAATGCCTGGCTCGACCAACGCCCGGTGCTGGTGTTCGACGAATGGGCCGCCGACCAGGACCCGGCCTTCCGCCGCGTGTTCTACACCGAGCTGCTGCCGGAGCTGAAACAGCAGGGCAAGACCATCATCGTCATCTCCCACGACGACCGCTACTTCCCGGTTGCCGACCAACTGGTACGCATGCACGGCGGCCAGATCGTCGTCGAGCGCAACCAGGAACCCGCCCTGCCCGCCTGACTCCGCCTCACGGGCGGTGGATCCTCGCCACCGCCCGCACTTTGTAAATTCCCCGCCGCATCGCTCGTTCCCCTATTGCCGCACGCTGAATCAACCCTGCCCACAGGGAAGTCGCAGGTCAGGCCTCTGCCAACCGTAAATATTTTTCCGGTTTTGGCATGCGCATGCGTCCTACTCGCAACGGAATAATTTTCATTTACTTTGCGTACCTTGAGCCAGAGCATAAAAATGCCAATACCAGCCAACACACTGACCCCTTTGAGCAAGGCGCTGATGCTGCGCCGGATGCTGCGTTCCTCGCCGGCCATGGCCACCCTCGGACTCGCCCTGGCCCTGCCGCTGGCAGCGCAAGTGCAGGCCCAGGAGCAGGATTACGACATCCCGGCGCAATCGCTGAGCAGCGCGCTGCAAGAGCTGGGTCGCCAGGGCAACCTGCAGGTGCTGTTCAGCCCCGAGACCGTACAGGGCCTGCGCAGCAGCCCGGTCAAGGGTCGTTTCTCGCCAACCCAGGCAGCTGGGGAGCTGCTGAAGAACAGCGGGATTCGCTACAGCGTGCAGGACAACACCCTGATCATCAGCGGCGCGGCTGAATCCGGTTCGGCCATGACCCTGGACGCCACCACCATCAATGGCCAGGTGCTGGGTGCCACCACCGAGGGCAGCAACTCCTACACCACTGGCGCGGTGACCATCGGCAAGACCGCGCAATCGCTGCGTGAGACCCCACAGTCGGTCACCGTGGTCACCCGCAAGCTGATGGACGACAAGAACCTGGTCTCGCTGGACCAGGTGATGGCCCAGACCACCGGTATCACCCGCGCCAACCGCGGCTATGGCAACCACCACTTCAGTTCCCGTGGCTTCGACCTCACCGACGAAAGCTACATGGTCGACGGCGTGCCAGGCCAGGCCTACGCCTACACCGGCTGGATGACCCCGGACATGGCGATCTTCGACCGCGTCGAAGTGCTGCGCGGCGCCTCCGGCCTGCTGGTGGGCGCGGGCAATCCGGGCGGCGCGGTGAACCTGGTGCGCAAGCGCCCGACCGCCGACCCGCGTTTCTCCGTCATCACCCGCGCCGGCTCCTGGGACAACTACCGCCTGGACCTGGATGCCAGCGGCCGCCTCAACCCCCAGGGCACCCTGCGCGGACGCATGGTTGCCTCCTATGAAGACCGTGGCTACTTCACCGACGTCACCAAGTCCAAGCGGCCGCTGCTGTACGGCATCGTCGAGGCCGACCTCAACGATGCCACCACGGTCGCTGTCGGCCTGCGCCGCCAGACCTCGCGCATCGACGGCTACAGCGTGCTGGGTATCCCCAACAACCCCGACGGCAGCAACCCGCACCTGAAGCGCTCGACCTTCCTCGGGCAGGACTGGGCCAAACTGCAGACCGACATGGACGAGGTGTTTGCCGACCTCACCCACCGCTTCAACGACAACTGGACCGCAAAGCTGGCATTGTCTCACTCCGAAGGCGGCTATAACCGCAGCGCTATCGAGTGGAGCGCGGATGACACGCTGGAATACAACGCCCCTGGTGGCCCGATGGTCAACACCGTCAGCTATCACAAGTTCGACGTGACCTCTAACGCCGTCGACGGCCACTTGGACGGCACGTTCGAGGCCTTCGGCCTGACCCACCAGTTGACGCTCGGCGCCAACTGGTCCAAGCGCAAGATGAACGACAAGGATGCAACCATCAAGCTCAAGGATGCGCTCGGCGCCTCGATTCCGCTCGATGTGTTCAATCCTGACCACAGTAATATTCCGGAGCTGCAACGCAATGGTTGGGACTCGCGGAACGACACCATCGACACCCGCTACGGCACCTACCTGAGCGCCCGCCTGCACGCCACCGAAGACCTGAGCTTCGTCCTCGGTGGGCGCCTGAGCTGGTACAAGAACGAAGCCTGGAACGGCCCGAAGGTGACCACCAGCCGGCAGGACGAGGAATTCACACCCTTCGTCGGTGCGATCTACGACCTGAACGACCAGTGGTCCTGGTACGCCAGCTACGCCGACATCTTCCTGCCGCAGTCCAACTACCGCACCGTCAGCGGCAGCGTGCTCGACCCGTCGGTCGGTTCGAACTACGAGACCGGGATCAAGGGTGAGCTGTTCGACAAACGCTTGAACGTGTCCTTCGCCGTGTTCTACATCGAGCAGGAAGACGTCGCCCAGCAAGATGCAGCCAACCGTGGCAATTGCCCGAGCGATCCGGCCGGCCGCTGCTGGGTCAACGGCGACGGCATCAACCGCAGCAAGGGCTTCGAAGCCGAGGCCACCGGCGAACTGCTGCCGGGCCTGCAAGTGGCGGCTGGCTACACCTACAACACCACCAGCTCCTCCGAAGGTGGCCCGATCTCGGCGCAGACCCCGAAACACATGGTGCGCGTGAACACCAACTACACCTTCCCGGGCGAGTGGAACCGCCTGAGCGTCGGTGGTGGCGTTTCGGCGCAGAACTCCTACGTCGATGCCTACAACGAGGCGTACAACAGCGGCCGGGCTATCTTCGACGCGCGTGCCGCCTACAAGCTCGACGAGCACTGGACCGTGGGCGTGGACGTCGAGAACCTGTTCGACCGCAAGTACTTCGACTCGATGGGCTACTGGACCCGTGGCACCACCTACGGTACTCCGCGTAGCTACATGTTCACCCTGCGCGGCGACTTCTAGACCCCGCACGGCAACAACCGGCGCCCCCTCTCGAGGGGGCGCTGTGTTTTCAGCGGCATCCAACGGCCTGTTGTCTTTCCCCCCGCCCCACCGCACACTCGACCCCGCCAGCCAGGAAGCGGAGTCCGCAGTGCCCACGCCACGCCAATTCAGCAAGAAGACCAGCACCAGCAACATGCTGCGGCTCAAGTCCGGCGACGCCGGCAACCAGCGCCCCTATCGCGTCGACTTCGTCCTGCTCGAGCACTTCTCCATGGCCAGCTTCACCGTGGCGATGGACGTGCTGGTCACCGCCAACCTGCTGCGCGCCGACAGTTTCACCTCCACCCCGCTGTCACTGGGCGGCGATCGCGTGCTCAGCGACCTGGGCCTGGAACTGATCGCCAGCCCACTCGATCCCCGCAGCCTGCACGACCTCGACCTGCTGGTGGTGTGCGGCGGCCTGCGCACGCCATTGAAATACCCTGACCTCGACCGCCTGCTGGACGGCTGCGCCAGCCACGGCATGACCCTCGGCGGGCTATGGAACGGCGCCTGGTTCCTCGGCCGCGCCGGGGTGCTCGACGACTACGGCTGCAGCGTGCACCCCGAGCAGCGCGCCAGCCTGGCCGAGATCAGCCCGCAGACGCGCATCACCCCGGCCAGCTTCACCCTGGACCGTGACCGCCTCAGCGCCGCCAGCCCCAATGGCGCCATGGAGCTGATGCTCGGCCTGGTACGGCGCCTGTACGGCGATGCCCTGGCCGAAGGCGTGGAAGAGATCCTGTCGTTCTCCGGCGCACGCTATCGCCAGGTCGGGCCCGGAGCGAAGAAGTCCATGAGCCTGCACCTGCGCACCATCGTCGAGCTGATGGAAAACAACCTCGAAGAAACCCTCAGCCTCGACCAGCTGGCCGCCTACTCCGGGCGCTCGCGCCGACAGATCGACCGCTTGTTCCAGGCCCAGCTGGGCACCTCGCCCAGGCGCTACTACATGGAGCTGCGCATCACCAAGAGTCGGCGGCTGTTGCAGTATTCGGACCTGTCGGTGATGGAGGTCGCGGTGGCCTGCGGCTTCGTTTCGGTATCGCATTTCAGCAAGTGCTATGCGGCGTACTTCGGTTATCCGCCGTCGCGGGAGCAGCGGCTCGGCGAATGATGTCGCCTGGGGTTGCCCCGCGATAGGGCCGGAACTGTCAACGGATCAGCCCTGCTCATCGAGCAATGCCTGGATCACCCGCTCCTGCCCCGCATAATCGCCTTCGCCAAAGTGCACATGGCGCACCTGCCCCTTGCGGTCGACGAAGTAGTGCGCAGGCCAGAACTGGTTGCCCCAGGCGTTCCAGATCCGGTAGCCGTTATCGACCGCCACCGGATAGGCAATGCCCAACTGCTGCACCTGCGCCCGGACACTGCCGATGTCATGCTCGTAGTCGTACTCCGGCGTATGCACCCCGACCACCACCAACCCCTGCTCGCCATAGCGCCGCGCCCAGTCGTTGACATGCGGCAGGCTGCGCCGGCAGTTGATGCAGCCGTAGGTCCAGAAGTCCACCAGCACTACCTTGCCCTTGAGGGCCGGGCCGGCCAGCGGCGGCGAGTTGAGCCACTGCTCGGCGCCGGCCAGCGAAGGCATGGGGCCATAGCTGTCGCGGGCCAGCAGGTGGCCGGCCAGGCCCAACCCGAGCAGGGCCAGGGCCACGCCGCCGGCCTTGAGCAGGCGGCGCTTGCCGCGTGCCTCAGTTGTCATGACAGCCACTGGTGGCGTAGGAACGGTACTCGACGCTCTGCGGCTTGCCCTGGGAGTCGAGGTAGTCCATGCGGGTGTTGACCACGCCGCAGGTGTTGCTGCGGTCATCCTTCACCGACAGCACCTTCTTCACATCCAGCTTGTCGCCGTAGCGGTACTGCATCACGCTGGCCTCGTTGAGCGAGGTGCTGCTGGCCTGGGCGGTGATGGCGCCGAGGCCGAGGACGGCGAACAAGGCGGCGCTGGCGAGGGTCTTGATAGTCATGGTGGTTCTCCTGATGCGAGGTCTTGGCATTGGGGAGACGTCGCTCCCCGGTAGAGCCATTTCACTCCCGCCAGGTATCCCGCTTGTGTCCACCCAGGCTGTGACGTGCTTCCTCCTGTATCCACGGCAGTGCCAGATACACTGCAATACAAAGCGTGGCAGGCAAGCCCGGATTCGCTCGGTACACTGCGCCCAACCCTCACCTACAAGGACACCCCGATGGAGCATGTCGATCACATCCTGGTCGTCGACGACGACCGCGAAATCCGCGAACTGGTCGGCAACTACCTGAAGAAGAACGGCCTGCGCACGAGCATCGTCGCCGATGGCCGGCAGATGCGTGCCTTCCTGGAAAACAACACGGTCGACCTGATCGTCCTCGACATCATGATGCCCGGCGACGACGGCCTGCTGCTGTGCCGCGAACTGCGCGCCGGCAAGCACCGCAATACGCCGGTGCTGATGCTGACCGCGCGCAACGACGAGACCGACCGCATCATCGGCCTGGAAATGGGCGCCGACGACTACCTGACCAAGCCTTTCTCCGCCCGCGAGCTGCTGGCGCGGATCAACGCCGTGCTGCGCCGCACGCGCATGCTGCCGCCCAACCTGACCATCAGCGAAAGCGGGCGCCTGATCGCCTTCGGCCCCTGGCGCCTGGACACCACCGCGCGCCACCTCCTCGACAGCGAGGGCACCCTGGTGGCGCTGTCCGGCGCCGAGTACCGCCTGCTGCGGGTATTCCTCGACCACCCGCAGCGGGTGCTCAGCCGTGAACAGCTGCTCAACCTCACCCAGGGCCGCGAGGCGGACATCTTCGACCGCTCCATCGATCTGCTGGTCAGCCGCCTGCGCCAGCGCCTGGGCGACGACGCCCGCGAACCCACCTGCATCAAGACCGTGCGCAGCGAAGGCTATGTATTCTCGCTGCCGGTGCAATTGCTGGAGTCGCCGGCGTGAAGTGGCCGCGGACCCTGGCCTCGCGCCTGGCGCTGATCTTCTTCACAGGATTGGTGCTGGCCTACGGCCTGTCGTTCAGCCTGCAGGCGTATGAGCGCTATGTCAGCAGCCGCTCGATGATGCTCAGCAACCTGGAGCTGGACGTCTCGACCTCTGTCGCCATCCTCGACCGACTGCCCGCCGCAGAGCGCCCGGCCTGGCTGCCACGCCTGGAACGGCGCACCTACCGCTACCAGCTGGACGAGGGGCTGTCCGGCGAAGCCATGCCCAGCGAGAACCCGCCGATGGCCGCCGACTCCATCGTCAAGGCCATCGGCGACCGCTACCGCCTGACCTTCCAGGAAATCCCCGGCCCCAATGCGCATTTCCAGGCCCACCTGCGCCTGGCCGACGGCGCGCCGCTGACCATCGACGTCACCCCGGCCCCGGTGCCGGTGGCCACCTGGCTGCCAGTAGTGCTGCTGATCCAGCTGGCGGTGCTGCTGGCCTGCACCTGGCTCGCCGTGCGCCTGGCCATCGGCCCGCTGACCCGGCTGGTCCAGGCTGTGGACAACCTTGACCCGAACAGCCCCGGCCCGCTGCTCGACGAAAGCGGCCCACGCGAGGTGCGCTACGCCGCCGTGGCCTTCAATGCGCTGCAGGCGCGTATCGCTGCCTACCTCAAGGAACGCATGCAATTGCTGGCGGCCATCTCCCACGACCTGCAGACGCCGATCACGCGCATGAAGCTGCGCGTCGAGCAGATGGACGACGGGCTGGAGAAGGACAAGCTGTGGCACGACCTCGACGCCATGGAGCACCTGGTGCGCGAGGGCGTGGCCTATGCCCGCAGCATGGACAGCGGCACCGAGGCGCCGTGCCGGGTCAACCTCGACGCCTTCCTCGACAGCCTGGTGTTCGACTACCAGGACAGCGGCGCGCAGGTGAATCGCAGCGGCAGCGCCCAGGCCACCCTGGAAACCCGCCCCCACGCCTTGCGCCGGGTACTGGTGAACCTGGTGGACAATGCGCTGAAGTTCTCCGGTGCCGCGCAGCTGGAAGTCGGCTGCGAGAACGGCGTGACGCTGATCCGCGTGCTCGACGATGGCCCCGGGATCCCCGAGGCGGAGCTCGACGACGTGCTCAAGCCGTTCTACCGGGTCGAAAGCTCGCGCAACCGCAGTACAGGCGGCACCGGGCTGGGGCTGGCCATCGCCCAGCAGCTGACCCAGGCCATGGGCGGCAGCCTGACCTTGCGCAACCGCGCCGAAGGTGGGCTGTGCGCCCAGGTCGAGTTGCGTTGAAGTAAAGGGCAAGCCCGCTGCTCAAGCCTGAGCGAGCGGGCTTGCCCTATTGACGCGGCCAGCAAAGGCGACAACAAAGCAAGATCGTTCAAGCCACCCTCTGGCCTGTCTGGCATGCTTGTCTGCCCTGTCGATTCGTTGCCGCTTCCATGCCCAGCCCACCCCTCGCCCGCCAAGCGTTCCTCCACGGCGCCATCGCCATCCTGCCGCTGTCCGTGGCCGTTGCCCCCTGGGGCCTGCTCGCCGGCAGCATGGCCATCGAAGCCAACCTCAGCGCCTGGCAAGGCCAGGGCCTGTCGGCCATCGTATTCGCCGGCGCCGCGCAACTGGTGGCCATCGGCATGCTCAAGGGTGGCGCCAACCTGTTCTCGATCCTGCTCACCACTCTGCTGCTGACCTCCCAACACCTGCTCTACGGGCTGTCGATGCGCCCGGTGCTGTCGGGGCTGCCGACCCGCTGGCGGTTGGGCCTGGGCTTCCTGCTCACCGATGAGTTCTTCGCCCTCACCAGCCACCACGACCAGCAGCAGTTCAACCGCTGGTACGCCTTGGGCGTGGGCCTGACCTTCTACGTGGCGTGGAACCTGTTCACCCTGGCCGGCATCGTCCTCGGCCAGAACATTCCGCACCTGGACCAGCTGGGCCTGGACTTCTCCATCGTCGCCACCTTCGTCGCACTGATCGCGCCGCTGGTGCGCAACCTGCCGACCGTGGTGTGCGTGGCGGTGTCGCTGTTCTGCTCGGTGCTGTTCAGTTACTGGCACTGGGAGACCGCCCTGGTCGCCGCCGGTCTGCTGGGCATGGCCGCCGGGTTCGTCTGCCAGAAGTTTTCCGGAGGCCGCTTATGATCTGGCTGCTGATCTTCGCCATGGGCGCGGTGGTGTTCCTCAACCGCTACGCCTTCCTCGAACCGCGCCTGCCCCTGCGCCTGAGCTCCAATGCGCGGCAGTTCCTCGGCTTTGCCGTGCCCGGAATGCTCACCGCGATCTGCGGGCCGATCATCTTCCTGCCCGAGCACCAGCTCGACCTGAGCCCGCTGAACCCCTACCTGCTCGGTTCGCTGGTGGCCATCGCCCTGGTGCTGTTGACCCGCAGCGTATTGCTGAGCATGCTGGCGAGCATGCTGATCTTCTTCCTCCTGCGCAGCTGGCTGGCATGAGCACGCCACTGCGCGAACAGGCCCACCTGTGGCAGGCGCCCGCCCTAGGCGATGTCGAGATGCTGCACGCCCGCTATATCCAGCAGCGCTTCGCCCCGCACGTGCACGAAGGCTATGTGTTCACCGTGATCGAGTCCGGCGCCCAGCGCTTCTGGCACCGAGGCAGCGAGCACCTGGCTCCGGTGGGCAGCATGGTGCTGATCAACCCCGACGAGCTGCACACCGGCGCCACCGCCCACGAGGCCGGCTGGCGCTACCGTGGTTTCTACCCCGAGCATGAACGGGTCACCGGCGTGCTCGACGAACTGGAGCTGGGCCGCCATGGCCTGCCCCGGTTCAAGGACAGCGTGATCCAGGACCCGGCCCTGGCCGCCACGTTCAGCCACCTGCACCGGCTTTCGGAGTCCTGCGCCAGCGCCCTGGAGCAACAGACCGCCTGGCGCCAGGCGGTGCTGGCCCTGGTACAGCGCCATGGCCATTGCGCCGAACCCGTCGCCCCCGGCAACGAACCGCTGGCCGTGGCCCGCGCCCGCGAGCTGCTGGAGAGCCAGCTGGCCGATCCGCCGTCGCTGGAAGCCTTGGCGGCCGCGGTGAACCTTTCGCCATTCCACTTCGCCCGGGTATTCCGCCAGGCCACCGGCCTGCCGCCCCATGCCTGGCTCAAGCAGCGCCGCCTGGCCCGCGCCCGGGAACTGCTCAAATACGGTCAATCAGTCCTCGAAGTCGCCTTTACCCTGGGTTTTGCCGACCAGAGCCACCTGAGCCGGCAGTTCAAGCAGGCCTATGGCGTGCCGCCGGGCGCCTATCGCCAGGCCTGTCTCAACCTGGCGTAGCGGCACGACTCCAGGCGCCCGGCGTCAGCCCGGTCATGCCGCGGAAAAACGCGATGAAGGCGCTGTCGCTGGCGAAGCCCAGCTCATCGGCGATCTCGCCCAGCGGCACGTTCAGCGCCAGGCGCTCGACCGCCCTCAGCAATCGCCACTGCTGGCGCCATTGCTGGTAACTCATCCCGGTGTCGCGACGCATCAGGCGGCCAATGGTCTTTTCACTGGCCCCGGCTTGCCGCGCCAACTCGCCCAGTGCTGGCGGCAAGCGATCGAGGCCGTCCACCAGGCGCGCCAGGCGTCGGTCGCGCGGCAGCGGCAGCAGCATTGGCTGGCGCTGCGCGCTCTGCAGTTCGGCACGACACAAGCCCAGCAGATGATGATTGGCCCCATGCCGCCAATCGCTGTCGAAGGGTGCCTGGGCAATCCGCTCGAGCAGCTCGCGCAGCAATGGATTGACGTCGAGGATGGTCACCTGCTCCGGTAGCCCCTGCGCCGCCGTCGCATCCAGGTACACCGAGCGGTAATCCACCGTCTCGCGCATCCGCGCACGATGCGCCAGGCCGCCCGGTATCCACGCCGCGCGGCTCGGCGGCAACAGGCACAGCAGCCCCGGCGAGTCGATACGCACGCAGCCCTGGCGGGTGAACAGCACCTGGCCTCGGACATGCCAGTGGTTGCCGGAATCATGGTCGCCCAAGGCCGAGCAGATGCCGATCACCGGTGCTGGGTGGGCGTCCGGGTCAAAGGCGCTATCGGGTGCGAGCCATGCCATTGCAGCTTGTCCTGTTTCATTGATTTCCTGGCTTGATCACGATAATGGATCATAGCTTGCCAACCCTACCATGGGCCTCCGATCAACTGCAGAGGACAAGCCCATGCAAAATCGTTATTGGCTGGCTTTCGCCACTGCCATGCTCATGTTCCCGCAAATAGCCGAAACCCTGTACAGCCCGGCTCTGGTATCGCTGGCCGAAGGCTTCGCGGTTTCCGCTGCGCACGCCTCGTTGACCCTGTCGTTGTACTTCGTCGCCTTCGCGGTCGGCGTGCTGTTCTGGGGGCGGTTGTGCGATATCAAGGGCCGGCGGCCGACCATGCTCGCGGGCCTTGCGCTGTATACCCTGGCAGCACTGGCGGCACTGCTGGCCAGCGATTTCAGCCAGTTGCTGGCGGCGCGGATGGTCGCCGCCTTCGCCGCCGCAGTCGGTTCGGTGGTCACCCAGACTGCACTGCGCGACCGCTACAACGGCGCGGAACTGGCCCGGGTGTTCTCGCTGATCGGCGCATGCCTGGCCATCAGCCCCGCACTGGGCATGCTCGGTGGCGGCTGGCTGGACCAGGCGTTCGGCTATCGCGGCGTGCTGGCCGCGCAATTGATCCTGGCATCGGCACTGCTGGCCTGGGGCTGGCAGGCGATGCCCGAGACCCAGGCCGCCGCGCCCGCGCTGACACCGTTGCGCCAGGTGCTGATGCGCCTGCTGGCGGACCGCCGGGTGCTGCTGGCCAGCGCGCTGGTGGCCTTGTTCAACATTGCCGTGTTCGCTTGGTACAGCCTGGCGCCGTTCGTCTTCGAACGCCTGGGACAGGCACAGTGGATGGGCTATTCGGGCGTGGGCCTGGCCCTCGGCTCGCTGGCTGGCGCCAGGCTCAATGCCCTGCTGCTGGGGCGCGCAGTCGCGGCCGCCACCCTGATGAAGGGTGCCGCGCTGCTGCTCGTGGTCGGCGCCCTGGGCATGACGGCAATCGGTGAATCACCGTGGATCGTCGCGCCAATTGCCTTGGTGATGATCGCGTTTGCCATGGCCATCCCCTTGCTGCTCGGCTCGGCACTGGTGGCCTACGCCGATTGCCGGGGTACGGCGGCAGCCTTGTTCGGCCTGCTGTATTACCTGCAGATCGGCGCGGGGCTGCTGCTGGTCGGCATGCTGCAGATGCTGGCGCCAGGGTTGCTGCTGATCGCGCTCGCCATCTGCGCGCTGAGCCTGGGCTATTTGCGCTATCTGCGCGGCTGACACCGTCGGCTGCAGCCGCTGCTACACTCACAAGGCTGAACGGAGGAACCCGCCATGTCCGAACGAGAAATCACCACGCTCCTGTCGCTGATGAGCCAGCGTCAGGCCTGCCTGAGCAGCGCCTGCAAGGAGATCGCCGACTGGATCGACCGCCAGGGCGACGTGCCCGCCGCCGGCAAGATCCGCGCCAGCCTCAAGGCACTCGAGGCCGAAGACGCCCAGGTGCGCAAGACGCTGACCTCGCTGAACATCGAACGGCCGCTGCCACGTTTTCGCAGCTGACCGCTGAAAACCATCGCGGGGGAGCAGGCTCGTCGGAGCGCCGCATCGCCCGCGATGGGTGCTGCATCAGTGGTTCATGTGCATATGGTCGTGGCCAGCGCCGGCCTCGGCGTTGAGCGCACGCACCGGAGCCTGCACCTGTAGGGTTTCCTTCGCGCCCTTGGCATCCTCGATGGTCAGGGTCAGCGGTACCTGCTCACCCTCCTTCACCTGCTGGTTCAGGCCCATCAGCATCACGTGGAAGCCGTTCGGGTCCAGCTTCACCGCCTTGCCAGCCGGCAACTCGACCGCCTTCACTTCACGCATGCCCATCACGTCGCCGTTCATGGTCATCTCGTGCACCTGCACGGTCTTGGCCACGGGCGAGGCGACGCTGACCAGCTTGCTGTCGCTGCTGGCGGTCAGGGTCATGAAGGCCCCGGTGGCGTGCTGGTGCGGCACGCTGGCGCGTACCCAGGCGTCGCTCACGGTGGTCTGGGCCAGGGCCGGCAGGGCCAGGCTCATCAGTGCCAGGGCGGCCAGGCCGCGCTTGATCGGTTGCATCGACATTCAGCAGATCTCCATCAGAGTGACCAGGTCTTCGGCGCATTCCTGGGCGTTCAGGGAATGGCCCAGGCTCAGGCGCAGGGTGCCACGGGTATCGTAGACGTAGCTGGTGGACGAGTGAGAGATGGTGTAGGTATCGCCGGCCGGGACCTTCTCGTAGAACACCTTGAACTCACGGGCCACCGCGTCGATTTCCTCGGGGGTGCCGGTCAGGGCGACGATCGACGGGTCGAAGGCCTTGACGTAGGCATCGAGCACCTCGGGGGTATCGCGTTCCGGGTCCAGGGTGATGAACACCGGCTGGAACAGGTCGCGGTCGCGGCCACGCAGGATCTTGCGGATCTGCGCCACCCGCGCCATGGCGGTCGGGCAGACGGCCGGGCACTGAGTGAACCCGAAGAAGATCATCGGCATCGAGCCGTAGAAGCTCGACAAGGTACGCTCGTTGCCTTGCGGGTCCTTGAGCTTGAACTTGCGACCGAGGATCTCGTTGCTCATGTTCTTGCCGTACTTGAAGTCCAGGCCACGGGCCGGGCTGCAGCCCGCCAGCAGGCCAAGCCCCAGTACGCCCATCCCGGCGACAACCGCGCGCCGGGTCAACAGATCATTCATGGAACCATCCTTTACAGGGAAGGTGCCGACCCCTGGGATGGGCCGGCCAGAAAACCGGGGCATTCTGTCACGCCCCCCCCGTACCATCCACCCGACATCCGGCTGATCGGGCTGCAGCCCTTTGTTTACGGGGCGCGACCGGTTGTCGCAGGGGTTGAATCCGTAACACTTTGTTGCTAGGGATCAATGCACAAAGCCTGAAAAGCATCGCGGGGCAAGCCCGCTCCCACAACCTGTGGAAGCGGGCTTGCCCCGCGATGGCGTCACCACTGCGATCAGTAGTACGCGTTTTCCTTCTGGCTGTGGTCGGTCACGTCACGCACGCCCTTGAGCTCGGGAATACGCTCGAGCAAGGTGCGCTCGATGCCTTCCTTGAGGGTCACGTCGGCCTGGCCGCAGCCCTGGCAACCACCGCCGAACTGCAGCACGGCGATGCCGTCGTCGACCACGTCCACCAGGCTCACGGCGCCGCCGTGGCTGGCCAGGCCCGGGTTGATCTCGGTCTGCAGGTAATAGTTGATCCGCTCGTTGATCGGGCTGTCTTCGTTGACCATCGGCACCTTGGCGTTCGGCGCCTTGATGGTCAGCTGGCCACCCATGCGGTCGGTGGCGTAGTCGACCAGCGCGTCCTCCAGGAACGGCACGCTGACCGCATCGAGGTAGGCGGTGAAGCTCTTCAGGCCCACCGGCTGGTCGTCGGGCTTCTCTTCGCCCGGCTTGCAGTACGCAATGCAGGTCTCGGCGTAGGTTGTGCCCGGCTGGGTAATGAAAATACGGATGCCGATGCCAGGCGTGTTCTGCTTGGAGAGCAGATCGGCCAGGTAATCATGGGCGGCGTCGGTAATGGTTATAGCGCTCATGGAAGTTCCTCACAGACTTGCCGGCAGTGTACGCCAACCCGGCGTGCGAACAAAGTCCTAGTATTTGACTCGGGAAAGCGCCAGCGCCGGTTCCTGCGCCGTTCGCGCCGTGAACACGGCCTTGAGCCGCCAGTACAGGCCGCGCTCCAGCCATTGGTAGCTGAGCCACGACATTAGTCCGATTGACGGCACGCACAGGGCAAATACCAGGTAAGGGTTCAGGCGCAGCCCCTCACTGATGAATAGACCGGCGTACAGCACCAGCACATGCACCAGATACACCGAGTAGGAACAGTCCCCCAGGGCCTTGAGAACCTGATTGCCCTTGAAGTAGCGCTCCAGGGCGATGAACGCCAGCACCACCAGGGCGCTCGGCAGGCCCCAGTGCAGCAGGCGCTGCGAAGCGTCGAGGTGATAGAGCGCCAACCCCGCCAGACCGAGCAATCCCAACGGCAACCACAGCCCTTCGCGGATCAACCCGCGTCGATACAGCACACCCAGGCCGATGCCCAACAGGAACTCGTAGACGATATCGTTGTTGTAGAAGCGGCTCAGCACACCCAGGCGCCCCAGCACTTCGCTCGCCAGCAGCAATGCTGCCGTCACCAGCAACAGGTGATGACGCTGGCGCACCAGGAAGGCCAGGCCGAACAGCAGGTAGAAGAACATCTCGAAGTTCAGCGTCCAGCCGACGTTGAGCGTTGGATACAGCCCATAGCCACCGGGGTTTTCCGCCGGGATGAACAACAGCGACAGCAGCAGGTGCTGCCATTCGAACACCTGGTGCGGCATCCAGCGGCTGGCCGCCAACATCAGCACGGCCATCAGCAGGGTGTAGAACCAATACGCGGGCACGATGCGCAAGGCACGGTTGAGCAGGAACTGTCCTGGGGCGATGGCCTTGTCGCGGGTCGACAGGTAGATCACCAGGCCACTGATGACAAAGAAGATGTCCACCCCCACCGCGCCGCGATCAGCGAGCAGTTGGCCGATGGGGCCGGTGGCGTGGAAGTCAAAGAAGATCTGCCGGAAGTGGTGGCAGACCACCAGCCAGGCGGCGAATGCCCGTAGAGCCTGAAGCGAATACAGCATGAAATACCCTGTGATCGGCGGTGCATTGAGGCCCGGCGAGCCGGCTCCCACAGGGTTCGCGCACTTCTGTGGGAGCCGGCTTGCCGGCGATGGGCTGCAGCGCAGCCCAGGGCCTACCTACCGATTCCGACCACAGGATGCCGGGAAAGTCCCGGCCAACCGATCAGAGGTTCTCGTAGCGGTTCATGTCCAGCACCCCGGCCTCCACCGGCTGGGTCTCCTTGATGTAGCTGTTCAGGTCATGGAAGTAGCGCCAGAACTCAGGATGGCTGCGGCGCACACCCCAGCGCATGACGATGCGCTCGAACTTGTCGGTGTCGTCACGCGCCGCCTCCATGTCCTCGACGAACTCCGGCACATCGGCCGTCGGGATGTTGAAGATGAAGTTGGGGTAGCTGCTGAGCACGCCCGGATACAAGGTCAAGGTGTCGAGCCCCGGCTGGTAGCGATAGGCCTCGCCAAGCAGGAACGCCACGTTGCTGTGCGCGCGGTTGCGCAGCAGGCTGTAGACCTGGCGCTGGCCGCCCTGCCCTTCGATGCGCAGCATGCTCGCCTCGGGCAGTTGGCCGATCACCTTGAGCCCCGCCGCCGGGCGCGACACCAGGCGGCTCAGCGATTGCTCGGCGTCACGAAACTCCGCAGACAGCCCGGGCCGCGAGCAATAGGCGCCCTGGCAGCGGTTGATCGGGTCCGGCGCGGCGTTCAGGCTGCCGGTGCGTTGCAGCAGCTTGAGGCCGAAGTCGCGCTTGGGGTCGTGCTTGTCCAGTTTCAGCGCGCTCGGAGTGCTGGTGTCGATGTCCTCGTAGTCCATCCACATCTTCACCTTGCCGCTGTTCTGGTACCAGTCGCCGAGGATCTCGCCGCGCTTGCCGGCCGGCATCAGGCGCAGGAAGTTGATCTCGGCGCCGTTGCGGATCAGGTCGAAGTACAGCCGCGTCTGCAACTGGTGCGAAACATTGCCAAACACGTCGAAGTTCACCGCCAGCTGGTAGTAGGTGCGCTCGAACAGCGGATAATCGAACAGCCACATGGTCAGCGGCACGTCACCGATCAGGCCCTTGGTCACCGAGGCGCTGTCGAAGTGGCGGAAGATGCTCAAAAGTGCGTTGTCGTTGCCCGCCCACAGCGTCGACCAGCTGGGCGCCGGCTGTTCGGCATAGGCCTCACGGCGCAGGGCTTCGTACTCGTTGCGCTTGTCACGGTAGGCGTGCCACAGGCTCAGCACGCTGCCCACGTCGTCGATCTGCCCCGGCATGGCCAGCAGCGGCGTGGCCTCGCCCCGGTACTGGGCGTCGGTGATGTACAGGTCGTGGGCCGGCTCCTGGAACAGCGCCCAGAAGTTGTCGCGGATCACGTCGGTGGCGATCTGCCCGCGGCACACCGGGCCACGGATGAAGGTACGGACGAAGTACTCGGCGTTGTCCAGCATGAACTGGTAGCGGGCCACCGCCGGGATCGCCTCGAAGGTCTCGAACGGGTTGGACCGGTGCCGCGGCCCATAGCCCGGCAGTGCGCTGGCGTGCCAGTCGCCGCTGTAGAACAGCTGCTTGACCCGCTTGAGCTTCTGCGGCCCCATCGGGTAGGTGATGTGGGTCTTGTGCACGATCACGCCCTGCACCGGGATCAACCGATAGTAGAAGTCGGTGCCCGGCGGGTCGTTGGGGCGGCGGGTGGCGATCAGGTCCACCGGCTGGCCGCTCGGGGTGCGCGAGCGCACCCACTGGAAGAAGTGACCCTGCTCGCCACCGACGAAATAGATGTGCGCCAGGAACAGGTGCTCGTACAGCCAACGGCCTACCAGCGCCTCGGTGGAGCCGGGGCGATTGAGCAGTTCTTCCCAGTCGGCGATCTGCTTCGCCTCTGCCGCGCTGGGCTGGATCGGGGTCTTTTCCACCGGTGCGCCAGCAGCCAGCCAGCGCTGCAGGGTCTGGTACTGCTGGTCGGTCAGCCCGGTGACCGCCAGCGGCATGCCCTCCTTGGGATGGGCGCCGGCATAGGCGTCGAATTCGTGGGGCAACGGGCACATGTTGTTGCGGTTGAGCCCCAGCACGATCTCTTCGGGCAGTTTGGCGTTGGGCGTGAGCGGGGTCTTGTGACCCAGTTCGAGCATGCGCGCCATCAGCGCCGCCTGGCTGCCCTGCTTGTCCAGCACCGAATAGAAGCCCTGCTTGCGCCAGCCCGCTTCGTCGCGGGCGTCGTAGAACAGCCGCGTGGTGGGCACCGCCTGGCTGCGCTCGCCCTGGTAGACCGGCACCTTCGAGGCTCCGCGCTCGGCGCCCTCGGCGCTGCCCAGGTTGAGCTGGCAGGCAGCGTCGTTACAGGCGTGGCAGGCCACGCACTTCTCGGTGAAGATCGGTTGGATATCCCGGGTGTATGAGATCGTCGGGCTCGATTGGGGGGCCTGCCCGAACGCCGCGCCACTGATGAGCAAGGCGAAGGCGCTGGCAAGTATGCGATGCAGCATGTGCCGAATGTCCTGGTTCTTGAAAGCCATCACGATGTGCCTGGCGGGTCCTGAGGTGTTGGAGGGTCGCACTAACATGAGGGAAATTCATGCGAATGGGCGATGCGCCTAAAATCCGTGCAGCTTTGTTATTATTCGGCACCTTCTGTTATTTGCCCGACCAGGTAGTCCTATGTCCGACCGCAGCGCTCGTTTACAAGCACTCCAGAACGCACTCAAAGAGCGCATCCTGATCCTCGACGGCGGCATGGGTACTATGATCCAGAGTTACCGCCTCGAGGAACACGACTATCGTGGCACGCGCTTTGCCGATTGGCCAAGCGATGTCAAAGGCAACAACGATCTTTTGCTGCTCAGCCGCCCCGATGTGATCGCCGCGATCGAGAAAGCCTACCTGGACGCCGGCGCCGATATCCTCGAGACCAACACGTTCAACGCCACGCAGATATCCCAGGCCGACTACGGCATGGAAGCGCTGGTTTACGAGCTCAACGTCGAGGGCGCGCGTATCGCCCGCCAGGTGGCCGACGCCAAGACCCTGGAAACCCCGGACAAGCCACGCTTCGTCGCCGGCGTGCTCGGCCCTACCAGCCGCACCTGTTCGATCTCCCCGGACGTCAACGACCCCGGCTACCGCAACGTCACCTTCGACGAGTTGGTGGAGAACTACACCGAGGCCACCCGCGGCCTGATCGAGGGCGGCGCCGACCTGATCCTGATCGAGACCATCTTCGACACCCTCAACGCCAAGGCGGCGATCTTCGCCGTGCAGCAAGTGTTCGAGGAAGACCAGGTGGAACTGCCGATCATGATCTCCGGCACCATCACCGACGCCTCCGGGCGCACCCTGTCGGGCCAGACCACCGAAGCGTTCTGGAACTCGGTTCGCCACGCCAACCCGATTTCCGTGGGCCTGAACTGCGCCCTCGGTGCCAAGGACCTGCGTCCGTACCTGGAAGAACTCTCGACCAAGGCCGACACCCACGTGTCCGCCCACCCCAACGCCGGCCTGCCCAACGCCTTCGGCGAATACGACGAGACCCCGGCCGAGATGGCTGCGGTTGTCGAGGAGTTTGCCGCCAGCGGTTTCCTCAACATTATCGGCGGCTGCTGCGGCACCACCCCGCCGCACATCCAGGCCATCGCCGAGGCCGTAGCCAAGTACAAGCCACGGACGATCCCGGACATCCCCAAGGCCTGCCGCCTGTCGGGCCTTGAGCCGTTCACCATCGATCGCCAGTCGCTGTTCGTCAACGTCGGCGAGCGCACCAACATCACCGGCTCCGCCAAGTTCGCCCGGCTGATCCGCGAGGAAAACTACACCGAGGCGCTGGAAGTCGCCCTGCAGCAGGTCGAAGCCGGCGCCCAGGTGATCGACATCAACATGGACGAAGGGATGCTCGACTCCCAGGCCGCCATGGTCCGCTTCCTCAACCTGATCGCCGGCGAGCCGGATATCTCCCGGGTGCCGATCATGATCGACTCCTCCAAGTGGGAGGTGATCGAGGCGGGCCTGAAGTGCATCCAGGGCAAGGGTATCGTCAACTCGATTTCGATGAAGGAAGGCGTCGAGCAGTTCAAGCACCACGCCCGCCTGTGCAAGCGCTACGGCGCCGCCGTGGTGGTGATGGCCTTCGACGAGGTCGGCCAGGCCGACACCGCCGCGCGCAAGCGCGAGATCTGCCAGCGCAGCTACGACATCCTGGTCAACGAAGTCGGCTTCCCGCCGGAAGACATCATCTTCGACCCGAACATCTTCGCCGTCGCCACCGGCATCGAGGAGCACAACAACTACGCCGTCGACTTCATCGAGGCCTGCGCCTACATCCGCGACCACCTGCCCTATGCCCTGACTTCGGGCGGCGTGTCCAACGTGTCGTTCTCGTTCCGCGGCAACAACCCGGTGCGCGAGGCCATCCACTCGGTGTTCCTCTACCACGCGATCAAGAACGGCCTGACCATGGGTATCGTCAACGCCGGCCAGCTGGAGATCTACGACGAGATCCCCGCCGCCCTGCGCGAAAAGGTCGAGGACGTGGTGCTCAACCGCACCGCGCATGGCACCGACGCCCTGCTGGCCATCGCCGATGACTACAAGGGCGGCGGCGCCACCAAGGAAGTCGAGAACGAAGAATGGCGCTCTATGCCGGTCGACAAGCGCCTGGAGCATGCGCTGGTCAAGGGCATCACCGCCTATATCGTCGAAGATACCGAAGAGTGCCGCCAGCAATCGGCGCGCCCCATCGAGGTCATCGAAGGCCCGCTGATGAGCGGCATGAACGTGGTCGGCGACCTGTTCGGCGCCGGCAAGATGTTCCTGCCCCAGGTGGTGAAGTCCGCCCGCGTGATGAAACAGGCCGTGGCCCACCTGATCCCGTTCATCGAAGCCGAGAAAGGCGACAAACCCGAAGCCAAGGGCAAGATCCTCATGGCCACGGTCAAAGGCGACGTGCACGACATCGGCAAGAACATCGTCGGCGTGGTGCTCGGTTGCAACGGCTATGACATCGTCGACATGGGCGTGATGGTCCCGGCCGAGAAGATCCTGCAGACCGCCCGCGAGCAGAAGTGCGACATCATCGGCCTGTCCGGGCTGATCACCCCGTCGTTGGACGAGATGGTCCATGTTGCCCGCGAAATGCAGCGCCAGGACTTCCACCTGCCGCTGATGATCGGCGGCGCGACCACCTCCAAGGCGCACACGGCGGTGAAGATCGAACCCAAGTACTCCAACGATGCGGTGATCTACGTCACCGACGCCTCGCGCGCGGTGGGCGTGGCCACGCAACTGCTGTCCAAGGAACTCAAGAGCGGTTTCGTCGAGAAGACCCGCCAGGAATACGTCGAGGTGCGCGAGCGCACCGCCAACCGCAGCGCCCGCACCGAGCGC
This sequence comes from Pseudomonas sp. BJa3, assembly GCF_026343815.1. Taxonomy (NCBI): domain Bacteria; kingdom Pseudomonadati; phylum Pseudomonadota; class Gammaproteobacteria; order Pseudomonadales; family Pseudomonadaceae; genus Pseudomonas; species Pseudomonas sp. BJa3. Next base: position 219,300 of record NZ_JAOXMC010000002.1, on the reverse strand, counting down.
CTGAGCTACGCCCAGGCCATCGCCGCCAAACCGCAGTACGATTGGGCCACCTACCAGGCCGCGGTGCCCAGCTTCACAGGCGTCAAGGTGCTGGAGAACATCGACCTGCGCACCCTGGCCGAGTACATCGACTGGACGCCGTTCTTCATCTCCTGGGACCTGGCCGGCAAGTTCCCGCGCATCCTCACCGACGAAGTGGTCGGCGAGGCCGCCACGGCGCTGTACAAGGACGCCCGCGAGATGCTCGACAAGCTGATCGACGAGCAACTGATCAGCGCCCGCGCGGTGTTCGGCTTCTGGCCGGCCAACCAGGTGGCCGATGACGATATCGAGGTGTACGGCGACGCCGGCGAGACCCTGGCCACCCTGCACCACCTGCGCCAGCAGACCATCAAGCCCGACGGCAAGCCGAACTGGTCGCTGGCCGACTTCGTCGCGCCCAAGGCCAGCGGCGTGACCGACTATGTCGGCGGCTTCATCACCACCGCCGGCATCGGCGCCGAGGAAGTGGCCAAGGCCTACCAGGACAAGGGCGACGACTACAGCTCGATCATGGTCAAGGCCCTGGCCGACCGCCTGGCCGAGGCCTGCGCCGAGTGGCTGCACGAGCAGGTGCGCAAGGAGCACTGGGGCTATGCCAAGGACGAACACCTGGACAACGAGGCGCTGATCAAGGAGCAGTACAGTGGTATCCGCCCGGCGCCTGGCTACCCGGCGTGCCCGGACCACACCGAGAAGGAAACCCTGTTCCGCCTGCTCGACGGCAGCGCGATTGGCGAGACCGGCCCCAGCGGCGTGTTCCTCACCGAGCACTTCGCCATGTTCCCGGCGGCGGCAGTCAGCGGCTGGTACTTCGCCCACCCGCAGGCGCAGTACTTCGCCGTGGGCAAGGTCGACAAGGACCAGATCGAACAGTACAGCGCGCGCAAGGGCCAGGACATTGCCGTGACCGAGCGCTGGCTGGCGCCGAACCTCGGCTACGACGCCTGACCCCTCCGGGGCTGCCTTGCCGGCGATGGGCCGCAGGGCGGCCCCGAGTTCCCCCGACACATGCACAAGGACCCCAGCATGTCTCCCCGAATCCTGGTGATCGGCGCCTACGGCAACTTCGGCCGTATCATCTGCCGCCACCTGAACCAGATGCCCGCCGTGCAACTGGTGATCGCCGGCCGCAATGCCGACAGCCTCTCGCAACTGGCTGCACAGTTGAACGGCAGCGAAAGCTGGTGCGGCGATGCGATGGCCCCCGGCTTTGCCGATGCCCTGCGCGCGCTGCGCATCGACTGGGTGATCCACACCGGCGGCCCGTTCCAGGGCCAGCCCTACCGCGTGGCCGAGGCCTGCATCGAGGCCGGTGCGCACTACTGCGACCTGTCCGACTGCCGGCTGTTCGTCAATGGCATCGCCCAACTGAACGATCGTGCCCGCCAAGCCCAGGTCACCCTGCTCAGTGGCTGCAGTTCGGTGCCGAGCCTGTCGTCCGCGATTCTCGACGAGCAGCGCCATCACTTCAGCCGTATCGACCGCATCGAGCACGGCATTTCTTCCTCGGCGAAGATGCCCGGCCTGTCTACCATCGAAGGCGTGCTGGCCTATGCCGGCAGGCCGATCCGCCAGTGGCGCGACGGCCGCCCGTGCAACGTGGACGGCTGGCTCGGCCTGCAGCTGCGCCATCTGCCCGGGCTCGGCTGGCGCCTGCTGAACGACGTCGACGTGCCGGACATGGACATCTTCGCCACACGCTACGGCGCCCGTGACCTGGCGTTCAAGGCCGGCTCCGGGCTGATGCTCGGCGGCCTGGCCAATGCCGCGCTGGCGTTGCTGGTCAAGTACGGCCTGGTGCGCGACCCGCTACCCTGGGCGCGACGCCTGCATCGGCTGGGCAGCCGTTTCGAACGCTGGGGCGATGGCAAGAGCGCGATGTACCTCGACGTTCGCGGCCTGGACCTGCAAGGCCAGCCACTGCGCCTGCAGGCCCAGGTCAGCGCCAGCGACGACAAGGGCCCGGAGATCCCCAGCTGCGCGGCAGTGGCGCTGATGGCCAGGGTCGTCGAAGGCTACCAGCCTGAACCGGGCGCCCGCCCCTGCGTCGGCGAGATCAGCGTCGAACGGTACCTGGCGGCCATCGGTGAGCCGGACAAGGTGCGCTACAGCGTCAGTTTCCAGCACGGACGAGGCTGAGATGAGCTACCTGCTGCTCAAGTACCTGCACATCATCGCCGCAGTGTTTCTCTTCGGCTTCGGCATGGGCTCGTACCTGTACCTGATCGCCGCCAACCGCAGCGGCGACCCGCGGGTGATCGCCGCGGTGGCGCGGATGGTGGTGCGCTTCGACGCCTGGATTACCACCCCGGCGGGCGTGCTGCAGCTGCTGACCGGCTACGCCATGGTCAGCATGACCGGCATGCCCTGGTCCGCCGACTGGCTGCGCGCCGCGCTGCTGATCTTCTTTGCGGTCGGCGCCTTGTGGCTGCCAGTGCTGCTGTTGCAGGCGCGCATGCAGCGCCTCGCCGCCCAGGCAGCCGGCAACGGCACGGCGCTGGGCGAGGACTACCAGCAGATGTACCGTCCGTGGCTGTGGATGGGGGTGGCGGGGTTCACCGGGATGTTCCTGATCGTGCTGGTGATGGTCACCAAGCAGGCGCCATGGCAGTGGCTTTGATACACAAAAAATTTTCTACCTCCAAGCAAAAATCTAGTAGAAGTTTTTCCCGAAATCCCCGCAAGTTGGCAAAATTGGAAAACATTCATATCACCATTTCCCTAGCATGAGTCCATGGATGCCGACAGGCGGCGTCCACCCACGGACCCGCCCACGATCATGCCCCGCACCCCGCTCTACTTCGATTACGCCGCCACCACACCGGTCGATGACCAGGTCATCGCCGCCATGCTCACCTGCCTGGGCCGTGAGGCGAACTTCGGTAACCCCGCCTCAAGCGGCCATTTCCACGGCCAGGCGGCCCGCGAAGCCGTCGAGCATGCCCGCCAGCAGGTGGCCGAGCAGGTTGGCGCGCAGCCCGACGAGCTGGTCTGGACCTCCGGCGCAACCGAATCCAACAACCTCGCGCTCAAGGGCATCGCCCAGGGCTGCGCGCAGCCGGGGCATGTGATCACCAGCCAGATCGAGCACAAGGCCATCCTCGACACCGCCGCCGAGCTGGAGCGCCTGGGCTGGGCAGTGACCCGCCTGGCCCCGGATGCTCGAGGGTTGATCCAGCCCGAAGCGGTCCAGGCCGCGCTGCGTCCGGACACACGCCTGGTGTCGCTGATGGCGGTGAACAACGAACTGGGCACGGTGACCGACTTTGCCGCCATCGGTGCAACCGTCCGCGAGCACGGTGCGCTTCTGCACGTGGACGCGGCGCAGGCAGTGGGCAAGGTTCGGATCGACCTGGCGCAGCACGCGGTCGACCTGATGTCGTTCTCGGCGCACAAGGTCTACGGCCCCAAGGGCATCGGTGCCCTCTACGTCGGCCCTCGCGCCCGCCCGGCGATGCGTGCGCAGATGCACGGCGGCGGCCATGAGCGCGGCTTGCGCTCTGGCACCCTGGCCACCCACCAGATCGTCGGCATGGGCAGTGCCTTCGCCCTGGCCGGCCAGCCCGGCGCGGCGGAGTACCAGCGCCTGGAGCAACTCGCCCGGCGCTTGCGCGACGGCCTGCTGGCAATGCCCGGGGTCACGCTCAACGGCTGCGCGGAGCATCGCATTCCCCATACCCTCAACCTGTGCATCGATGCCAAGGGTTTCAACAGCCTGGCCCTGGCGGGCGAGCTGGCGCTGTCGAGCACTTCGGCGTGCAACTCGGCGAGCAATGCGGCGTCCCACGTGCTGCTGGCCCTCGGCCTCGACGAGCGCCAGGCGCGCAACAGCGTGCGCCTGAGCGTCGGGCGCTACACCCGCGAAGAGGACGTGGACACGGCGCTGGCGGTGTTTGGCCGGGTGATTGGCGCGGCGGCAGTGGCCCTCTGGTAGGGCGCGCCGCAGGCCGGATTGGCGCCGCTAGCGCGCCGCTGCCGCTTGCTCCGCAATAATCCACAGGCATCCCTCTGACCAATTGCGGATCAGGCACCCGCCCCTGGCGGACGCACATTCGTTCTTGTCCCTCAGGTTCTCCACGTTGGCCCGTTGAGGCGGTGGCATCCAGCGTGATGGCGCCGTCTGTACCATACGCCTTGACGACAACGGAACAGCACAGTGCAAGGAGGGTCGACTGATACGGACAGGCACGTGCCACGGACCGCTCCCGGGCGATGGCCAAGGCCCGCCTGGAACGTCCGAGGTGACTGAGTAGTGTTTCTAGCCGATAGTGCGAATTATTACCAATGAACCGCACTTTATTGCCAACCAGCGGTCTATCCCCTCTTTTGCCGCCTGCAATGGTTTACCCAGGCTTGGTTTTTCACACCGCACAGGGCCGGGCCAAATGCCTTGCGCTTGTGTAGGATGGGCAGCGCAGATCCAGACGCTGCCAGTTACAGGGAGATCCACATGCGCGTCCCATCCGTTGCCTGCCTCGGCCTGACGCTGGGCCTGCTTGCCGCGACCGGCACACCGGCGTATGCCGGCGAAGAGGCGCAACTGATCGATACGATCAACGTCTACCGCAGCCAGGCCCAGCGCTGTGGCGGCGAGGCCTCGCTGGAGCTGCCGCCGCTCAACAGCGACACGCGCCTGGCCCTTTCGCCGGAGGGCACCCGCGACCTGCAGCAAGCCATGACCCGCGCGGCATACCCGATGGTCAACGTGCAAGCCATCAGTCTATCCGGCCCACGGGATGCCAAGGCGGCGATGAAAGCCATCGAGGAGAGCTTCTGCCAGGTGGTACTCGACCCGCAGTTCGTCGATATCGGGGTCAGCCAGGAGGGCCGCGACTGGCGCATCGTCCTGGCCCGCCCGCTGCTCAGCGGGCGCCTGGGCGACTGGCAGGCCGAAGGGCAGAAGCTGTTGCAGGAGATCAACGCCGCACGCAACCTGCCGCGCCAGTGCGGCGGCCAGCCCTACCCCGCCGCCCCCGCGCTTGCCTGGAACGCAACCCTGGCCGGCGTGGCCGCCAACCACACCCGGGCCATGGCCAACCAGAACTTCTTCGACCATATCGACCGCGACGGCCGCACCCCGGGCGACCGCGCGGAACTGGCCGGCTACCTGTACCGGCAGATCGGCGAGAACATCGCTGCTGGGCGCGATACCGCGCGCAAGGTGGTCGACGGCTGGCTGGCCAGCCCCGGGCACTGCGCCACGCTGATGAACGCGGACTTCAGCGAACTGGGGGCGGCATATGCGGTGGACCCGAAGAGCGACGCTGGGATCTACTGGACGGGATTGTTCGGTACGCCACAGTAAACCCACATCCCGAAGCCCACTCCCACACCACTGTGATCTGCGGGTCAGACCGTGGGAGCGGGCTTGCCCCGCGATGAGTCCAGTTCGGACTTGCGCAACACCAGTGCCGTACAACCGAAGCGCCGCCGCACCCACCTGCCCAGGTAACTGGCATCGCCCATGCCCACTTCATCGGCGATCTGCGCCAGGCTGTGGCTGGAGTTGAGCAACCGCCAGCGCGCCTGCTGCAGGCGCAGCTCCTGCCACCAGGCCTTGGCGCTCATGCCATGGCAGGCCTGGAACTGGCGGTCGAGCTGGCGCCGGCTGATCCCCAGCTCCGCCGCCAGCGCCTCCACCGGCAGCCGCGCCGCCAGGTGATGGCGCATCAGCGCCGTGGCCCGTTGCACCTGGCGCCGCTCCCCGGCGCCGGCCTCCAGCGAGCGCAAGGCATGGCGACTGTCGCGGCTTTCATCCACCAGCATGTCGGCCAGGCCCTTGAGCGCCCGGGCACGGCCGCTGGCGCGGGCGATCAGCTCCACCGCCAGGTCGATGGCCGCCGTGCCGCCAGCGCAGGTGATACGGCTGCCGTCGAAGCAATACAACTGCCCGGTCAGCAGTCGCACACGGGGAAACGCCACGCGAAACTCCGCCTCATGACGCCAGTGCACCACCACCTGATGACCGTCCAACAGGCCACAGGCCGCCAGCAGGAAGGCCGCGTTGTCGACGCAGACCAGCTTCACCCCCGCCTTGGCCGCCTGTTTCAGCAAGGCCCGGTAGCGCGGCGCCAAGGCTGCCGTGGCGCTGGCATTGCGCCCGCCGAACAGCACCAGATGGTCGTAGGCGCTCCAATCGACCTGCGCAGGCGTCGCCTCCACCTGCACCATGGCCCCGCTACTGCAAGGCACAGGCGCCAGGTCGAGGCCGATCACGGTCCAGCGGCAGTAGCGCTGGCGGCTGTAGTCCTCGTCGTCGGCGGAAAAGCGCAGCTTGTCGAGGAAGGCGCCGAAGGGCAGCAAGGCGAATTCCGGCAGCGGCAGGATCAGCAGGCGCAGGTCGGGTGCCATGGCAATGTCCGAATGTGACCATCAGTTGTCCGAATACTACCCTGGATTCGCGCAACCCTGTCCTACACTGGCGCCCTCACTACCGACAAGGCACACCCATGGCACTCGACACCTGGCTCATCTACCTGCTCGCCAGCATCGGCTTGTCACTGACCCCAGGCCCCAACAGCCTGTTGGCCCTGACCCATGGCGCGCTGTACGGCGCCCGGCGCACGCTGTTCACCATCTGCGGCGGGGTGTTCGGTTTCAGCGCCCTGATCGCCCTGACCATGTTCGGCCTGAGCGCCCTGCTGCAGGCCTCGGCCTCGGTGCTGACGGTGCTCAAGTGGGTGGGCGGGGCCTATCTGGTCTGGCTGGGGATCCAGCTGTGGCGCACCCCGGCGCTGCACCTCGAGTTGCCCCGCAGCAGTACCGCGCTGGGCAATGCCGGGCTGTTCCGCCAGGGCTGCCTGTCGGCGCTGGCCAACCCCAAGGTGCTGTTGTTCTATGGCGCGTTCCTGCCGCAATTCATCGACCCGCAGCGCGGCCTGCTGCTGCAGTTCGTAGTGATGACGGCGACCTTCGCCAGTGTCGAGTGCCTGGTGGAGTACCTGCTGGCGCGCCTGGCATTTCGCATCCGGCCATGGCTTGCCAAGGGTGGCCGGGGGTTCAACCGCGCTTGTGGCGGCCTGTTTGCGCTGATCGGCGTGGCCCTGCCGCTGGGACGATAAACCCCCCGGATCAGCGCCGGGAAACGATCAGGAACACCACCAGCGCCACCGCCGGCAATCCCGCCCCCAACAGCGCCACCCCCTGCCAGCCGAACTGCGCATACACCCCGCTGGCCAGCGCCGAGCCCACGGCGCCGCCGAGGAAGATGCTGGTCATGTACAGGGCATTCAAGCGGCCACGGCTGGCCGGATCCAGCGCGTACACCTCGCGCTGGCCGATGACCAGGTTCATCTGCACGGCAAAATCCAGCAGCACCCCGGTCAGCCCCAGGCCGATCACGCTCATGCCCGTGCTACTCAGGCCGCCGAGCATTGCCAGCGGCGCCAGGCTCATCGCCAGCAACGAAGCGCGCCGTCCATGTCCGGCATCGGCCAGCCGCCCGGCCAACGGCGCCGCCACCGCGCCCACCGCCCCGACCAGAGCGAACAGCGCGATCTGGCTCTGCGACAGGTCATGTTCAGCGGCCAGCGCCAGCGGCACCGCCGTCCAGTACAGGCTGAACGCCGCGAACATCAGCGCCTGGTACAACGCCCGCTGGCGCAACACCGGATAACGGCGCAACAGCACCAGCAATGAGGCCATCAACCCGGCATAGCTGGCCTTGTGCTCGGGGACTCGGCGCGGCAGGGTCGACGCCAGCAGCAGGATGATCGCCAGCATCAACCCGGCGGCACCGACGAACACAGCACGCCAGCCGAAATGATCCGCCACCAGGCTTGCCAGTGGACGCGCCAGGAGGATCCCCAGCAGCAACCCACCCATGATGTTGCCGACCACCCTGCCACGCTCGCGCTCCGGCGCCAGATGCGCCGCCAGCGGTATCAGCATCTGCACCGCCACCGAACTGAAGCCGATCAGCAGTGCGTACAGCAGGAACACCTCGCCCTGCCCATGGCCGCTGGTGCCGGCCAGCAACAGGCTACCGGCGGCCAGCACCGCCGTGGCGACCATCAGCCGGCGGTTCTCCAGCAGGTCGGCCAGCGGCACCAGGAACAACAGGCCCAGGGCGTAGCCGATCTGGGTCAGGGACACGATCAGGCCGGCCCGCTCGGTGGACAGGCCAACATCCGGGGCGATCAGGCCGACGATGGGTTGGGCGTAGTAGATGTTGGCGACGATGGCGCCGCAGCAGAAGGCCAGCAACGTCACCAGCGCCCGGCTCAGGCATGGGACCGCTGGCTGGGCAACGGCGAGGGAGGGATTCATTCGAGGGTACCTCGGCTTGCGAAAGGATGTGCGCGAAGGGTGACGGACATTCGCCCCGGCGAGAATCCATCGCCCGCGCAACAGGCCTTTGCGCGGCACGCAACGCCTCAGTCCGCCAGCAGCCCCTCACAGAAGGCAACGAACGCCATCACCCGTCGCGAACCACGGTGATTGGGCAAGTACAAGGCGTTGATGCTGGCGCTGGCATTGCCCGGACTCACCGTCCAGTCGGCGAACAGCCGTTGCAGGCGTCCGGCCTCGACATCCTCACGCACCAGCCAGTCGGCCAGCAGCGCCACCCCGCTGCCAGCGATCGCGGCCTCGCGCAGCAGGTCGGCATTGGCGCTGCGCAGCGGGCCGCTGGTGTCCAGTTCCAGGCATTGCTCGCCCTGGGTCAGGCGCCAGGGCCGCGCCGACTGGCCGTAACGAAAACGCAGGCAGGCGTGATCGGCCAGTTGTCGCGGTTCACCGAGCGGCGGGTGCTGGCGCAGGTACGCGGGGCTTGCCACCAGCCAACGCTCGAAGCGGCCCAGCGGCCGGCACACCAGTTCATCGCCGGGCGCCGGTTCGCCCAGGCGAATGGTCAGGTCGTAGCGCCCGTCGAGCAGGTCGTCGAAGCGGTCGCTGAGGTCGATGTCCAGCTCCAGGGCCGGGTGACGGGCGAGAAACGTCCCCAGGTGCGGAGCAATCACCCGCCGGCCGAACTCCACCGGCAGACACAGGCGCAGCACCCCCACCGGCTCCTCGCCACGGTCGGCGACGCTGGCGTCGGCTTCGGCCAACGCCTCGAGGATCTCGCGGGCGCGCTGGTAGTAGCTGGCGCCGGCCTCGGTCAGGCTGACCTGACGGGTGGAGCGGTTGAGCAGGCTGGCCCCGAGCGCCTGTTCGAGGGCATCGACCTGGCGGGTCACCGAAGACGTCGCCACCCCCAGTCGGCGCGCGGTGGCGGAAAAGCCCCCGGTCTCGGCGGTGGCCATGAACACCTTGATCGCCAGCAGCTTGTCCATCGTGGTTTTCCGTGGGGCAAAAGCCAAAACCTTCCTACAATTGCCCCTCTGCAATCAACCTCTCGCGAGCCGTCCCATGCCAGACAACCTGTTTACCGCCCTGCCGCCGCTGGCCCCCGAGGCCGATGAGCAGTTCACCGAGCTGCTGCGCCGCCCGGGCCTGCGCATCGAACGCATCGTCTCCAGCGGCCAGGCCAGCCCTGAGGGGTTCTGGTACGACCAGGCCGAAGGCGAATGGGTGCTGGTGCTCAGCGGCAGCGCCGGGCTGCGCCTGGAGCACGAGGCGCACACCCGCGTGCTGCGCGCAGGCGACCACCTGGACATCCCGCCCCGCTGCCGCCACCGCGTGGAGTGGACCGAGCCCGGCGTGGCCACGGTGTGGCTGGCGGTGTTCTATCAGGGCTGAACCAGCGCCGCGGTGAGCGGCCTGGCCTGCAGGCGATAGAAACGCCACGGCAGCAGCACCGCCGACACGGCCAGGCCACAGGCGAAGCCCACCCACACACCCACCGGGCCCAGCGCGGAATGGAAGGCCAGCCAGTAGCTCATCGGCAGCGCCAGCAACCAGTAGCTGACCAAGGTCACACCCACCGGCCAGCGGTAGTCCTGCAGGCCACGCAAGGCGCCCAGCGCGGTGGATTGCAGGCCGTCGGCCACCTGCATCGCCGCCACCACCACGAACATCGGCACGGCGATGGCGATTACCTGCGGGTCGTCGCTCATGGCTTCGGCGATGCGCCGCCCGAACAGCGCCAGCAGCACGGTGGCCACCAGCATCCAGGCGGTGACGCTGGCGAAGGTGGCGCTGCCGATGGCGCGGATGCGCGCCGTCTCGCCGCGGCCCTGGGCCTGGCTGATGCGAATGCTCACCGCCGCGGCCATGCCTAGCGGCAGCATGTACAGCAGCGCCCCGATCGACTGCACCACCTGGTTGGCGGCCAGTGCGGCATTGCCCAGCCAGCCGAGCATCCACGCCGCGATCACCACCGCGCCGGCCTCGGCCAGATAGCCCAGCCCCAGTGGCCAGCCCTCGCCAAGCAGCGTGCGCCAGGACAAGTGCGGCCCGTGCGGCGCCTGGCGGTAACGTGCCAATGACGGCGCCAGGTGCCAATAGGCAAAGGCCAGCAGCACCGCCAGCGACTCGGCGATCACCCCGGCGATGCCCGCACCCAGCAACCCCAGCGCCGGCAAGCCGAAATGCCCGTGGATCAGGCCATAGCTCAGCGGCAGGTTGAACAGCACCGCGCTCATCACCAGCAGTACGGCCACCCACGGCCGGCCGATGGCCTCCAGCACGTCCTTGAACACCACCGCCAGGCAGTACGGAATCAGGAACACCGCCATGGCCTGCCAGTACGGCGTCAGCAGGGCCACGTCCGGCAGTGGCACGCCCAGCCATTGCACCAGCGGCAACGTGACCAGCATGGCCAGGCAACCGAGGATGCCGACCAGCAACCCATAGCCGAGGCCGCCACGCAGCGTGCGCGCCACTTCGCCCGGATCATCGGCGCCGAAGGCGTGGCCGACGCGCACGCTGAGGGTGGCGAGCATGCCGTACAGCCCGGCATGGAAAATCAGCCCGGCACTGCTGGTCAGCGCGACACAGGCCAGCACCAGCGTGCCCAGCGAAGCCAGCAGCACGGTGTCGGTCAGGCTGATCAGCTCGGCCGCCGACAGGCCCAGCACCAGCGGCAGCGCCAGGCGCAGCAGGCCTGGCAGCTCGCCCAGCCAGGCAGTGGGTTTACGCGAAACGAGGGCAGACACGGTGACAATCTCCAATTGACATACGCCGCGTATGCTAATGCCATTTATTGACATACGCAACGTATGCTAATTTGCGCGCATCGCCTCTTGTCATCGGAGCCTCAATGCCCACCCCTCGCCGCAGCCGCGCCGCCATGAGCGCGGACACCACCGAACGGCTGATCGCCGTTGCCCGCCGCCAGTTCGCCGAAAAAGGCTTTGCCGCCGTGGTGATGGACGAACTGTGCGCTGAAGCCGACCTCACCCGAGGCGCCCTGCACCACCACTTCGGCGGCAAGGCCGGGCTGTTCACCGCGGTGGTGCAGCACCTGCTCGACGAGATCAACCAGGCCATCGATGCCCGCTACGCCACCCACGCCGATCCGTGGGAGGGCTATATCGACACCTGCCTGTACTACTACGACCTGCTGCATGAACCAGCGCTGCGGCGCATCCTGTTGCAGGATGCGCCCGGCGTGCTCGGCCCGCGCCTGCGCGAGATGGAAGAGGCCAGCTACATCGGCCCCATGGCCCAGGGCCTGGTCGAGCTGCAGCAGGCCGGCAGGTTGCGCGCCTTCGATGCCGTGGCCATGGCCCACCTGCTCAACGGCGCCATGGGCGACAGCGGTATCTGGGTGATCGCCCAGGACGATCCGCAGGCGGCCGCCGAGCGCGTGAAAGGGGCGTTGCGCTGCCTGATGGAAGGGTTGCAGGCCTGAGTTCATTTTGGCGCGTGGCTGCGAGGGAGCGGCTGATGAATCGGCTGCTCGACCTGCGACAATCGGTCCCGATTTAAAATGTACTAACTTGTTAATTAGCTTGCTAAGGGATTAAACTGCCGGTATTCCACCTGCGAGATCCCTGGCATGAAAGACTCACCCCGCGCCACTGGCGCCTCAACCTTCATCCTGGTCGGCCTGGGCGTTGTCATCGCCCTGCTCGGCCTGCTCCTGGCCGCCGGCGGCGTCAAGCTGGCCGGCCTGGGCGGTTCCTGGTACTTCCTGACCGGCGGCCTGGCCATGGCCCTCGCCGGCCTGCTCATCGCCCGAGGCAAGCCCGCCGGCGCCTGGCTGTACGCCCTGTTCCTCGCCGGCACCGCGATCTGGGCCGTGGCCGACAGCGGCCTGGTGTTCTGGCCGCTGTTCTCGCGCCTGTTCATGTTCGCCGCCATCGGCCTGGTGGTCGCGCTGGTTTACCCGCAACTGGTGCGCCGCCAGGCGCGTGGCGCCTATGGCATCGCCGGCGTGCTGGCCGTGGCCCTGGCCATCGCCGCCGGCAACATGTTCGTTGCCCACCCCAGTGTCGCCCCCACCGGCAACGGCCCGGGCCTGACCCCGGTCGAGCCTGGCCAGCAGCAGAAGGACTGGGCCCACTACGGCAACACCGAAGGCGGCAGCCGTTTCGCTGCCCTGGACCAGATCAACCGTGGCAACGTCGACAAGCTCAAGGTCGCCTGGACCTACCACACCGGCGATGTCGCCCAGAGCGACGGCAATGGCGCCGAAGACCAGTTCACCCCGCTGCAGGTCGGCGACAAGGTGTTCATCTGCACCCCGCACAACAACCTGATCGCGCTGGACGCCGACACCGGCAAGCAGCTGTGGAAGAACGCCATCAACGCCCAGTCCAAGGTCTGGCAGCGCTGCCGTGGCATGGCTTACTTCGACGCCACCGCGCCGATCGCCCAACCGAGCCAGCCGAACAGTTCACCGATCACCCTGGCCAGCGTGCCGGCCGGCGCCAACTGCCAGCGCCGCCTGCTGACCAACACCATCGATGGCCGCCTGATCGCCGTCGACGCCGACACCGGCGCGTTCTGCCAGGGCTTCGGCGACAACGGCCAGGTCGACCTCAAGGCCGGCCTGGGCGATGTGCCGGATTCCTACTACCAGCTGTCCTCGGCACCGCTGATGGCCGGTACCACCGTGGTGGTCGGCGGGCGCGTGGCCGACAACGTGCAAACCGACATGCCCGGCGGCGTCATCCGTGGCTTCGACGTGATCAGCGGGGCCCAGCGCTGGGCCTTCGACCCTGGTAACCCGGAAGATCGCGCCGCCCCCCAGGGCGATGGCACCTACGTGCGCAGCACTCCCAACAGCTGGGCGCCGATGTCGTACGATCCGGCGATGAACACCGTGTTCCTGCCGATGGGCTCCTCGTCCACCGATATCTACGGCGTGGAGCGCAACAAGCTCGACCACACCTACGGCGCCTCGGTGCTGGCCCTGGACGCCACCACCGGCAACCAGAAGTGGGTCTACCAGACCGTGCACAACGACCTCTGGGACTTCGACCTGCCGATGCAGCCGAGCCTGATCGACTTCACCAAGGATGACGGCAGCAGCGTGCCGGCCGTGGTGATCGGTACCAAGGCCGGGCAGATCTACGTGCTCGACCGCGCCACCGGCAAGCCACTCACACAAGTCGATGAAGTGCCGGTCAAGCCAAGCAACATCCCCAATGAGCCGTACTCGCCAACCCAGCCGAAGTCGGTGGGCATGCCACAGATCGGCGCGCAGACCCTGACCGAGTCGGACATGTGGGGCGCCACGCCCTATGACCAGTTGCTGTGCCGCATCGACTTCAAGAAGATGCGCTACGACGGCCTCTACACCGCGCCCGGCACCGACCTGTCGCTGAGCTTCCCGGGCTCGCTGGGCGGGATGAACTGGGGCAGCATTTCCACAGACCCGGTACATGGTTTCATCTTCGTCAACGACATGCGCCTGGGCCTGTGGATCCAGATGATCCCGTCGCAGAACAAGGGTGATGCCGCCGCCGGTGGCGAAGCGCTGAACACCGGCATGGGCGCGGTGCCGCTCAAGGGCACACCGTATGCGGTGAACAAGAACCGCTTCCTGTCGGTGGCCGGAATCCCGTGCCAGGCGCCGCCGTTCGGCACCCTGACCGCCATCGACATGAAGACCCGCCAGGTGGCCTGGCAGGTGCCGGTCGGCACCGTCGAGGACACCGGCCCCCTGGGCATCCGCATGCACCTGCCGATCAAGATCGGCCTGCCAACCCTCGGCGGCACCCTGTCCACCCAGGGCGGCCTGGTGTTCATCGCCGGCACCCAGGACTTCTACCTGCGCGCCTACGACAGCAGCAACGGCAGCGAGATCTGGAAAGCCCGTTTGCCGGTCGGCAGCCAGGGCGGCCCGATGACCTATGTGTCGCCCAGGACCGGCAAGCAGTACGTGGTGATCACCGCCGGCGGTGCGCGCCAGTCGACCGACCGCGGTGACTATGTGATGGCGTACGCACTGCCATAAATCGCGTCGCCTGTATCGCCGGCAAGCCGGCTCCCACAGGGTCCGCGCACTCACTGTGGGAGCCGGCTTGCCGGCGATGAGGCCCTTTCAGACCACCCGAGACCTTGCAATGTCATCCGTTTCACGCCTCACCCCCACCCTGCTTCTGGCCCTTGCCAGCACCCCTGCATTCGCCGCCGACAACACCCTGACCGGTGACTGGGGCGGCCTGCGCCAGCAACTCGCGGCAGACGGCATCACCTTCACCGGCGACTACAGCGGCGAGACCGCCTACAACGCCCACGGCGGCCTGCACCGTTCGGCCCGCTACTCGCAGAATCTCAAACTGGGCGCGCAGTTCGACCTGTCGAAACTGTATGGCCTGGACAACGGTGGCAAGGTCCAGCTGACCATCAACGACCGCCGCGGCAACAGCGCCTCGGAGGACCTGGTGGGCAACCGCCTGCCGATCCAGGAAAACTACGGCGGCCTCTACACCCGCCTCACCGAACTGAGCTATGAGCGTAACCTGTCGCCTGCGCTGAACCTCAAGCTCGGCTACATGGCCATGGGCAACGACCTCGGCGGGCTGGACAGCGGCATCCTGTGCAACTTCATGAACGCCGGCTTCTGCGGCCACCCGCTGAACATGTCCGGCGGCAGCGGCTGGACCAACTATCCCAACGCACACCTGGGTGCGCGGCTCAAGTACGACCTGGCGCCAGACTGGCAACTGCGCGTGGCGGCGTTCAACGTCGACCCCGAGAGCAACGGCAATTCCAGCCGTGCCTGGCACCTGGGGCCCAAGCACAGCACCGGCACCGTGCTCCCGCTGGAACTGGTGTACAAGCTGCGTGGCCAGCTGCCGGGCGAGTACAAGGTCGGTTACTACTACGACAGCTCGAACGTGCAACGCATCGGCAGCAGCGAGGAAGTCGCCGGTCGCGGTGGCCATTACCTGCTGGTCGACCAGGCCGTGTGGAACGACCCGGCATTGCCGGGGCGCAGCCTGCACGCCTTCGGCCAGTACTCGGCCTCGAGCAAGGCCGCCTCGCCATTCACCAAGTGGTACGGTGCCGGCGTGGTGCTGTACCAGCCGTTCGCGGGCCGGCCTCGGGATACCGTGGCGCTGGGTTACGGGCGCGCAGTGCCGAACCCGCGCAGCCGCGACGTGCTCGAGGCCGCCGCATTCAATGCCGGCCAGCCATTCCCCGACATCGACAGCGCCGAACAACTGATCGAGCTGAGCTACGGCTACCAGGCCACGCCGTGGCTGAACCTGCGCCCGGACGTGCAGTACATCGTCGAGCCGGGGGCGTTTTCCGGGAAGGACATCGACAACGCCCTGGTAGTCGGCTTGCAGGTCAAGGCGACGTTCTGAGCACCGGGGCCGCCCTGCGGCCCTTTCGCCGGCAAGCCCAGCTTTTTCCTCTGCACCAACCACATATTTACTAATTTCCCCGCTGCGTACCCTGTCCCAGTATCTGGCGCAACTACAACAACAAAGAGCGGGGAACTGTCATGAGTGCAAGTGCGTCCGTGCCTGCCAGCGTGCAGCACGATCAAGCCGGCTTTCGCCGGGTCCTGGGGCTGGGATCGCTGCTGGCGGTGGCGGTCGGCCTGGTGGTGTCGCAAGGGGTGATGGTGATGATGCTGCAGGGGGTCGGTGCCGCCGGCCTCGGCTTCATCGTGCCCCTGGGGCTGGCCTACCTGCTGGCCCTGAGCTATGCGTTCTCGTTCTCGGAGCTGGCCCTGCTGGTGCCGCGCGCCGGCAGCCTGTCGAGCTACACCGAGGTGGCGCTGGGGCACTTCCCGGCCATCCTCGCGACCTTCTCCGGCTACGTGGTGGTGGCCATGTTCGCGCTGTCGGCCGAGTTGCTGCTGCTCGACCTGATCGTCGGCAAGGTCTACCCCGGGGTGTTCCCGCAGTATTCGGTGGCCTTCGGCGTACTTGCCCTGTTTACCGGCCTCAACCTCATGGGCATCGACATCTTCGCCAAGCTGCAGAGCGCCATGGCCGTGGTCATGGTCATCGTGCTGCTGATCCTCGGCGTTGCCGCGATCAGCGAAGGGCATGCCGAGGGTGTCACCGCCACCCTGCTGCAGGGCGACTGGAACCCCATGGGCGCCGGGGTGCTGGCCCTGACCGCAATGGCCGTGTGGGGTTTCGTCGGCGCCGAGTTCGTCTGCTCGCTGGTGGAAGAAACCCGCAAGCCCGAGCGCAACATCCCGCGTTCGATGATCATCGGCCTGACCGTTATCTTCGCCACCATCGGCCTGTACGGTCTGGGCGCGCTGTTCCTGGTACCGCGCGAGGCGCTGGGCAGCGATGCCCTGCCCCATTACCTGTTCGCCACCACGGTGTTCGGCAAGACCGGCGAAGTGTTCCTGGTGATCGCCGCGGTCACCGCCACCTGCAGCACCCTCAACACCTCGCTGGCGGCCATCCCGCGCATGCTCTACGGCATGGCCTGCAATGGCCAGGCGTTCCCCCAGTTCAAGCAGCTCAGCCCGCGCGCCCGCACACCGTGGGTCGCGGTGCTGTTCGTGGCGGCGATCACCGGCCTGCCGATCCTGCTGATGGGCCAGGACGCGGCGGCGATCAACCTGTTGCTGCTGGCCGCCGCGCTGGCCTGGCTGCTGGCCTACATCATCGTGCACCTGGACGTGATCGCCCTGCGCCATCGCTACCCGCACCTGGCGCGACCGTTCCGCACACCGTTCTATCCGTTGCCGCAGCTGTTCGGCATCGGCGGCATGCTGTACGCGATCTGGAACGCATCGCCCAGTCCCGAGATGAACCTGAAGATCTACGGCACCGCCGGGCTGGTGCTGGCGTTGGTTTCACTGATCGCAATCGTGTGGATCAAAGCGGTGATGAAGAAGCCATTATTCAGGCCCGAGCCCTTGCGGCACTGACCGACCATCAAGCCGATGCGCCGCGCTTGGCCCGGTAACTGCCCGGGCTCTGTCCGGTCCACTTCTTGAATGCCCGGTGAAACGCGCTGGGTTCCTGGAAGCCGGTGTGCTCGGCGACCTCGGCGATGCTCAGGTGGCCTTCGCGCAGCAGCTCGAAGGCCATTGCCCGGCGCACCTCGTCCTTGATCTGCTGATAGGAACGCCCTTCGCGCTCCAGCTGGCGGCGAAAGCTGCTGGCGCTGAGCTTCTGCCGTGCGGCCATGGCGTCGAGCGTGGGCCACTGCCCGTAATGCAGGGCGCGCAAATGTCGATAGACCTCCGCCACCCGGCCATTCTGGTTACGAAAGCGGATCACCAGCCCCTGCGGCGCGCTGCGCAGGAAGCCCTTCAGCGCCGCCAGGTCCTGCACCACCGGCAGGCGCAGCCAGGCGCTGTCGAACTCCACCTCGGTGCGCCCGCTGCCCAGGCGCAGGTCCGGTCCCCAGAGCAGCGCGTCATCCTCCTGCGCCGGGCGCGCCAGGGCCAGCTCGGTGCGGTCGATGGCGATGCGCCGGCCGGCCAGCCAGCACAGCAGGCCGATCACCAGCACCAGGTAGGTTTCCTCGGCGTAGACCCGGGTCAGCGGATCGGCGATGGTCGATTGCACGCTGATCACGGTGCGCGCGCCACGCACCGTGACATGGCCGTTCAAATCGCGCAGGAACAGGGCAAAACTGCCCAGGCACTGGCGCAGCGCCTTGCCCAGGGTCGGCTCCTGGATCAACCCGCGGCAGATCAGGGCGAAGCTGCCCAGGGGCATGCCGTGGCTGTCGAGCTGGAAGAACTCATCGTGCAGCTCATCGATCAGCGCCAGCCACAGCTGGGCGAAGGCCTTGGCCGGCACCCGCGCCAATGGCTCGGCCAGCACCTGCGGGTCGATGCCCACCGCCCGCAGATGGGCGTCGCGCGCCTGGGGCCGGTCGCGCAGGGCGTGGACCATGGCATTGAGGAAGTACACCGCGACCGTGTCGCTATCGCGCATGGCAGAAGTCCGCTGTCTATGCTGAGTGGCAAAAAATGCCAGGTTGTCTGAACAGATCCGGCATAGGCCGCCCGCAGGCCTTTGCCTAGACTCGATCCACCCCCGCAGGGTGTGGGCGCCATTCTCGCAGAGCCTCCCGCGCCCCGCCACGCCTTCGCAAACGGAGCCCCCATGAGCAGCACAGAAATCTTCGTCGTCAGTGCGGTACGTTCGGCCATCGGCAGCTTCGGCGGTTCGCTCAAGGACCTGCCGCTGGCCGACCTCGCCACTCAGGTCACCCGCGCCGCCATCGAGCGCTCGGGCGTCGCCGCCGAGCAGATCGGCCATGTGGTGATGGGCAACGTGATCCCCACCGAACCACGCGATGCCTACCTGGGCCGGGTCGCGGCGATGAACGCCGGCATCCCCAAGGAAACCCCGGCGTTCAGCGTCAACCGCCTGTGTGGCTCGGGCCTGCAGGCCATCGTCTCGGCTGCCCAGGGCCTGCTGCTGGGTGACAGCGACATCGCCCTGGCCGCCGGCGCCGAAGCCATGAGCCGCGGTCCCTACCTGCTGCCGCAAGCGCGCTGGGGCGCACGCATGGGCGACCTGCAAGGCATCGACTACATGGTCGGCATCCTCCAGGACCCGTTCGAGCACTTCCACATGGGCATCACCGCCGAGAATGTCGCGGCGGCCCATGGCATCAGCCGCGAGATGCAGGATGAAGTGGCCCTGACCAGCCAGCATCGCGCTGCCCGCGCCATCGCCGAAGGCCGCTTCAACGGCCAGATCGTGCCGATCGAGATCAAGACCCGCAAAGGCAGCGTGCAATTCGCCGTGGACGAGAACGTGCGCGCCGATGCCAGCGCCGAACAACTGGCGGGCATGAAGCCGGTGTTCAAGAAGGACGGCACGGTCACCGCCGGCAACGCCAGCAGCATCAACGACGGCGCCGCCGGCCTGGTCCTGGCCACCGGCGACGCCGTGCGACGCCAGGGCCTCAAGCCGCTGGCGCGGATCGTCGCCTACGCCCACGCCGGCGTGGAGCCGGCGCTGATGGGCCTGGGCCCGATCCCGGCGACGCAGAAAGTGCTGGAGAAAGCCGGCCTGAAGGTCAGCGACCTGGACGTGATCGAGTCCAACGAAGCCTTCGCCTCGCAGGCATGCGCCGTGGCCCGCGCCCTGGGCTTCGACCCGGAAAAGGTCAACCCCAACGGCTCGGGCATTTCCCTCGGCCACCCGGTCGGTGCCACCGGCGCGATCATCGCCACCAAGGCCATCCATGAACTGCACCGCGTCCAGGGCCGCTACGCCCTGGCCACCATGTGCATCGGTGGCGGTCAAGGCATCGCCATCGTCTTCGAACGCGTTTGACAGGAGTCAGCAGCATGAACATCGAACAGATCGCCGTGATCGGCGCCGGCACCATGGGCAACGGCATCGCCCAAGTGTGCGCGCTGGCTGGCTACCAGGTCCTGCTGGTGGACGTTTCCGACGCCGCGCTGGAGCGTGGCGTGGCGACCCTGGGCAAGAACCTCGAGCGCCAGGTCGGCAAGGGCACCATCGACGCTGACAAGGCCGCCGCGGCCAAGGCGCGCATCCGCACCAGCACCGACTACGCCCAGCTGGCCAGCGCGCAACTGGTGATCGAGGCTGCCACCGAGAACCTCGCCCTCAAGCAGCGCATCCTGCAGCAGGTGGCGGCCAACGTCAGCGCCGAGTGCCTGATCGCCACCAACACCTCGTCGCTGTCGGTGACCCAGCTGGCCGCGAGCATCGAGCAGCCGCAGCGCTTCATCGGCGTGCACTTCTTCAACCCGGTGCCGATGATGGCGCTGGTCGAGATCATCCGTGGCCTGCAGACCAGCGACGCGACCTATGCCCAGGCATTGCTGGTGACAGAGCGACTCGGCAAGACCCCGATCACCGCCGGCAACCGCCCGGGCTTCGTGGTCAACCGCATCCTGGTGCCGATGATCAACGAAGCGATCTTCGTGTTCCAGGAAGGCCTGGCCAGCGCCGAGGACATCGACACCGGCATGCGCCTGGGCTGCAACCAGCCGATCGGCCCGCTGGCGCTGGCCGATCTGGTGGGCCTGGACACGCTGCTGGCGATCATGGAGGCCTTCCACGAAGGCTTCAACGACAGCAAGTACCGCCCCGCGCCGCTGCTCAAGGAAATGGTTGCCGCCGGCTACCTGGGGCGCAAGAGCGGCCGCGGCTTCTTCACCTACTAGAGGAACCGCGCCATGGCCCCGGTCACTGCGGCGCTGCGCTGCGCCAATTTCGAGGAGCGGCGCGACCGGGCCATGGCCCTGTTCGCCGAAAAAGGCTTCGGCCAGGTCAGCATGCGTGAGCTGGCGGCGCACGTGGGCTTGACCGCAGGTTCGCTGTACCACCACTTCCCCAGCAAGCAGGACCTTTTGTACGACCTTATCGAGGAGTTGTACGAGGAGCTGCAGGCGACCCTCGACCAAGGCCGCCGGGCGCGGACCCAGGGCAAGCCGGTGCTGGCCTGCCTGATCGCCGCGCATTGGCAGTTGCATGGCGAGCGGCCGTTGCAGTTTCGCCTGGCCGAGCGGGATTTCTGCTGCCTGAGCGAGGACCAGCAGGCACGCCTTGCGGGTTTGCGCGAACGCTACGAAACCGGGCTGCTGCGCCTGATTGCGCCGCAGGCGCGGCTGGCCGGGGAAACCCTGGCGGCCACCGGGCATGTGCTGGCGACGCTGCTTAACCAGTTGCCCGGAATGTTACGCGGCAAGGGCTTGGGTGAAGCCGAGGGGGTTGGGTTGATGGAGGGTCTGGTGGTGGGCGCCATGGAAAGGACGCTTGGGTAGTGTTGTGATCACCCGGTCGACCGCCGTCAAGCCGTCTACAGACTGACCCCCAGCGCCTGGCGTAGCTGCTCGCCACGGGTATCGTCCACCGCGCTGACCAGGGCAAAGTTGTAATCGCCATGGGACCAGTAGCGAGCCTCCAGCTGGCCATCGGTGCGCTGGCCGGTAGGCATACGCTCGAAATGCTCGCCGGGAGAACGCAGGAACAGGCTGATGCGCTGTCCCTGGCGATCCTCGAACACCAGCAACGCCGCTGGCCCCGCCTCGTTGCTCAACAGTCGCGCCCCCACTGGCTGGAAGCCATAGCCCGCCAGGTCCGGCAGGCGGCCGACGCGGTTGAAGTGAGTGCCCAGCCAGGCCTGCAGGCGTGCCGGGTCGCGAGCCTCGATGTCCAGCGTGCTGGCCTCGGCGAACAGCCTGTGGGCCTGCACCGCGTCGGCCATGGGCAGCATGCCGGCGAACAGCGTTACCTGGCGCGCCTGCCAGCCGCCAATCCCGCCCAGGCCTAGCGCCAGCATCAGCACCGCCGCTGCTGCCAGGCGACGCTGCCGGCGCTGGCGCAGGCGGCGACGCAGCGGCGCCAGGTCAAGGTGCGGATCGCTCGGCCGCTCGCCAAAGCCGGCCAGGGCCGCCCGCAGGCGCCGAGCATCGGCACGCCAGGCCTCGATGCGCACGGCCTCCTGCGGATTGGCGGCCAGCCAGGCCTCCACCTCGGCCCGGCGCGCCGGCTCCAGGCGCTCGTCGACATAGGCGTGCAACTCGTGCTCGGTGGGGATCAGGCGTGTCATTTGAGTCTCCGCAGGGCCGGGGGCGCAGGGTTGCCCTCGGTCAGTTCACGCAGGGCGGCACGGGCACGCGACAGGCGCGACATCACGGTGCCGATGGGGATGCCAAGCGTCTCGGCCGCCTCCTTGTAGCTCAAGCCCTCGACACTGACCAGCAACAGCAATGCCCGCTGCTCGGGCGACAAGCGGGCGAAGGCCTGCAGGTCGGCCTGGGCCAGCACGATGCTCTCGATCTCGCCGCCCGCCGGTTCCTCGGCCTGGCCCCGGCCGAACCAGGCCAGCCAGCGCGCGTGCAAGCGCTCGCGGCGCTTGCCGTCGAGGAACAGCCGGTAAAGGATGGTGAACAGCCAAGGCCGCAGGCTGTCGGCATCACGCTGCTGGCCGCGACGGCTCAGGGCGCGCTCGACCGTGGCCTGGACCAGGTCGTCGGCGGTACCGGGCTCGCGGGTCAGCCACAGGGCGAAGCGGCGCAGGCGCTGCAGCAGCTCACGCCATTGTTGGTCGTCCAGGTCGTGCATGTCGGGTTCCGGGGCCCTGCGGGCTGTCAGTGTACAAGGCAGACGCGCGGGCACGGAATCTATTCCCCCGCCGGGAATAAATCGTTTGCCCCTGCGTCGTACCGGTTCATTCCACCTGACCGGACCGTTCCCATGACTACTCCCTTGCACGGCCCCGCCAAGGCCCTGCGCCTGGCCGCCATCGCTGCCACGCTGGCCGCCCTGGGCGCAGGCTTCGCCTACGCCGCCGGCTGGATCGGCGCGCCAAGGCTGACCCCACAGCGCATCATCGACACCTTCGAAGCCCAGGCCGGCCACCACGCCGGCTACCGGAAGAACCATGCCAAGGGCCTGTGTGTCAGCGGTTACTTCCAGGCCAGCGGCCAGGCCACCTCGCTGTCCAGCGCCCGGGTGTTCAGCCAGCAGAAGGTGCCGGTGATCGGCCGCTTCGCCATCGGCGGCGCCAATCCGTTCGCGCCGGACACCGCCATACCAGTGCGCAGCCTGGCGCTGCAGTTGACCAGCGACGACGGCCAGGTCTGGCGCACCGGCATGAACAACCCGCCGGTGCTGGCCGTAAGCACGGTCGAAGGCTTCTATGAACAGGTCCTGGCCGGCGCCCCGGACCCGGCCACCGGCAAACCCGACCCGGCCAGGCTGCAAGCCTTCTTCGCCGCCCACCCGGAGAGTGCGGCGTTTCGCCAGTGGGCGGCCAGCTACAAGCCCAGCGACAGTTTCGCCAACACCGCCTACAACAGCATCAACGCCTTCCGCCTGATCGATGCCAACGGCCAGGCACATCCGGTGCGCTGGGCACTGGAGCCGCAGGCGCCCTACGCCGCCTTGCCCGCCCAGGTCGACGACAAGCAGTTCCTGCAGCACGACCTGCAGCAACGCCTGGCCCAGGGCCCGCTGCGCTGGACCCTGCGCCTGACCCTGGCCGAGCCCGGCGACCCGGTGGATGACCCTGCCCGGCCCTGGCCCGCCGAACGCCGCAGCCTTGATGCCGGCACCCTGGTCGTGGAGCAGGTCGACGGCCCCGAGCAAGGCGCCTGCCGCGACCTGAACTTCGACCCGCTGATCCTGCCCCACGGCATCGAACCCTCCGCCGACCCGATCCTCGCCGCCCGCTCGGCCGCCTATTCAGTGTCGTTCAACCGCCGCAGCCACGAGTCGCTGACCGAAGGAGCCCGCCCATGAGCGCCACAGCCTTTCACCCCCTGGCCCGGCTGCTGCACTGGCTGATGGCCGTGCTGATCCTGGCCATGCTGTTCATCGGCGTGAGCATGGTCGCCGACCTGTCGCCCCGCCACCCTTGGCTGGTCGAGCTGCACAAGGCCACCGGCCTGGCCCTGCTGGTGCTGGTGATCCTGCGCATTGTCCTGCGCCTGAGCCTGGCGCACCCGCCACTGCCTCGCGACCTGCCCGCCCTGCAGCGCCTGGCCGCCGGCGCCTCGCACCTGCTGCTGTATGGGCTGATGCTGGCCATGCCGCTGCTCGGCTGGGCGATGCTATCGGCAGGCGGCTACCCCCGCCCACTGCAATTGCCCGCCATCGCCCCCCACGACCTGCAGCTCTACGCCGTGCTGCGTCAGGCCCATGGCTGGGCCGGCTACCTGCTGTTCGCCACGGTGCTGGTGCATTTGGGCGCAGCCTTGGTGCATGGGCTGGTGCGTCGCGACGGCGTCTTGCGTAGCATGTGGCCAGGCCCGTTGCGTCGCGGTGAGTGAGCACCGCCAGGGCTCGACAAATGTAAATAATAATTACTAACATCGACGCTCATTTCGTCGAACTGCCCTGGACTGCCTTATGAACGTTGCAAAGGACCCTGCCACGCTTGCTCCGGTTAGCAGCCCGCCCAGCACCCTGGACCTGCGCCCGCTGATGCTGGCCAACATGGCCTGCACCATGTCGATGATGGCTTTCGTCGCCCTGATCGGCCCGATCGCCCGCTTGCTGGGCATGGCCACCTGGCAGGCTGGCGCGGCGGTGACCGTGGCCGGCGTGGTCTGGGTGCTGCTGGCCCGGCCCTGGGGGCGCCTGGCCGATCGGCTTGGCCGGCGCCGGGTACTGCTGCTGGGCAGCGGCGGCTTCACCCTGGCCTATTGGGTGCTGTGTCTGTTCATCGACGGCGCGTTGCGCTGGCTGCCGGGCGCGACCCTGGCCTTCTTCGGCCTGATGCTGGCGCGGGGCATGATCGGCGCCTTCTATGCCGCGCTGCCGGTGGGCGGCAACGCGCTGATCGCCGATCACGTCGAGCCGCAGCGCCGGGCGCGGGCCATGGCCTCGCTGGGTGCGGCCAACGCGGTCGGCCTGGTGCTGGGCCCGGCCCTGGCCGCGCTGCTGTCGCGCTACAGCCTGAGCATGCCGTTCTATGTGCTGTCGCTGCTGCCGGCCACGGCGTTCGTCGTGCTGCTGTTCAAGCTCAAGCCACAGCCGTTGGCCCAGCCCCATGCGCCCAACCCGGTGCGACTGTCCGACCCGCGCCTGCGCAGGCCTTTGCTGGTGGCCTTCAGCGCCATGCTGAGCATCACCGTGTCGCAGATCGCCGTCGGTTTCTTCGCCCTCGACCGCCTGCAGCTCGAGGCCGGCGCTGCCGCCCAGGCCGCGGGCATCGCCCTGACCAGCGTGGGCGTGGCGCTGATGCTGGCCCAGGTGTTCCTGCGCCAGTTGGAATGGCCACCTCTGAAGATGATCAAGGTCGGCGCCTGCGTATCCGGGCTCGGTTTCGCCGCCGCGGCCCTGGCCACCAGCGCGCCGTGGCTGTGGGGCGCATTCTTCGTCGCCGCGTTCGGCATGGGCTTCGTGTTCCCGGCCTTCTCGGCCCTGGCGGCCAATGCCATGCACGCCAGCGAACAGGGTGCGACGGCCGGCTCGATCGGCGCCGCCCAAGGCATGGGTGCGGTAATCGGACCGCTGGCCGGTGCCCTGGTCTATGCCCTCGATCCGCGCCTGCCGTTCCTGGCCGTGGGCGCCCTGCTGCTGCTGGTCGGGCTGTGGCCGGCAGCGTCTGACCAGCGCCACTGATGCGCACAGCGCGCAAGCGTGCAGAGTGTGTTTTAATGCCTCGCCCATTATTTTTGACACCTCTGCAAACAAGGCGGCTATGGACACGGGGACACGACTCAAACTGGTGCGTGAACGCAACAACCTCTCCCAACGGGAGCTGGCCCGCCGCAGCGGCCTGACCAACTCGACCATCTCGCAGATCGAGCAGAACCGGGTCAGCCCTTCGGTCAGCTCCCTGAAGAAACTGCTCGAAGGGATCCCCATGTCCCTGGCCGAGTTCTTCAGTTTCGACGAGCCGGTGCGCGAGGAGCGCTATGTGTTCCGTGGCGGCGAACAGCCCGACCTGGGCCGCAACGGCCTGCGCATGCTACTGGTCGGCGCCAGCGTCGAAGGTCGGCAGATGCGCATGCTGCGTGAGCTGTACGCACCGGGCGCCGACTCCGGCGAGCCGATCGTGCATGCCGAAGGCGAGGAATGCGGCCTGGTCACCCGTGGCACCCTGGAACTGTGGGTCGATGGCCAGGTGAGCATTCTCAATGCCGGCGACGGCTACTACATCCCCACCACCCTGCCCCACAGCTTCAAGAACATCGGCCCCGACGAGGCCGAGATCATCAGCGCCAACACCCCGGCGAACTTCTGACCCGAGCATGACCATCGTCGCCAGCCGCGAGGCGTACCAGTGCCTGCGTGATGCCGCCCTTGGCGTCCGCCCGCTGGTGACGGTCGCCCGCCTGGCCGGTGACCAAGTTGAGGTGCTGGTCGAAGGATGGCGCCTGACCCTGGTACTGGATAGCGAGGGGCTGACCCACTGCAGCCACTGCCAGTGCCCGGATGGGCGGCTGGGCTCGCTGGACGACTGGCACCGCTACGGCACCAATCCGGTCGATCACCTGAGCCTTTGGGAACGCACGCAGATAGAGCGACTGCTTTCAGTCATGCCTGCCTGACCAAGGCCTGCTCGACGAAATCCAGGCGGTCCTGGCCGAAGAACATCTGCCCGTCGACAAAGCACGTCGGCGCACCGAACAAACCGCGCTCGACCGCCTCCTCGGTGGCTTTGCGCAAGGCGTCCTTGACCTCGGGCCGGGCGGCCAGTTCATGGAACATCTCGGCCTCGAAGCCGCCGGCGGCCAGGGTTTCATCCAGTACCGCGGGATCTGCCAGATTGCGCCCGTGCACGAACAGCCCTTCGAACAATACCTTCAACAGCGCCTCGAAACGCTCTTCGGCAAACAACTGGACGCCGATCAGCCCGCGCATCAGGTTCAGGGTGTTGACCGGGAACCCCGGCGGCAGGGTCAGCGGCACGCCATAGCGATCGGCATAGCGCTTGAGGTCGATGCGCATATAGCGCCCCTTGGCCGGCACCAATACCGGCGAGGCATTGCCGGTGGCCTGGAACACCCCACCCAATAGAATCGGCTTGTACACCAACCGCGCCCCATGGCGCGCGCACAGCGCGGGTAGCTGGGTGAAAGCCAGGTAGGTGGCCGGGCTGCCCAGGTCCAGGAAGAACTCGACGGTCTTGCTCATGATTCAATCCTTGTATGAGGGTGGGATTTACCAGCGCTCCATCCACGGGCGCAGGTCCAGCTCAAAGGTCCAGGCATCACGCGGTTGCGCATGCAGGAACCAGTAACTGTCGGCGATGTGCGCAGGATCGAGGATGCCGTCCTGGTCCTTGAGCGCGTAGCGTTCAGGGAAGCTGTCGCGGATGAAGGCGGTGTCGATGGCACCATCGACCACCACGTGGCCGACATGGATGTTCCGTGTACCCAGTTCCCGCGCCATGCTCTGGGCCAGGGCGCGCAGGCCATGCTTGGCGCCGGCGAAGGCGGCGAAACCGGCCGCGCCACGGGTGCCAGCGGTGGCACCGGTGAAGAGGATGGTGCCGCGCTCTCGGGTGACCATGCGCCGGGCGACCGCCTGGGCAGTGAGAAAGCCGGCGAAGCAGGCCATTTCCCAGATCTTGAAGTACTTGCGCGGGGTTTCCTCGAGGATGCTGCACGGCACATTGGCACCGATGTTGAAGACGAACGCCTCGATCGGGCCGATATCGCGCTCGATGGTCTCCACCAGCTCGGCGACTTCCTCTTCCTTGCGCGCATCCGAGCCAAAGCCATGGGCCTGGCCGCCCTCGGCGCGAATTTCGGCGAGCAGCGGCTGCAGCTTCTGTGCCTCGCGCCGGGTCACGCAGGCGATGTAGCCCTCGCGGGCGAAACGCTTGGCAATCTCGCCGCCGGTGGCATCACCCGCCCCGATCACCAGCACGACTTTTTGTTGTTCTGCCATGGACCGCTCAATTGATGAATGATCGTTTAGTAAACGAACGCTATGCTACGATCAGCTCATCGTCAAGCCCACACCACGAGGTTGCGCGCATGCGCTATGCCACCGACCACAAGCAACAGACCCGTGAAAAACTGCTCTCCAGCAGCGGCGCCCTGGCCAAGCGCGGCGGTTTCGCCGCCACTGGCGTGGCCGGGCTGATGAAGGCCATCGGCCTGACCGGCGGCGCCTTCTACAACCACTTCCCGTCCAAGGATGACCTGTTCAGCGAGATCGTCCGCCGTGAACTGGCCAACAGCCCGCTGGCGCGCCTGGTCGAACGTGGCACCGACCGTGCGCGGCTCAAGCGCCTGCTCGACCAGTACCTGAGCCTGGCGCACCTGCACAATGCCGAAGGCGGCTGCCCGTTGCCGCCACTGGGGGTGGAGATCGCCCGCGCCGAACGGCCGGTGCGCGAACAGGCCGAACACTGGCTGCTGGAGTTGCACCAGGCCTGGAGCGAAACCCTGGATGACCCCGACCTGGCATGGGCCTTGCTCAGCCAGTGTGTCGGCGCGCTGGTGGTGGGGCGCATGCTGGCCAGCGAACCGGTGCAGGCACAGGTGCTGGACGCCAGCCGCAAGCTGGTCGAGCAGGTCTTCGATGAGGTTCGCTAGCACGCTGCTGGGGTTGCTGATGACCCTGCCCGCCTTCGCCCAGGACAGCTGTCCGGTCGGGCAGTACCAGGTCTGCCTTGTGGTGTGCTTCTGCGCGCCCATCGACCCCAACCAAGGAGGCCAGGTGCTGCAGGATGTCGAGCGCATGGCCACCGGCAGCCTGGTGTTCGCCCTGCGCCAGGCCCGCGAGGAAGCCACCGCCAATGGCACGCAGCCGATTCCCCTGCATATCCGCGCACAGCTCGAACCCTGGTACGACTTCGCCGTGCTCGACGCGGCACGTTACCGGGTCGGCAACGAACAGCAGATCAGCGCCGCCAACGCTCTACTGCAGAACCCGGACGTCAACGCCGTGACCCTGATCGACACGGTCATCTTCCGCCGCCCCGCCGATGCCGAGGACAACGTGGCGTTGTGGGCCCATGAGCTCAAGCACGTGCAGCAGTATCAGGAGCTGGGCGTCGAGGGCTTCGCCCAGCAATACACCCGTGACTACCAGGCGCTGGAGGGCCCCGCCTACGAGATCGAGGCCAAGGTGGCCAAGGCATTGCGTGAAAAAGCCGCTGGCGGGCCGCGCTGACTGCGCAATCCTGATGGGTGCCCATGCGTCATGATTGATGATGGCACCCGACATATCATTGCCCGTGATAATAACCTTCGCTCCATTTGATTCGTGCGTCACGCGCAAGACACTCAAACTCCGCCCACTACTAATATCTCGGCGGAGTTCTCCATGGATCACTCACTCAAACCCCTGCGCTTCCCCCTCGCTGCCCTGGCAGTGGTGGTGCTCAGCGCTTGCGGTCGCACCCCCGACGCCGTGCAGGCTCCCGCCGCGCCCAAAGTTAGCGTAGCCAAGGTGATCGAACAGCCGATCAACGAATGGGACGAGTTCACCGGCCGCCTCGAAGCACCGGAAACCGTCGAGGTACGCCCACGGGTGTCCGGCCAGGTCGACCTGGTGGCCTTCACCGAAGGCGCCCAGGTGAAGAAAGGCGACCTGCTGTTCCAGATCGACCCACGCCCGTTCCAGGCTGAAGTCCGCCGCCTCGAAGCCCAGCTGCAACAAGCCAAGGCTACCGCCATCCGCAGCGCCAACGAAGCCCGCCGTGGCGAGCGCCTGCGTGACAGCAACGCGATCTCCGCGGAACTGGCCGAGTCGCGCACCAGCGCTGCCGCCGAAGCCCGCGCCGGGGTCGACGCAATCCAGGCCCAGCTCGACCTGGCCCGCCTGAACCTGAGCTTCACCCGCGTCACCGCGCCGATCAGCGGCCGGGTCAGCCGCGCCCAGTTCACCGCCGGCAACATCGTCACGGCCGACGTCACCCCGCTGACCAGCGTGGTCTCCACCGACAAGGTCTACGCCTACTTCGATGCCGACGAGCGCGTGTACCTCAAGTACAGCCAGCTGGCCCGCGACGGCCAGCGCGGCCAGAGCACCCCGGTGTACCTGGGCCTGACCAACGAGACCGGCAACCCACACCTGGGCCAGATGAACTTCGTCGACAACCAGGTCAACCCGCGCACCGGCACCATCCGTGGCCGCGCCGTGTTCGACAACCGTGACGGCCAGTTCACCCCCGGCCTGTACGCGCGCCTGAAGCTGGTCGGCAGCGCCCAGTACGACGCCGTGCTGATCAACGACGAAGCGGTCGGCACCGACCTGGGCAAGAAGTTCGTGCTGGTCATGGACAAGGACAACAAGGCCGCCTACCGCGCCGTGGAACTGGGGCCCAAGCTCGAAGGCCTGCGTATTGTGCGCAGCGGCCTGGGCAAGGACGACCGCATCGTGGTCAAGGGCCTGCAGCGCGTGCGCCCTGGCTCGCCGGTCACCCCGGAGGAAACGCCGATGGCCAGTGAGCAGACCCTCGCCGCCCTCGCCCAGCAGCGTCAGGCCCTGGAAGCCAGCAACCCGGCACCGAAGGTTGCCGGCGCCAATGTCAAAGTCGCCAGCGCCCAAGCGCCGCGCGGTTAAGGGACAACACCGATGAACTTTTCGAAATTCTTCATTACCCGGCCGATCTTCGCCGCGGTACTGTCGCTGGTGCTGCTGATCGCGGGTTCGATCTCGCTGTTCCAGCTGCCGATCAGCGAATACCCCGAAGTGGTACCGCCCACCGTGGTGGTGCGCGCCAACTTCCCCGGCGCCAACCCCAAGGTGATCGGCGAGACCGTCGCCGCGCCGCTTGAGCAAGCCATCACCGGTGTCGAGAACATGCTGTACATGTCCTCGCAGTCCACCGCCGACGGCAAGCTGACCCTGACCATCACCTTCGCCCTGGGCACCGACCTGGACAACGCCCAGGTGCAGGTGCAGAACCGCGTCACCCGCACCCAGCCCAAGCTGCCGGAAGAAGTGACCCGTATCGGCATCACCGTCGACAAGGCCTCGCCCGACCTGACCATGGTCGTGCACCTGACCTCGCCGGACAACCGCTACGACATGCTCTACCTGTCCAACTACGCCATCCTCAACATCAAGGATGAGCTGGCGCGCCTGGGCGGCGTGGGCGACGTGCAGCTGTTCGGCATGGGCGACTACTCGCTGCGCGTGTGGCTCGACCCGAACAAGACCGCCTCGCGCAACCTGACTGCCAGCGACGTGGTGGCCGCCATTCGCGAGCAGAACCGCCAGGTCGCCGCCGGCCAGCTCGGCGCCCCGCCCGCCCCCGGTTCGACCAGCTTCCAGCTGTCGATCAACACCCAGGGCCGCCTGGTCAACGAGGAAGAGTTCGAGAACATCATCATCCGTGCTGGCGCCAACGGCGAGATCACCCGCCTGAAGGACATCGCCCGGGTCGAACTCGGCTCCAGCCAGTACGCCCTGCGCTCGCTGCTGAACAACCAGCCGGCGGTGGCCATCCCGATCTTCCAGCGCCCGGGCTCCAACGCCATCGAGATCTCCGACGAAGTGCGGGCGAAGATGGCCGAGCTGAAGAAGGACTTCCCCGAAGGCATGGACTACAGCATCGTCTATGACCCGACCGTGTTCGTCCGTGGTTCCATCGAGGCGGTGGTGCACACCCTGTTCGAAGCGCTGGTCCTGGTAGTGCTGGTCGTCATCCTGTTCCTGCAGACCTGGCGCGCCTCGATCATCCCGCTGCTGGCCGTGCCGGTGTCGCTGATCGGTACCTTTGCGGTGATGCACCTGTTTGGTTTCTCGCTCAACGCGCTATCGCTGTTCGGCCTGGTGCTGGCCATCGGTATCGTGGTGGACGACGCCATCGTCGTGGTGGAGAACGTCGAACGCAACATCGGACTGGGCCTGAAACCGCTCGAGGCCACGCAGAAGGCCATGAGCGAAGTGACCGGGCCGATCATCGCCACGGCACTGGTGCTGTGCGCCGTGTTCGTGCCGGCGGCGTTCATCTCGGGCCTTACCGGTCAGTTCTACAAACAGTTCGCCCTGACCATCGCCATCTCCACCGTGATCTCGGCGTTCAACTCGCTGACCCTGTCGCCGGCCCTGGCCGCCGTGCTGCTCAAGGACCACCACGCGCCCAAGGACCGTTTCTCGCGGTTCCTGGAAAAACTGCTGGGCAGCTGGCTGTTCGCCCCGTTCAACCGCTTCTTCGACCGCGCCAGCCATGGCTACGTCGGCGGCGTGCGCCGGGTCATCCGTTCCAGCGGAATTGCACTGTTCGTGTATGCCGGCCTGATGGGCCTGACCTACCTGGGCTTCTCGTCCACCCCGACCGGCTTCGTGCCGTCCCAGGACAAGCAGTACCTGGTGGCCTTCGCCCAATTGCCTGACGCCGCCAGCCTCGACCGCACCGAGGCGGTGATCAAGAAGATGAGCGAGATCGCCCTCAAGCAGCCAGGCGTGGCCGACTCGGTGGCCTTCCCGGGCCTGTCGATCAACGGTTTCACCAACAGCCCGAACAGCGGCATCGTGTTCACCCCGCTCAAGCCGTTCGACGAGCGCAAGGACCCGAGCCAGTCGGCGGCAGCCATCGCCGCCGCGCTGAACGCCCAGTTCGCCGATATCCAGGACGCCTACATCGCGATCTTCCCGCCTCCGCCGGTACAAGGCCTGGGCACCATCGGCGGCTTCCGCCTGCAGATCGAGGACCGCGGCAACCTGGGCTACGAAGCGCTGTACAAGGAAACCCAGAACATCATCGCCAAGAGCCACAACGTGCCGGAACTGGCGGGCCTGTTCACCAGCTACCAGGTCAACGTGCCGCAGGTCGATGCCGCCATCGACCGGGAAAAGGCCAAGACCCATGGCGTGGCGATCAACGACATCTTCGACACCCTGCAGGTCTACCTGGGCTCGCTGTACACCAACGACTTCAACCGCTTTGGCCGTACCTACCAGGTCAACGTCCAGGCCGAGCAGCAGTTCCGCCTCGACGCCGAACAGATCGGCCAGTTGAAGGTGCGCAACAACCTGGGCGAGATGATCCCGCTGGCGACCTTCCTCAAGGTCAGCGACACCTCGGGGCCTGACCGCGTGATGCACTACAACGGCTTCATCACCGCCGAGATCAACGGTGCCGCAGCCCCCGGCTACAGCTCCGGTCAGGCCGAGGCTGCGATCGAGAAGCTGCTCAAGGAGGAACTGCCCAACGGCATGACCTTCGAGTGGACCGACCTGACCTACCAGCAGATCCTCTCGGGCAACACCGCACTGTTCGTGTTCCCACTGTGCGTGCTGCTGGCCTTCCTGGTGCTGGCCGCCCAGTACGAAAGCTGGAGCCTGCCGCTGGCGGTGATCCTGATCGTGCCGATGACCCTGCTGTCGGCCATCACCGGGGTGATCATCTCCGGTGGCGACAACAACATCTTCACCCAGATCGGCCTGATCGTACTGGTGGGCCTGGCGTGCAAGAACGCGATCCTGATCGTCGAGTTCGCCAAGGATGAACAGGCCAAGGGCCTCGATCCGCTGGCTGCGGTACTGGAAGCCTGCCGCCTGCGTCTGCGGCCGATCCTGATGACCTCGATCGCCTTCATCATGGGTGTGGTGCCGCTGGTGTTCTCCTCCGGCGCCGGTGCCGAGATGCGTCACGCCATGGGTGTGGCGGTGTTCTCGGGGATGATCGGGGTGACCGTATTCGGCCTGTTCCTGACCCCGGTGTTCTTCTTCCTGATCCGCCGTTTCGTCGAGCGTCGCCAGGCCCGCAAGGCCGAGCACGCCGTGGCACTGGAGAACCATGCATGAAGTTGCTCAAACCCCTGACCCCGAGCCTGCTGGCACTGGCCCTGGCGGCCTGCGCGGTGGGCCCGGACTACCAGGCCCCGCTGACCGAACCGGCCAAGCTGGACGCCGGCCTTGAAGCCAAAGCCTATGACCGCAGCCGCTTCGAGAGCGTGTGGTGGAAACAGTTCGACGACCCGGTGCTGAACCAGCTGGTGCAGGCATCGCTGGACGGCAACCGCGACCTGCGCGTGGCCTTCGCCCGCCTGAAAGCGGCGCGGTCGATTCGCGAGGACGTGTCCAACGACCAGATCCCCGTGGTCACCAGCCGCGCCAGCAGCGACCTGGGCAAGGGCCAGGTCCCTGGCCAGACCGAGCGCCGGGTCAACAGCGAACGCTATGACCTGGGCCTGGACATGGCCTGGGAGCTTGACCTGTTCGGCCGCATCCAGCGCCAGATCGAGGCCAGCGAAGCCCAGGAAGCGGCGGCCGAGGCCGACCTGCAGCAACTGCAGGTCAGCCTGATCGCCGAGCTGGTCGACGCCTACGGTCAATTGCGCGGCGCGCAACTGCGCGAGCAGATCGCCGTGGCCAACCTGAAGACCCAGCAGCAGTCGCGGGACATCACCGTGACCCTGCGCGACACCGGGGTCGGCAACGAGCTCGACGTGGTGCGCGCTGACGCCCGCCTGGCGGGTGTCGAAGCCACCGTGCCGCAATTGCAGGCCGAACAGGTGCGGGCGAAGAACCGCATCGCCACCCTGCTCGGCCAGCGCCCGGACGCGATGGCCGTGGACCTGTCGCCCAAGGCCCTGCCGGCCATCGCCAAGGCCTTGCCGGTGGGCGACCCCGGCGAGCTGCTGCGCCGCCGCCCCGACATCCGCAGCGCCGAGCGCCAGCTGGCTGCGGCCACGGCCAACGTCGGCGTGGCCACCGCCGACCTGTTCCCGCGGGTCAGCCTCAGTGGTTTCCTCGGCTTCACCGCCGCCCGCGGTTCGCAGATCGGCTCCTCGGCGGCCAATGCCTGGGCGCTGGGCCCCAGCATCACCTGGGCGGCGTTCGACCTGGGCAGCGTGCGCGCCCGCCTGCGCGGCGCCAAGGCCGATGCCGAAGGGGCGCTGGCCAATTACGAACAGCAAGTGCTGCTGGCCCTGGAGGAGTCCTCCAACGCCTTCAGCGACTACGGCAAGCGCCAGCAGCGCCTGCTGGCGCTGATGCGCCAGAGCGACGCCAGCCGCAAGGCGGCGGACCTGGCCTCGGTGCGCTACCGCGAAGGCACGGTGGACTACCTGGTGCTGCTCGACGCCGAGCGCGAGCGCCTGAGCGCCGAAGACGCCCAGGCCCAGGGCGAGGTCGAGCTGTACAGCGGCATCGTCGCGATCTACAAGGCGCTTGGCGGCGGCTGGCAACCCGATGTGGTGGCCAGCTCGCGCTGACCGTCCCCTGATGTGAAGACTCCTTTGGTTGGTTCCTCCCCCAACCGTTTGCCCCGAAGACCTTGGTCTTCGGGGCTTTTTTATGCGCCGCTGGCGGGGCACGCGCCCTGCGAGACATGCTCCCTGGCCCGGGCAATCGCCGCCTGTATCGCCCCTCGCGCCTGGGGGCTGTTCTTCCAACAACTGCTGCCCAGCAGCCCGGCGGCCTCGCTGACGATCTGCAAGGCATCGGCTTCGGCCAGCCGTGCCAACGAGCCATACCCCAGTTGCTCAAGGCGCTGCACCACGGTCGGGCCCACGCCCTTGACCGCCAGCAGCACCGCCCGCTCATCCGCACTGAACGCCATCTTCACCTCCCTGTAACGTCGTGGCTTTGCAAACGCGGCGAATGATGGCATATATCGAAGCCCGCCTGCCCCCCCCAGGAGACTCCCCATGCTCGGCGTGACCGACTACGGCGCTTTCGTGATCGCGTTCCTCATCCTCCTGGCGATCCCCGGGCCCGGCAACTTCGCCCTGATCACCGCCACCGGCAAGGGCGGCATCAAGGGCGGGCTGGCCGCCACCTTCGGGGTGATCCTCGGCGACCAGGTGCTGATGTGGCTGGCGGTGGCCGGCGTGGCCACCTTGCTGGCCACCTACCCCACCGCCTTCCACGTGGTGCAGTGGGCCGGTGCCGCCTACCTGGCCTGGCTCGGCCTGCGCATGGTGCTGAGCAAGCCCGGCGGCGCCCCGCGCGAGAGCCGCATGGCCAGCGGCCGCTACCTGCGCCAGACCATGATGATCACCCTGCTCAACCCCAAGGCGATCATGTTCTACATGGCGTTCTTCCCGTTGTTCATCGACCCGGTGCGCCACCAGGGCTTGGTCACCTTCGCCTTCATGGCGCTGACCGTGGCCGGGCTTACCTTGCTCTACGGCCTGATCGCGGTGTTCCTTACCCACCGACTGGCCGAGCGCATGCGCGCCAGCCCGCGCATCGCCAACCTCCTCGAACGCCTGGCCGGCGCCTGCCTGGTCGGCTTCGGCATCAAGCTGGCGGCGATGCGCTGAGGCTCAGGCGTCGCGCAGCAGGTCGTGGGCGTCGAGCAGGCGAAAAGCCACTTGCGGGTTGCGCTCGAGCCCCCGGCGAATCGCCGCGGGGATGGCTTGGCGCGTCTTGCGGCACAGGCCCAACTGCGCCTCCAGTTCGATGACGATACCGCGCATGGTGCGTACTTCGTTGAAGCCTGGGGCGATGTGCACGCGGATGCCGAGCTGCTCGTAGAGGCGTGACTGCAGGCGCTTTAGGTCTTCAAGATCCCTGAGGTTCTCCAGGCGCTCGACCAGGCGCTTTTCCTCCTCGCGGGTGAGTAGCAGGATGCGCCGCTCGGGGCCGTCGGCCAGGCGTTCGCGGCCGCAGTCGCAGGCGCCCGGCGGGCATGGGTGACGTTGGGGGAGCGGGTTGGTCATGGCTGCAAGGATAGCCGCTGCATTTTCCTTGTGCCGCCTGGTCCGACTTCATCGCCGGCAAGCGGCCGATCGTTGCTGTTGCGCAAGCTCAGCCTCCCGCCAGCAGACTGCGGTCGAACATGAACGTCCCCGCCCCCTGCGGGGTATGCCGGTACAGCTGCTGCGGCCGCCCGAGCCTGGGCTGGACCTTCTCGCCGGTGTCCTGCACCCAGCCTTCGCTCTTCATGCGTTCAAGGCGTTTGCGCAGCGAGGTGTTGTTGACCACCTGCCCCAGGCACGCCTGCACCGCTGCCAGGGCGTCCAGCACGGTGAACCGCTCGGGCGCCAGGTACAACGGCAGATTGGTGTACACGGCCTTGGCCGCCAACCGCTCACAGGAGCGCTCGACCAGCAGGCCATGGTCGAACGGCAGCAACAGCTCACGCGACAGAACGCGTTGAAGGTCAAAGAAGGCAACCTGCGCGTTTTCTACCACGACCGCCGGGTCGAGCAGCGCCAGGTAGTAGGTGCTCAAGGTCCAGCCCCGAGGGTCGCGAACGCCATTGCCTTCAGTGCCTACCTGTTCCAGATGGCGGGGGACCACCTTGGCCTTTTCCGCCAGGACACGGGCGGCGGCGGCATCCAGACTGTTGTCCGAGGTGCTGCCATTGACGATCACACCTGGCAGGGCCCATTGCCCTTCGTAGGGCTCGCGTCCACGCCGGTGCAACAACACCTCCAGACGAAGGCTGTGCGGCGACAGGCGCAGGGCGATGATATCCACGCTGGCCAGGACTTGTGCTGTGCTCACGGTACGATTCCTTCTGGTAACCCGCTTATATTCCACCAGGGCTATTAAATCTATCAAGGGCTAATTCCGATTTGGGAATAGCCTTGACACACATAATGCACCAGGTGAATTATATGACCATCTCAGCCGAGGACCTCTGCCCATGATCATCGCCAGCTTCGACGTCGACGCGCAAAACGGCTTTACCGCCAACGCTCCCCAGGAGTTGCCGGTGCCCGGCGGCCACCTGATCGCGCCTGCGCTCAACACCATGGCCCAGCGCGCCATGCTGCGCCTGGGCAGCAAGGACGCCCACCCGGCAAACGCCGCCTGGGTAGTCGCCGAAGCCGCCCAGATGCTGCAACCCCTGGCTCTGGCCAACGCCGACCTGACCTGGGTCAGCCACTGCGTCCCCGGCACGTCCGGCTTCGAACTGCTCCCCGGCCTGCCCGCCCCCATCGACTACGACTACTTCGTCTGGAAAGGCGTCGAACCCGACCTGCACCCCTACGGCGCCTGCTACCACGACCTGGCGGAACGCCGCTCCACCGGTGTCATCGAGTTCCTCAAGGTGCAACAGGTACAGGCGATCATCGTTGGCGGCCTGGCGCTGGACTACTGCGTGCGCACCACCGCCCTGCAACTGCGCCGCGCCGGTTTCGAGGTGTTGTTGTACCTGCCGGCCTGCCGCGCACTGAGCGCTGAGGGCGCACAGGCTGCCCGCACTGCCATGGCCAATGCCGGCATCCACTTGTGCGGCGACGAACAGGCCCTCGACGACCAGCTCACCGCCCTCAAGGAGGCTCGCCCATGAGCGACAGCGTTTTCGGCCCACGGATCATCCAGAACCTGCTGGACACCGACTTCTACAAAATCACCATGATGCAGGCGGTGCTGCACAACTACCCCAACGCCGAGGTGGAATGGGAGTTCCGCTGCCGCAACAACGAGGACCTGGCGCCCTACCTCGCCGAGATCCGCTACCAAGTCGAGCAGTTGGCCGATGTGTCGATCACCCACGACCAGTTGGCCTACCTGGAAAAGATTCCGTTCATCAAGCCGGACTTCATTCGCTTCCTCAGCCTGTTCCGCTTCAACCTGCGTTATGTGCAGGTGGGCCTGGACGACGCCGGGCAGCTGGCGATCCGCCTGCGCGGCCCCTGGTTGCACGTGATCCTGTTCGAGATCCCGCTGCTGGCGATCATCAGTGAAGTACGCAACCGCTATCGCTACCGCGAGGTGGTGATCGAACAGGTCGGCGAGCGCCTCTACCAGAAGCTCGACTGGCTCAAGGCCGAAGCCAGCGGTGACGAGCTGGCCGGCCTGCAGTTGGCCGACTTCGGCACCCGCCGACGTTTCTCCTACCGGGTGCAGGAAGAGGTGGTGCACATCCTCAAGCGCGATTTCCCCGGGCGCTTCGTCGGCACCAGCAACGTGCACCTGGCCCGCGAGTACCAGGTCAAGCCCATCGGCACCATGGCCCACGAATGGTTCATGGCCCACCAGCAGCTCGGCCCGCGCCTGGTGGACAGCCAAGCCGCCGCCCTCGAGTGCTGGGTGCGCGAGTACCGCGGCCAGCTGGGCATCGCCCTGACCGACTGCATCGGCATGGACGCGTTCATGAAGGACTTCGACCTGTACTTCGCCAAACTCTTCGATGGCCTGCGCCATGACTCGGGCGAACCGCTGGCCTGGGCCGAGAAAGCCATCGCCCACTATGAGCGGCTGGGCATCGACCCACAGGGCAAGACCCTGATTTTCTCCGACGGGCTGGACTTCGAGAAGATGCTCACGCTCTACCGCGCCCTGCACGGGCGGATCAACGTCAGCTTCGGTATCGGCACCAACCTGACCTGCGACATCCCCGGCGTCACGCCGATGAACATCGTGATCAAGATGACCGCCTGCAACGGCGCGCCAGTGGCGAAGATTTCCGACAGCCCGGGCAAGACCCAGTGCCGGGACGAGAACTTCGTGGCGTACCTGCGGCATGTGTTCAACGTCCAATAACCCCGGGGCTGCCATGCAGCCCTTTCGCCGTCAAGCCGGCTCCCACAGGCTAGGCACTGCAGTCCAAGGTTTTTCACCAAGGCCCTCGTTGCCACGCACATTTGCTTGTATGGTGTTGTCAAAGAAGGATGTTTTACCCGCACAGGAAAGACCAGATGCCCCAACGCAATGTCATCAACGCCTCCGTCAGCCCCAAGGGCAGCCTGGAGACGCTGTCGCAACGTGAAGTCCAGCAACTGAGCGAAGTCGGTACCGGCAGCCTCTACACCCTGTTCCGCCAGTGCGCCCTGGCCATCCTCAACACCGGCGCCCATGTCGATAATGCCAAGACCATCCTCGAGGCCTACAAGGACTTCGAGGTACGTATCCACCAGCAGGACCGCGGCGTGCGCCTGGAACTGCTCAACGCCCCGGCCGACGCCTTCGTCGATGGCGAGATGATCGCCAGTACCCGCGAGATGTTGTTCAGCGCCCTGCGCGACATCGTCTACACCGAGAGCGAACTGGCCAGCCAGCGCATCGACCTGGAAAGCTCGCAAGGCATCACCGACTACGTCTTCCACCTGCTGCGCAACGCCCGCACCCTGCGCCCCGGTGTCGAGCCGAAGATAGTGGTGTGCTGGGGCGGTCACTCGATCAGCACCGAGGAATACCAGTACACCAAGAAGGTTGGCCACGAGCTGGGCCTGCGCAAGCTGGATGTCTGCACCGGCTGCGGCCCGGGCGTGATGAAAGGGCCGATGAAGGGCGCCACCATCGCCCATGCCAAGCAGCGCATGCACGGCAGCCGCTACCTGGGGCTGACCGAGCCGGGCATCATCGCCGCCGAGGCGCCCAACCCGATCGTCAACGAGCTGGTGATCCTGCCGGACATCGAGAAGCGTCTGGAAGCCTTCGTGCGTGTCGGCCACGGCATCATCATCTTCCCCGGCGGCGCCGGTACCGCCGAGGAGTTCCTCTACCTGCTCGGCATCCTCATGCACCCGGACAACCAGGGCCTGCCGTTCCCGGTGGTGCTCACCGGGCCGCGCAGCGCCGAGCCGTTCCTGCTGCAGTTGCATGCCTTCGTCGGCGCCACTCTCGGCGAGGCGGCGCAGCGCCACTACCAGATCATCATCGACGACCCGGCCGAAGTGGCGCGGCAGATGGTCGAGGGGCTCAAGGCAGTCAAGCAGTTCCGCCGCGAGCGCAACGACGCCTTCCACTTCAACTGGCTGCTGAAGATCGACGAAGGCTTCCAGCGCCCGTTCGACCCGACCCACGAGAACATGGCCAACCTGGCCCTGCGCCGCGACCTGCCGCCACACGAGCTGGCGGCCAACCTGCGCCGGGCGTTCTCGGGCGTCGTTGCCGGCAACGTCAAGGACAAGGGCATCCGCCTGATCGAGGAGCACGGGCCTTACCAGATCCGCGGCGATGCAGCGATCCTCGACCCGCTCGGGCGCCTGCTGCAGGCGTTCGTGGACCAGCACCGCATGAAGTTGCCCGGCGGGGCGGCGTATGTGCCGTGCTATGAAGTAGTGGCCTGAGGGCACTGGGGGCCGCTTTGCGGCCCTTTCGCCGGGGAATTGGCGCCCATGGCAGCCAATAATTCCTGATTTTTCGCAATATTTTGCAGATATTTCCTGCGCCAGGTGGTGAACCTG
The DNA here is from genome assembly GCF_026343815.1 of Pseudomonas sp. BJa3. Taxonomy (NCBI): domain Bacteria; kingdom Pseudomonadati; phylum Pseudomonadota; class Gammaproteobacteria; order Pseudomonadales; family Pseudomonadaceae; genus Pseudomonas; species Pseudomonas sp. BJa3. Next base: position 178,535 of record NZ_JAOXMC010000002.1, on the reverse strand, counting down.
CCCACAAAAAAACGGTCTTTCGCTGACGGTCAATCCACCCGACCGGATCGCCGGCCCAGTCATCGGGCCTTCATTCGTCCTGTTTCAGCGAAGACCAGCATGCCAGACATCCAGCCCGCTTCCCCTGCCCTCACCGCCCTGCGCGGTGGCCTGATCGCCGCCCTGATCGCCCTCGCCGCCCCGGCCCACGCCGAAGAGCCGGCCACTGATGCGCGTTGGGTCAGTGACAGCCTGAACACTTACGTACGCAGCGGCCCTACCGATGGCCATCGCATCGTCGGCACGCTCAAGTCCGGGCAGAAGGTCACTTTGGTCACCAGCCAGGGCAACTACAGCCAGGTACGCGGGCAGAGCGGCGACCTGGTATGGATCCTCACCAGCGACCTGCAGGCGGTGCCCGGCCAGAGCGAGCGCCTGCCGCAGCTCGACGCCCAGGTGGCCGAACTGTCCGGCCAGCTCAAGACCATCGACGACAGCTGGAAAAACCGCGTGCAGGGCATGCAGGAGACCCTCGATTCGCGCAAGGCGCTGATCGACGAGCTGGAAACCCGTAACAAGGCACTCAACGAGCAGCTCGAGCAGAGCCAGTCGAGCCTGCGCGACACCCAGGCGCGCCTGGGGGACGAGAACAAGCAGGTGATGATGCGCTACATGGTGTATGGCGGCAGCATCGCCGGCGCCGGGCTGCTGGCGGGGCTGATCCTGCCGGCGCTGACCCGTGGGCGCAAACGCAACGATCGCTGGTTCTGACCAGCATGGCCGCTACATTTTCAAGAAAATGCTGAAACTGTTCCCGTGATTGCGATGTTTTTGCGATAAATCTTGCAGGCTAAGGTTGCCCTACCTACCACTCAGGGACCCTGATGCCATGAAAGCCATCGTTTTCACCCAACACGGCCTGCCACTGACCGATCCGGCCTCGCTCTACGACAGCGACCTGCCCGCGCCTGTACCCGGCCCACGCGATCTGCTGGTGGAAGTCCGCGCCATAGCAGTCAACCCGGTCGACACCAAGGTCCGCGCCGGCAGCGGCAGCACCGATCAACCCAAGGTGCTGGGCTGGGACGCGGTCGGCGTGGTGCGCGCCATCGGTGAACAGGTGACGCTGTTCCAGCCCGGCGACGAGGTCTTCTATGCCGGTGCCATCAACCGCCCTGGCAGCTACAGCGAACTGCACCTGGTCGATGAGCGCATCGTCGGCCACAAGCCGCGCAGCCTGGACAATGCCAGCGCCGCCGCCCTGCCGCTGACCTCGATCACCGCCTGGGAGTTGCTGTTCGACCGCCTGGGCGTGCGCGAAGGCGGCGGCGAAGGGCAAAGCCTGCTGATCGTCGGCGCCAGCGGTGGCGTGGGTTCGATCCTCACCCAGCTGGCGCGCCAACTCACCAACCTCACCGTGATCGGCACCGCCTCGCGCCCTGAAACCCAGGCCTGGGTACGCCAACTCGGCGCCCACCAGGTGATCGATCACAACCAGCCGCTGGCACCCCAGCTGGAGGCTGTGGGCATAGGCCAGGTGGACCTGGTGATCAGCCTGACCCACACCGACCGCCACTTCGCGCAGTTGGTCGAGGTGCTGCGCCCACAAGGCCGCCTGGCACTGATCGACGACCCGGCCAGCCTCGACGTGGTGCCGCTCAAGCGCAAGTCGCTGTCGTTGCACTGGGAGCTGATGTTCACCCGTTCGCTGTACCAGACCGCCGACATGATCAAGCAGCACGAACTGCTGGAGCGAATTGCCGGGCTGGTCGATGAAGGCGTGATCAAGACCACGCTGGGCGAGCATTTCGGTGCGATCAACGCGGCCAACCTGCGCCGCGCCCACGAGTTGATCGAAAGCGGCAAGGCAAAGGGCAAGGTTGTACTGGAAGGTTTCTAGATTTCCGAGGGGCCAGGCAGCGGCGCTACGCCGCTCCTGCAGATTACTCAGCTAACCCAACTCGGCAAACTTCTCCCCCAGGTAGCTCCGCAACCGCTGGATCGCCGGCGACACCGCCTGACGGTGCACGCACACCAGTTGCAGCGGCGCCGCCTGGCCGCATTCCGATGGGAACAGCTCCACCAGCCGCCCGGCCCGCACATCGGCCAGCACATCCAGCCGCGACTTGTAGACGATCCCCAGCCCCGCCACCGCCCAGCGGCGGACCACATCTGCATCGTCACTGGTGCGGTCGCCCGAAACGCTCACCGTCCTGACCCCGTCCGGCAGGTGAAACCCCCAACGCTCGTGGGTCTGTTCGCCCATCACATAGCGCAGGCAGTTGTGCCCGGCCAGTTCCTCCGGCGTGCGCGGCGCGCCATGGCGGGCGATGTAGCTCGGCGCGGCGCATAGCGTGCGGCGGTTGTCCGGGGCCAAGGGCAGCGCCACCAGGCCCGAATCGGCCAACTGGCCGTAGCGGATACTGGCATCCAGGCGATCCCCCACCATGTCCGCCACCTGGTCGCTCAGGCGCAGTTGCAGGCTGATGCCCGGGTGCTGCAACTGGAACTCGTCGAGCCAGGGCAGCAGCACATTGCGCCCCAGGTCCGAGGGCATCGACAGGCGCAGCACCCCACCGATCTCTTCGCGCCCTTGCTCCAGGGCCATTTCGCCCTCCACCAGTGCCTCGAGCACCTGGCGCGCATGGGGCAGGTAGCGTTGGCCTTCATCCGACAGGCGCAGGCGTCGGGTCGAACGCACCAGCAGGCGGAACCCCAGGCTGCGTTCCAGGCGCTGCACGGCGCCGCTGGCCAGGGCCGGCGAGATGTCCAGTTGGCGCGCCGCCGCGGAGAAACTGCCGGTTGCCACGGTACTGACGAACACCTGCAGGTCGTCCATGCGCACGAGTTTCTTCATGCCGGCACCTCGCTGTCCAGGCGCCGCGCATCGCGGCGAATGGCCTGCGGCGGGATGCCGAAGCCGCGCAGGAACGCCTCGCGCAGATGCCGACGATCGCGAAAACCGGTCTCGCGAGCTACCACATCAAGGCTGTGGCGGCTCTGTTCGATCAGCAGCCGCGCCGCCTCCAGGCGCAGGCGCTCGATGGCCTTGGCCGGCGATTCACCGGTCTCGGCGCTGAACACGCGACTGAACTGACGCGGGCTCAGGTGTGCCACCTCGGCCAGCGTTTCGACGGTCAGGGGCTGCCCGAGGTGCCCGCGCACATGCTCCAGCGCCGCCTGGATACGGTCCGAGCGTGGCGCCATGGCCAACAGCTGTGAATGTTGCGATTGCCCGCCCGAACGGCGCTGGTGCATCACCAGGCGATGAGCCACGCCCCGGGCGATCTCGGCGCCCAGGTCCTGCTCGACCATGCCCAGGGCCATGTCGATGCACGCGGTCATGCCGGCCGAGGTCCACAGGTTGCCATCGGCGATGAAGATGCGGTCTTCCTCCAGCTGGATGCGCGGGAACATCTCGCGGAACTCACGGGCAAAGGCCCAGTGGGTGGTGGCGCGGCGCCCGTCGAGCAGGCCGGCCTGCGCCAGTATGAAAGCCCCGGTGCAGATACCCGCCGTGCGCCGGGCCTGGCCGCCGAGTCGCCGCACCAGCGCAACCGACTCGGGTGCAGGCGGTAAGTCGACCGGCGACAAGGTGCCCGCCACCAGCCAGGTATCGGCATGGCTAGGCGACCCTACCGCCTGGGTGTCGAGCACCAGGCCCAGCGACGAACGCAGCGGGCCGCCTGCGACACTGAAGTTGCCCAAGGCGTAGACCGGCCGCCCGGCCAGCAGGTTGGCGAACTCGAACACCGACTGCGAGGCCAGCGCCATCACCTGGAAACCTTCGCACAACAGATAACCGACCCGATGCATGGGTACACTCCGGAGCATGTCTCGAATACGTACTATATGCGTCATTTGCGCCAACGGCAAAGCCTAGCATCATGGCCTCACCCCAACCCACGGAGTCACAACCATGAGCTCGAAAGGCACCGCACTCATCACTGGCGCATCCACCGGCATCGGTGCTGTGTACGCCGAACAGCTGGCCCGCCGTGGCCACGACCTGATCCTGGTGGCGCGCAACCGCGAACGTCTCAACGCGCAGGCTGAGCGCCTCACCACCCTGACCGGCCGCAGCGTCGAGGTACTGCCGGCGGACCTGGCCGATGCCCGGGACCTGGCATCCATCGAAGCGCGCCTGCGCGAGGATGCCAGCATCGACCTGCTGGTCAACAATGCCGGAGTCGGCACCCACACCCCGCTGCTGGACAGCGACGTGGAGCAGATGAGCCGGATGATCGCCCTCAACGTCACTGCCCTCACCCGCCTGACCTACGCGGCGGTACCCGGTTTCATCACCCGCGGGCGCGGCGCGGTGATCAACATCTCGTCGGTGGTGAGCCTGGCGCCCGAACTGCTGAATGGCGTGTATGGCGCGAGCAAGGCCTATGTCACCGCCTTCAGCCAGTCGCTGCACAAGGAACTGGCCGGCAGCGGCGTGCAGGTCCAGGCCGTGCTGCCCGGCGCCACCGCCACGGACTTCTGGGCCATCGGCGGGCTGCCGGTGGAAAACCTCGACCCAGCTATCGTGATGACGGCGCAGGATCTGGTCGAGGCGGCGCTGCAGGACTTCGATGCGCAGCGGTTGATCTCGATCCCGTCACTGCATGAGTTCGAGCGCTATGAAGCCTTTGAAGGTGCCCGCCTGGGCTTGGCCGGGCAGTTGTCAAACCAGCGTCTGGCGCATCGTTACGGTCTGTAGACACCACGGCTCGGGCGGCCATTCATCGGGTAGGGTCTACGCTGAAGGGTTCATGACAACGAGACCCTGCCCATGCATCTGCGACTTTGCACTCTGGCCCTCGCCCTTACCTGCGCCACCGCCCAGGCCGCCGAGCCCACACCCCAGGACCTGCTCCAGCAGGCCCAGGCCGAACAGCCGCACTACCTGGAAACCCTCAAGTCCCTGGTTTCGGTAGACACCGGCACCGGTACCGAGGCGGGCCTGAAACAGGTCGGTGCCGAGCTGGTGAAACGCCTCGAGGCCCTCGGCGCCAAGGTCACCACCCAACCAGCCACGCCGTCGGTGGGCGACAACATCGTCGGCACATTCAAGGGCACCGGCGACAAGGACTTCCTGCTGATGGTCCACTACGACACGGTGTTCGGCCCCGGTACCGTGGCCAAGCGCCCGTTCCGCATCGAAGGCGAGCGCGCCTATGGCCCTGGCGTGGCCGATGCCAAGGGCGGCGTGGCGATGATCCTGCATGCGCTGAAGCTGCTGCAGGACCAGCAGTACAAGGGCTATCGTACCCTCACCGTGCTGTTCAACCCGGATGAGGAAATGGGCTCGGCAGGCTCCAGGCAGCTAATCGCCGAGCTGGCGCGCCAGCATGACTTCGTCTTTTCCTACGAGCCGCCGGACAAGGACGCGGTGACCGTCGCCACCAACGGCATCAACCGCCTGAAACTCACGGTGAACGGCCGCGCCTCCCACGCCGGCTCCGCGCCGGAGGCCGGGCGCAACGCGCTGATCGAACTGGCGCACCAGTTGCTGCAATTGAATACCCTCGGCGACAAGGACAAGGGCACCACCGTCAACTGGACCCTGGCCAAGGCCGGAGAGAAGGCCAACATCATCCCTGCCCTGGCCAGCGCCGAGGCCGACATGCGTTATTCCGACCTGAGCGAGACCGAGCGGGTACAGGAGGATGCCTTGCGGATCATCAAGAAGCAGTTGGTCGCCGATACCCAGGTCGAGCTGGTCATGGAAAAAGGCCGTCCGCCTCTGGCGAAGAACGACGCCTCCACGCAGCTTGCACAAACTGCGCGGCAGCTCTACAGCAAGATCGACCGGCAACTGCAGCCGATCGCCATGCGCTTCGGCACCGACGCCGGCTACGCCTACTTGCCCGACAGCGACAAGCCCGCAGTGCTGGAGACCCTGGGTGTGGTCGGCGCCGGCCTGCATGGCGACGACGAGTACATGGAGATCGCCAGCGTGGCGCCACGCCTGTACCTGACGGTGGCAATGATCAGGCAACTGGCGCAATAGGCCACTGCGCAGGAGCGCCCATGAACATCCTCTACGACGAACGTGTCGACGGCCCGTTGCCAAGCGTGGACAAGCCGGCGCTGCTGGCCGCCCTGCGCGAGGCCCTGCCCGACCTGGACATCCTGCACCGCAGCGAAGACCTCAAGCCCTATGAATGCGACGGCCTCTCGGCCTACCGCACACTGCCCCTGCTGGTGGCACTGCCCGAGCGGCTGGAGCAGGTGCAGGCGCTGCTGCGGCTCTGCCACCAGCGCGGCGTGCCGGTGGTCGCGCGCGGTGCCGGCACCGGCCTGTCGGGCGGCGCGTTGCCGCTGAGCCAGGGCATCCTGCTGGTGATGGCGCGCTTCAACCGCATCCTCGAAGTCAACCCGCAGGGCCGCTTCGCCAGGGTCCAGCCTGGCGTGCGCAACCTGGCGATTTCCCAGGCGGCGGCGCCCCACGGTTTGTACTACGCGCCGGATCCCTCCTCGCAGATCGCCTGCTCGATTGGCGGCAATGTCGCCGAGAACGCCGGCGGCGTGCACTGCCTTAAGTACGGGCTGACCGTGCACAACCTGCTGAAAGTGGAGATCCTCACCGTCGAGGGCGAGCGCCTGACCCTCGGCAGCGATGCCCTGGACAGCCCCGGCTTCGACCTGCTGGCACTGTTCACCGGCTCCGAGGGCATGCTCGGCATCGTCACCGAGGTCACCGTCAAGCTGCTGCCCAGGCCACAGGTAGCGCGGGTGCTGCTGGCCAGCTTCGCCAACGTCGAGCACGCCGGGCGCGCGGTGGCCGATATCATCGCCGCCGGGATCATCCCGGCAGGCCTCGAGATGATGGACAACCTGGCGATCCGCGCCGCCGAGGCCTTCATCCACGCCGGCTACCCGGTGGACGCGGCGGCGATCCTGCTGTGCGAACTGGACGGGGTCGAGGCCGATGTGCACGACGACTGCGTCCGCGTCGATGCCGTGCTGCGCCAGGCCGGTGCCCGCGAGGTGCGCCTGGCCTGCGACGAAGCCGAACGCGTGCGCTTCTGGGCCGGGCGCAAGAACGCCTTCCCGGCGGTGGGGCGCATTTCGCCGGACTACTACTGCATGGACGGCACCATCCCGCGGCGCGAGCTGCCGCGAGTGCTCGCTGGCATCAGCCAACTGTCCGAGACATACGGCCTGCGGGTCGCCAACGTTTTCCATGCCGGCGACGGCAACATGCACCCGCTGATCCTGTTCGACGCCAACCTGCCCGGCGAGCTGGAACGCGCCGAAGCCCTCGGTGGCCGGATCCTCGAGTTGTGCGTGGCGGTGGGCGGCAGCATCACCGGCGAGCACGGCGTGGGCCGGGAGAAGATCAACCAGATGTGCGCCCAGTTCAACAGCGACGAGATCACCCTGTTCCACGCGGTCAAGGCCGCCTTCGACCCACGGGGCCTGCTCAACCCGGGCAAGAACATTCCCACCCTGCAGCGCTGCGCCGAGTTCGGCGCGCTGCATGTACACCATGGGCAGTTGCCCTTCCCCGACCTGGAGCGCTTCTGATGGGCACCGATCTCAGCCAGCAGTTGCTGGAGCAGGTCAGCCAGGCGTTGCGCCAGGGCACCGCGCTGCGCATCCAGGGCGGCAACAGCAAGGCCATGCTCGGCCGCCCGGTGGCCGGCGAGCTTGTCGACACCCGTGGGCACCGCGGTATCGTCAGCTACGACCCCACCGAACTGGTGCTCACCGCCCGTGCCGGCACGCCGCTGCGGGAGATCGAGGCGACGCTGCGCGAGGCCGGGCAGATGCTGCCTTGCGAGCCGCCGCACCTGGGGCCCGAGGCGACGCTGGGCGGCATGGTCGCCGCCGGGCTTTCGGGGCCGCGCCGGCCCTGGGCAGGCGCGGTGCGCGACTATGTCCTGGGCACACGACTGATCACCGGCCACGGCAAGCACCTGCGCTTTGGCGGCGAGGTAATGAAGAATGTCGCCGGCTACGACGTATCGCGGCTGATGACGGGCAGCTTCGGCTGCCTTGGCCTGCTCACCGAGGTTTCCTTGAAGGTGCTGCCCAGGCCGCGCCAGTGCCTGGGCCTGCGCCTGGAAATGGATGCCCGCCAGGCACTGGCCAGGTTGGCCGAATGGGGCCAGCAGCCATTGCCGATCAGCGCCGCCAGCCACGACGGCGAGGCGCTGCACCTGCGCCTGGAGGGCGGCGAAGGCTCGGTGCGCTCGGCCCGCGAGCGCTTGGGCGGCGAGGTCGTCGACCCGCGCTACTGGAGCGACCTGCGCGAGCAACGACTGGCGTTCTTCAGTGCGCCGGCCACGCTGTGGCGCCTGTCCCTGCCCATCACCTGCGGCGTGCTCGAGCTGCCCGGGCAGCAACTGATCGACTGGGGCGGCGCCCAGCGCTGGCTCAGGTCCGAGGCGCCGGCGGCCACCCTGCGCGCCCTGGTGGCCGAGGCCGGCGGCCATGCCACCGCCTACGCGCCCGGCGACGACAGCAGTGCGCCACTGGACCCGATGACGCTGCGCTACCACCAGGCGCTGAAGCGCCAACTCGACCCCCAGGGCATCTTCAACCCTGGTCGCCTGTATGCACACTTGTGAGGCCACGGCATGCAAACCCGACTGAGTGACTCCGCCCGCCACCTGGCCCGCGCCGACGAGGCCGAGCGCATCCTGCGGTCTTGCGTGCACTGCGGCTTTTGCACCGCCACCTGCCCCACCTACCAGCTGCTCGGCGACGAGCTGGACGGCCCACGTGGGCGCATCTACCTGATCAAGCAGGTGCTCGAAGGCGAACCGGTCAGCGCCAGCACCCAGACGCATCTGGACCGTTGCCTGAGCTGTCGCAATTGCGAGACCAGCTGCCCCTCCGGCGTGCAGTACCACAACCTGCTCGACATCGGCCGCGCCGTGGTCGACCGCCAGGTGCCGCGGCCTTTGGCCCAGCGCCTGCTGCGCAGTGGCTTGCGTGCGGTAGTGCCGAGGCCGGCGCTGTTCAGGGCCCTGCTGCACAGCGGCCTTGCCCTGCGCCCCCTGCTCCCGGTCAACCTCAAGGCCAAGCTGCCGCCGCAGATCGCCGCCGCCGGCCAGCGCCCGTCAGCAAGGCACGCTCGCCGCGTGTTGCTGCTTGAAGGTTGCGTGCAGCAGGCGCTCTCACCCAATACCAACGCCGCCACCGCCCGCCTGCTCGACCGCCTCGGCATCAGTGTCGAACCGATAGCCGAGGCCGGTTGCTGCGGCGCCGTGGACTATCACCTGGATGTCCAGGCACGCGGCCTGGAGCGTGCCCGACACAACATCGACGCCTGGTGGCCGGCCATCGAGGCCGGCGCCGAGGCCATCGTGCAGACCGCCAGCGGCTGCGGCGCATTCGTGCGTGACTATGGCCACCTGCTCGAAGGCGACCCGCGCTACGCCGCCAAGGCCGCCAGGGTCAGCGCGCTGTCCCGGGACCTGGTACAGGTGCTGCAGGCCGAGCCGCTGGAACACCTGGGGTTGTGCGCCGAGCAGCGCCTGGCCTTCCACTGCCCCTGCACCCTGCAGCACGCCCTCAAGCTCGGCGGTGCGGTGGAAGGCCTGCTGACGCGCCTGGGCTTTCACCTCACCCCGGTGCCCGATGGCCACCTGTGCTGCGGCTCGGCCGGCACCTACTCGCTGACCCAGCCGACGCTGGCGCGGCAATTGCGCGATGAGCGTATCAATGCCCTGGAGAGCGGCAGCCCACAGGTCATTGCCACGGCCAACATCGGTTGCCAGGTGCACCTTGCAAGTGCCGGGCGAACGCCGGTGCGGCACTGGGTCGAGATCGTCGAGGCGGCGCTCGATGCCACGCGCACTGCGACGCTGTAGCCTGTCTGACCGGGCATCCAAGACCGTGGCAACAGGTGCTGGAGCTGACGCGGATCAAGGCGATGTTCAACCTCCTGCCTGTATTTTCGGAACCCTCCTACCGAAAGCAAGGACGCTTCTTGATTGTTGCCACATCCGCGGCGAAACATCATCCGACCTGGAGACGTTACGGCCGCCCCGGCGCGGCCAACCCCATCCAGACGAGGCCATGCCATGCCCACACACGACCGCCCTACCCGCGAACTGCGCCATACCCTGCGCCAGTTGCTGGCCCATGAAGTCAGCAACCCCGATGACAACCCACACCTGTCCGGTGTGCGCTTCTTCTGCGCCACCGACGAGCACACCCGCCAACTGATCGAGCGCGTCGAGCTGCTCGCCAGCGAGGCCTTCTTCGACGCCAAGGGCCGCGCCATCCCCGCCCGCATGCGCGAGGCCACGGTGGATGGCGTATGCATCAAGCAGAAACGCAAGGCCTGCGACGACGAAACGGTGATCCGCATCGCGCTGCCCGCAAAAGGCTACATCACCATCAGTACCGCCCGCCTGTGAACACCCGCTGCCTGCAGGCGCGGGCCTGGCTCGCGCCTGCGGCCCTTGCGGCTTTGCCGATAAACCCCGAAGCTTCTACATCCCTGCGCTTCGGACCCTTCCCACGATGGAACTGCACATCCGCCTCGAAGGCCGCAAAGGCCTTGCCGAGCAGCTCTACCGGCAACTGCGCGCCGGCATCGACAGCGGCCACCTCGCCGCCGGCACGCAACTGCCGCCCACCCGCCTGCTGGCCGAACAGCTGGGGGTCTCGCGCAAGACCGTGGCCGAAGCCTATTCACGCCTGACCTACGACAACCTGCTTAGCGGCGTGGTTGGCCGCGGCACCTTCATCAGCCCACGCCACACCTTGCGCCAGGGCGACAGCGAGCACATCCCGCTGGCCGCCGCCGACACGCTCGAACGCTGGCGCCAGCGCGCCACGGTACTGGCCCAGCGGGCGCTGGACGCGCCTTCGCGCTATGACTTCATCGGCGGAGCCTCGAGCAAGTCGCAGTTTCCCTACGATCAATGGCGCAGTTGCATGAACTACGCCCTGCGCCGTAGCCAGCGGCACCCCGAGCGGCAGTTTTCCGCCCAGGGCCTGCCCGAACTGCGCGAAGCCATCACCCATCACATCGCCTTCACCCGCGGCATCCAGTGCGCGCCCAGCGATGTGCTGGTGTGCAACGGCGCCCAGCAGGCGCTGGACCTTATCGCCCGGGTGCTGGTCGAGCCCGGCTGCAAGGTGGCCATGGAAGACCCGGGCTACCCGCCGGCCCGGCAGTTGTTCCAGGCCTTGGGCGCGCGCATGCAGTCAGTGCCCGTGGACGACCAGGGATTGTGCGTGGAGCAGATCGAGGATGGCACCCGGCTGATCTACGTGACCCCCTCGCACCAGTTCCCGCTGGGCATGCCCATGGCCGCGCCACGGCGCGAGGCGCTGCTGGCGCGGGCCGCCGAACTTGGCGCGCTGATCATCGAGGATGACTACGACTGCGAGTTCCGCTACCAGGGGCCTGCCGCCGAGGCCCTGCAACGCATGGACCGGCATGGCCTGGTGGCCTATGTCGGGACGTTCTCCAAGACCCTGCTGCCCGAACTGCGCCTGGGCTACGCGGTGCTGCCGCCCGCCGTGCTGCAGGCCGCCTGCGTGGCCAAGCACCTGAGCGACTGGCACAGCCCGACCCTGCAGCAATGGGCGCTGGCGCGGTTCCTCGCCGAAGGCCACCTGAACAAGCACATCCGCCGTTGCCACGAGGTCTACAGCGCACGCCGCGAGCGGATCCTGGCGCGGCTTGACGGCGACCTGGCGCCGTGGTTCGACGCGGTGCCGGCCAGCGCGGGCTTTCACCTGAGCGCGCTGGCCAAGCCGGGGGTGGATGTCGAATTGCTGATCAGCCTGGCGCGCAAGGTGGAGGTGGGCCTCTATTCCCTGGCGCCGTTCTTCAGCGAGGCCCCGGTGCGGCCGGGGCTGCTGCTGGGCTTCGGCGCCATCGAGCTGCTGGATATCGACCCGGCGCTGGACCGCGTCGCCGACACCCTGCAGCGCCTCAGTTGACCAGCGCTTCAGCGGGCTGCCGGCAACGGGCAATCGCCCTGGCGTAGCCCTTCGGCGCGAAGCACGCAGTCACCAGCAACATCGCCAGCACGGTGCAGGCCAGCAACGTCCAGGAGGCCTGGAAGTCGCCGCTGACATCGCGCAGCCAGCCGGTGATGTACGGCACGATGCCGGTGACGATGAAGCCCACGCCCTGGACGAATGCCGCCAGGCTGCCGGCTTCGCCGGGGCAGCGCAGGTGCTCCAAGGTCAGCGTCAGACTGAGGCTGAAACAGGCCCCCAGGCCCAGGCCGATCATCGCCACCCACAGGCCCATGGCGCTGGCCGGCGCCAGCAGCAGGCCGAGGAAGCCACCGAGCTGGATCAGCAAGGCCAGCCACAGGCCGGGCCGGCGATCGACCAGGCGCCGCAGCAGCAATGGCAAGCCCAGGGCACCGCAGACCTGGAAGATGGTCATCAGGCCAACCAGCTCGCCGCCCCCCTGCGCCGTGCCGCCGTGCTCCAGGTGATAGGCCGGCAGCCACGCCACCATGCTGGTATAGCCGCCATTGATCAGCCCGAAGTACAACGCCAGCAGCCAGGCCCGGCGGTTGCCGAACCAGTGCCCGCCACTGCCGGCGGCCTGGCTGGGCGTATGTTGGCGCGGACGCAGCAGTACCCAGGCAGCCATTGCCAGCAGCGCCGGCAGCGCCCAGAGGCCCAGGCCGAACTGCCAATCGCCGAAGTGTGCGGCAATCCCAGGGCCGAGCACCGCAGCCAAACCACCACCGCTCATCAATGCCGCCGAATACAGCCCCATGCTCGCCGCCAGGCGGTTGGGGAACCAGCGATTGACCAGCCCCGGCATCATGCCCTGCACCACGGCAACGCCCAAGCCGGCGACCACGGCGCTGGCGATCAACGCCCAGGCGCTGTCCAGCTGCAGGCGCCACAGGCAAGCCAGGGTAATAGCCGCAAGCCCCGCTAGCATGCCGCCATGCTCGCTCAGCCAGCGTCGCAGCCAAGGTTGCAACAACGGGATCAGGCCCATGCACAGCACCGGCAACGCGGTCAGCAACGCCGCCTGCTGGTAACCCAGGCCGGTGCCCTGGCGCATGGGTTCGAGCAAAGGGCCGATGCTGGTGAGGATCGGTCGTAGGTTCAGGGCCAGCAGCACCACCAGCAACAGGTTCAGCGCGCCCCTCATCCTTGGCTGGCCTGCTGCCATTCACGGTACAGGCCACTCTCACCCGCGGGCTTCAGCGGGCGCAGGGGCAGGCTCTGCTGCTGCGGCGGGCGGGCCATCTGCGCATACACCGCGGCGGTGGACAGGCCATAGGGCTCGCCTTCGTCATTGTCGTAGGCGAACCAGGCACGCTCGATGCCACACAGGTGCATGGCTGCCAGGCACATCGGGCACGGGTGGCCGCTGGCATAGATCTCGGCGCCCTCCAGGCGTGGCCGGCCAAGGACCTGGGCAGCCTGACGGATGGCCTGCATCTCGGCGTGGCTGGTCGGGTCCTGGGTGCTGTGGATCTCGTTGACGGCGCGGGCGATCACCTGCCCCTGGTAGACCAGCACGGCGCCGAACGGGCGGCCGCCGGCCTGGATATTGCCGCGGGCCAGCTCGAGGGCCTCGCGCATGTAGCGATCTGCGGACATGAAACGGTTCTCCGGTATTGACCCGGCCATTATCCCGGCTGCGATGCGCCGACAGAAATGAAGAGATTGGATGCCTGTCAGTGGCCATCCAAATGCGCGATTGGCCTCCTGGCAAAGCGCGGGATTGGCTATTCGGCACGACACGGCCGGGCGCTAAGGTAGTGCCACTTGCCACCTGTACATCTTTGGAGCCTCACCATGCATGACCGTATCGAATGGGCCAAGCACTCGCCGGAAGCCTACAAGGCCATGATCGGCCTCGAACAGGCGCTGGTCGCCTCGGGCCTGGAACACTCGCTGCTGGAGCTGATCCGCCTGCGCGCCTCGCAGGTCAATGGCTGCGCCTACTGCGTCAACATGCACGCCAACGATGCGCGCAAGGCCGGTGAAACCGAGGCGCGCCTGCAGACCCTGAGCGTCTGGCGCGAGACCCGCTACTTCACCCCACGCGAACGTGCCGCCCTGGCCTGGGTCGAGAGCCTGACCCGCCTCCCGGAACGCGGCGCGCCGCAAGACGAGTACCAGGCATTGCTCGAGCACTTCAGCGCCAAGGAAATCGCCAACCTGACCTTGGCCATCGCCACCATCAATGCCTGGAACCGCTTCGGCGTGGGCTTCGCGATGGTGCCGGCGTAACAGTCAACTGGGTCCCCGCCCCGGCTGGGGGCGGGTGTGCATCGAGATCCATCATGCCTGCGCCAGGTACTCGACCAGGCGCCGCAGCATCGCGTCACAGCCATGCAACTGCTCGACGCTGACGAACTCATCGGGCTTGTGCCCCTGCTCCATGCTGCCCGGCCCGCAAACCACGGTGGGAATCCCCGCCTGGTCGAACAACCCGCCCTCGGTGCCGAACGCCACTGTGCCGAAGTCATCCGAGCCACTGAGCCGCGCCACCAGTTGCGCGGCCTCGCTGGCGGCAGGCGTGGCCAGCCCCGGGTAAGCGCTCAACGGCCGCAAGCGAATCGCGCTGGCCGCATTGACGGCGCGCATACGCGGCAACAGCTCGGCCTCGGCATAGGACTGCAGCTGGTCTGCCACCACCTGGGCCTCGAAGCCCGGCAAGGCGCGGACTTCGAAATCGAATTCGCATTCCTCGGGGACGATGTTCAACGCCCTCCCGCCCTTGATCACCCCGGTCTGCACCGTGGAGAACGGTGGGTCGAAGCGCCCGTCGTGATGCTCGGGATGCGCCAGCTCATCACCGATCTCGCCCAATTTGCCGATCAACCGCGCCGCGTACTCGATGGCGTTGACGCCATAGGGGGCATAGGCCGAATGGCAGGCGGCACCGTGCACCTCGCAGCGCATGGCCAGCTTGCCCTTGTGGCCGAGCACCGGCTTGAGCTCGGTGGGCTCGCCGATCAGACACAGGCGCGGTTTGTGCGGGCGCCGCGCCAACGCCGCCAACATCGAACGCACGCCCAGGCAGCCGACTTCCTCATCGTAGGAGAACGCCAGGTGCACCGGCATCTTCAGGGGTTGGGCGAGAAACGCGGGTACCGCCGCCAGCACCGAGGCGATGAAGCCCTTCATGTCGGCCGTGCCGCGGCCATACAGGCGCCCGTCGCGCTCGCTCAGGCGAAACGGCTCGACGCTCCAGGCCTGGCCGTCGACCGGCACCACGTCAGTGTGGCCGGACAGCACCACGCCGCCTCGGTCAAGTGGGCCTATCGTGGCGAACAGGTTGGCCTTGGTGCCTTCGTCGTTGTGGAACAGCTCGCTGTGAACGCCAAACCCGGCTAGATAATCGCGAATGAAGGCGATCAGCTCCAGGTTGGAATCACGGCTCACTGTGGCGAAGCCGACCAGCCGCTCCAACAGCGCACGGCTGCTGGCCTCACTCATCGCCGGGCACTCCGTAGCTGGGCGCGGCGGTCGGGTTCAGGGCGCGGGTCACATAGTCCTGCATCTGCGGGCGATAGGCTTGCCACAGGGTGTCCAGTTCAGCGATCGGGTCCTGCTCGGTCCAGTCCACCCGCAGGTCGACCAACGGCCAGGTCAGCTCGCCGGCAATCTTCAGCGCCGCCGAATGCACCGGCCCCGCCTCGCCCCCGGCCGCCATCGCCGCGTGCATGGCCGCCAGCAGGCGGTCGGCCAGATGGCCGCCGGCCTGCTCGAATGCCGTAACCATCGCCGCGATCACCGCCTGCGACGACAGCAGGTTGCCGGCCGCCGCGCATTGCTCACCGGCCACCGCGTTGTGCGTGCCCAGCGCTTCCTTGCCGGTGAACAGCGCCACCTGCCCGTGGCTGTCGATCACCGTGACCTGGCGGTACTCGCTCCACCCATTGGCACTCAGCACCCGCTCCAGCGCCGCGGCAGGCGGCAGCTGGCCTTGTTCCAGGGCATCGAGGATCTGCGGGCCGAGGGCCGGCAGGGTGATGTTCTGCGTGGCCACGGCACCGACCCCGGCGCGCACCCACGGGCAACGGGCGCCGACGGCGATGCTCGATGAACTGATGGCGATGCCGACCTGGCCGGTTTCCTGGCAGCGGCCGATGATGGAGAAGGTCATGGTGCAGCTCCTGTGGTGAGTTACCGGCATTCTCGGCGGGCCAAGGCAGCGGCGAAACCAACATTTTCCTCGGCACAGGGCAGGAAAAAACTATGGCGGCTCGGCGCGCGGCGGTGCCCATCCACCCTTCGCCAATTTATCGGCAAGCCCCAGCTAAATACTATTTTCGCGATTGCCCCCCCATCCCTAGTCTGGCCCCAGGCAAAGGCGGTCCCCACCGACCTGAACAAGAACGCCGCTGAAGAAGGGCTGGGACATGACACTGAACAACATCGAAATCGACACCCTCGTAGTCGGCGCCGGCCAGGCCGGCGTGGCCATGAGCGAACACCTGAGCAAGCTCGGCGTGCCGCACCTGGTGCTGGAGCGCAAGCGCATCGCCGAGGCCTGGCGCACCGGCCGCTGGGATTCGCTGGTGGCCAACGGGCCGGCCTGGCACGACCGCTTCCCGGGCCTGGAATTCGACCTCGACGCCGACGCCTTCGCCGGCAAGGACCAGGTCGCCGACTACTTCGAGCAGTACGTGCGCAAGTACAACCTGCCAGTGCGCACCGGTGTCGAGGTCAGGCAGGTGGTACGCAACGCCGACCGCCCGGGCTTCACCATCGAAACCAACCAGGGCGTGATCCGCGCCAACCGCGTGGTGGCCGCCACCGGCCCGTTCCAGCGCCCGGTGATCCCGGCCATCGCGCCAAAGGACGACGGCCTGCACCAGATCCACTCCGCCGCCTACTACAACCCCGAGCAACTGCCTGAAGGCGCGGTGCTGGTGGTGGGCGCCGGCTCCTCCGGCGTGCAGATCGCCGAGGAGCTGATGCGCGCCGGGCGCCAGGTGTACCTGTCGGTGGGCGCCCACGACCGCCCGCCACGCAGCTACCGCAACCGTGACTTCTGCTGGTGGCTCGGCGTGCTCGGCGAATGGGATGCCGAGATCGCCAAGCCTGGCCGCGAGCACGTGACCATCGCCGTGTCCGGTGCCCGTGGCGGCCATACCGTGGACTTCCGCGCCCTCGCCCACCAGGGCATGACCCTGGTCGGCCTGACCCAGTCGTTCGAGGGCGGCGTGGCGCGCTTCCAGGACAACCTGGCCGAGAACATCAACCGTGGCGACGAGAACTACCTGGCCCTGCTGGACGCCGCCGACGCCTATGTCGAACGCAACGGCCTGGACCTGCCACCAGAGCCTGAAGCGCGCAAGCGCCTGCCCGACCCGGCCTGCGTCAGCAACCCGCTGCGCGAGCTGGACCTGGCCCAGGCCAACGTCACCACCATCATCTGGGCCACCGGCTACGGTGTGGATTTCAGCTGGCTGCAGGTGGACGCCTTCGACGCCAACGGCAAGCCGCAACACCAGCGTGGCGTGTCGAAAGAACCAGGCGTGTACTTCCTCGGCCTGCCTTGGTTGTCACGCCGCGGCTCGTCGTTCATCTGGGGCGTGTGGCACGACGCCAAGCACGTCGCCGGTCACATCGCCACCCAGCGCACCTACCTGGCCTACCGCGACCGCGAACAGCGCACGGCGGATGAGCAGCAACCCTCGATCAGCAACGTCAGCACCTTCGGAGCCCACTGATGCCTACTCACACTCGCATCCGCATGTTCAACACCAAGGCCACCTACCCCAACCAGACCCTGGACAACGACCTGTGCCAGGCGGTGCGCGCCGGCAACACCATCTACGTGCGCGGGCAGGTCGGCACCGATTTCGAAGGCCGCCTGGTCGGCCTGGGCGACCCGCAGGCGCAGGCCGAACAGGCGATGAAGAACGTCAAGCAGTTGCTTGAGGAGGCAGGCTCGGACCTGTCGCATATCGTCAAGACTACCACCTACATCACCGACCCGCGCTTCCGCGAGCCGGTGTACAAGGAAGTGGGTAAGTGGCTCAAGGGCGTGTTCCCGATTTCCACCGGGTTGGTGGTGGCAGGGTTGGCGCAAGCCGAGTGGCTGATGGAGATCGATGTGATCGCGGTGGTGCCGGATCAGCTGTGACGCGCTAAAAAAATCGCGGAGCAAGCCCGTTCCCACTTCTGTGGGAGCGGGCTTGCTCCGCGATGCGTTTTCAGCGATTGGCGCCGAGTTCGGCCCCGCCCATTTGCCCAAACCGCCCGGCCTGGAAATCATCGAACGATTCGGCGATCTCGGCCTGGCTGTTCATCACGAACGGGCCATACCCGACGACGGGCTCGTCGATCGGCTCGCCGCTGAGCAGCAGCACGCTGACGTCCTCCAGTGCCTCGAGGCGCACACCGTCGCCGTCGCGCTCCAGTAATACCAGGCTGGCCGCACCGGCTTCGCGCTCATCGTTGACCCGCAGCGTACCACGCAGCACCACCAGCGCGGCATTGCGCCCGGCGGCCACCGGCAGTTGCAGCGTGGCCCCCGCCTTCAGGCGCAGGTCCCAGACGTCCATCTCGGTAAAGGTGCGGGCCGGCCCCTGCTGGTCAAGGTAACGCCCGGCGATCACCCGCAGGCTGCCCGCCTCGCCTTCCAGCGTCACCACCGGAATGTCACTGGCCAACAGCGTCTGGTAGCCGGCGGCGGCGCGCTTGTCCCTGGCCGGCAGGTTGACCCACAGTTGCACCATCTCCAGCGTGCCACCGCTACGGGCAAAGGCCGGAGAATGGAACTCCTCGTGGATGATGCCGCCCGCAGCGGTCATCCATTGCACGTCGCCCGGGCCGATCAGACCGCCCGCGCCGGTGGAGTCGCGGTGCTCCAGTTCGCCCTGGTAGACGATGGTGACGGTCTCGAAACCGCGGTGCGGGTGCTGGCCGACGCCACGCCGGGCAGTGGTCGGGGCGAAGTCATGCGGGCCGGCATAATCCAGCAGCAGGAACGGGCTGATATGCCGCGCCAGATGGTCGTAGGTGAACAGGCTGCGCACCGGGAAGCCGTCGCCCACCCAGTGGGCGTTGGGGCTGCGGTGGATACCCTGGATCTTTTTCATGAGAAGCCTCCTGTTGATGGGTTACACCTTACAGATGAGGCCAATACGGCGGTAGATAGCTGAAATGGCATGGATCGTTCCATCAGTGGAACAACCAAACGCATCGCGGGGCAAGCCCGCTGCCACGCCTGAACGAAGCAGGCAGTGGCAGCGGGCTTGCCCCGCGATGCGTATCAGGATCGATCAGGCGATCGCCGCGTCCACCAGCACTTGGGCTTCGGCCACCAGGCGCTTGAGGTGCGCCTCGTCGATGAAGCTTTCGGCGTAGATCTTGTAGATATCCTCGGTACCGGACGGCCGCGCTGCGAACCAGCCGTTCTCGGTCGTCACCTTCAGGCCGCCGATGGCCTGGTTGTTACCCGGCGCATGGCTGAGGATCTGCAGGATCGGCTCGCCGGCAAGTTCGGTGGACTTGACCTGCTCCGGCGCCAGCTTGCTCAGCAGCGCCTTCTGCCGTGCGTCGGCCTTGGCCTCGACGCGGGTGGCGTACGGCTTGCCCAGCTTGGCGGTCAGGTCGGCGTAGATCTGGCTCGGGTTGCGCCCGGTGCGGGCGGTCATCTCGGCCGCCAGCAGCGCCGGAATCAGGCCGTCCTTGTCGGTGGCCCAGACCGAGCCGTCCTTGCGCAGGAAGGAGGCGCCCGCGCTCTCTTCACCACCGAAGCCCAGCGAACCGTCGAACAGGCCTTGGGCGAAGAACTTGAAGCCCACCGGCACTTCATACAGCTCACGGCCCAGGCCCGCGGTGACGCGGTCGATCAGGCAGCTGGAAACCACGGTCTTGCCCACGGCGGCATCACTGCGCCATTGCGGGCGGTTGCGGTACAGGTAGTCGATGGCCACGGCCAGGTAGTTGTTCGGCTGCAGCAGGCCGTCGGCGGTGACGATGCCGTGGCGATCGTGGTCCGGGTCGCAGGCGAAGGCCACGTCGAACCGCTCGCGCAGGCCGATCAGGCCCTGCATGGCGTAAGGCGAGGACGGGTCCATGCGGATCTGCCCGTCCCAGTCGACGGTCATGAAGCGGAAGGTCGGATCGACCTCGGTATTCACCACTTCCAGGTTCAGCTGGTAGTGCTCGGCGATGGCCGACCAGTAGCGCACGCCGGCGCCACCCAATGGGTCGACGCCCAGGCGCAGGTTGGCGCTGCGGATCACGTCGAAGTCGATGACGTTTTCCAGGTCGGCGACATAGCTGCTCACGTAGTCGTGACGCTGGGTGGTCGGCGCGGCCAGCGCCTGCTGGTAGTCCATGCGCTTGACGCCAGCCAGGTTCGCCGCCAGCAGCTCGTTGGCCTTGGCCTCGATCCACTTGGTCACGTCGCTGTCGGCCGGGCCGCCGTTGGGCGGGTTGTACTTGAAGCCGCCGCTCTGCGGTGGGTTGTGCGACGGGGTGATGACGATGCCGTCGGCCAGGCCCTGCTGGCGGCCACGGTTATAGCAGAGGATGGCATGGGACACCGCCGGGGTCGGGGTGTACTCGTCGTCCTTGCTCAACATCACCTGCACGCCATTGGCGGCCAGCACTTCCAGGGCGCTGGCGGCGGCCGGGGCGGACAACGCGTGGGTGTCGGCACCAATGAACAACGGGCCGTCGATGCCTTTCTCCTGGCGATACAGGCAGATGGCCTGGGTGATCGCCAGCACGTGGTATTCGTTGAAGCTCAGTTCGAACGAAGTGCCGCGGTGGCCCGAGGTGCCGAAGGCCACGCGCTGGGCCGCCACCGCGGCGTCGGGACGGCCGGTGTAGTAAGCGGTCAACAGGCGGGGGATATCGACCAGCACGCTGGCCGGAGCCGGCTTGCCTGCCAAAGGACTGAGCGTCATGCGGAACCTCGAAATCAACGAATGTTGGTGTTTGAACGCGCAGTGTACTGGGAGTTTCAGCGCCAGGCGATGGCGGCGTTCACGCCAGTTGCCACCAGCCGGGGAACATCTGTCGCACCCGCGGTTCGGCAAAACGCTCGTCGATCAGCACCAGCACGCCGCGGTCGTGGTCGCCGCGGATCACCCGGCCTGCGGCCTGGATCACCTTGCGCACCCCAGGATAGAGATACGCATAGTCGAAACCGGCGCCGAACTGCCGACCCAGGCGCTGTTTGAACTGCTCGTTGACCGGATTGACCTGTGGCAGGCCAAGGGTGGCGACGAAGGCGCCAATCAGGCGAGTGCCCGGCAGGTCGACACCCTCGCCGAAGGCGCCGCCGAGCACGGCGAAGCCCACCCCCTGCCCGTGCTCCACGAACCGTGCCAGGAAGGCTTCGCGGCTGGCCTCGTCCATGCCGGGAGACTGTCGCCAGATGGGTAGCGCCGGGTAGCGTTCGGCCAGTAACCGCGCCACCTGCTCGAGGTACTCGAAGCTACTGAAGAAGGCCAGGTAGTTGCCCGGCTGGCCGGCAAACTGAGCGGCGATCAGTTCGACGATCGGCGCCAGTGACGCCTGGCGCTGCTGGTAGCGGGTGGACACCTCGCTGACGATGCGCACCTGCAACTGCTCGGCGCGAAACGGCGCGGCGACCTCCAGCCAGGCAGTGTCGGTCGGCATGCCCAGCAGGTCGCTGTAGAAGTGCCGGGGATTGAGCGTGGCGGAAAACAGCGTGACGCTACGCGCCGCGCTCATGCGCGGGCCCAGCAGCCGGGCAGGCACCACGTTGCGCAGGCACAACGTGGCCAGGCGCCGCCCACGGGGGCCGTTGCGCGGGCTGATATCGAACAGGAAGTGCTCGTCGAACAACTCGGCGATACGGCTGAACTGCAAGGCCTGGAAGTAGAACTCCAGCACCTTGGGCTCGACCTCGGCGGGCGCCTGGTTCATGCGTTCCTGGATCAGCCCGATGCATTGCTGCAGGGCACGCAGGAAGGCGTCGGGCAGCTGCTCGCTGGCCTGGTACGGCGCAACCTGCGCCTTGTACAGCGCGTTCCATTGCCGATTCAGGCGGTCCAGGGCACTGCCTAGGCCGGCCGGCTTGCCTTGGCGCAGCGCCAGCAACTGGCCCTGGTCGAGGCTGGCGCTGTACATCTGCCGTCCGCGCTCGACCAGGTTGTGCGCCTCGTCCACCAGCACCGCCGTGCGCCACTGGTTGGCCTGGGCCAGGCCGAACAGCAATGCATGGGCGTCGAAGTAGTAGTTGTAGTCGGCCACCAGCAGGTCGACCCAGCGCGCCATCTCCTGCCCCAGGTAATAGGGGCAGACCTGGTGCGCCAGGGCCACCTCGCGCAGGCTGGCGCGGTCAAGCAACGGCACCTGCGCGGCAGCTTCACGGGCGCCGGGCAGGCGGTCGTAGAAGCCCCGCGCCAAGGGGCAGGACTCGCCATGGCAGGCGTTTTGCGGGTACTCGCAGGCCTTGTCGCGGGCGATCAGCTCGAGGCTGCGCAGGGCGGGTTGTGGCGACGCTTGGATGATCTGGCGCAGCGCATCGAGGGCCAGGGCCCGGCCTGGTGTTTTCGCCGTGAGGAAGTAGAGCTTGTCCAACTGCTGCGGCACCACGGCCTTGAGCAGCGGAAACAGGGTACCGAGGGTCTTGCCGATGCCAGTACTCGCCTGGGCCATCAGGCAACGGCCGGTGCTCACCGCCTTGTAAAGGGTCTCGGCCAGTTGCCGCTGGCCTTGACGGAGCGCAGGGTAAGGAAAGCTCAGGGCCTGCAGGCCCCGGTCACGTTCGGCCAGGCGTAGTTCCTGCGCCTGCGCCCAAGCCAGGAAGCACTGGCACTGGTTCTCGAAAAAGCGCCTTAGGTCGTCGGCGCCATAATGCTCATTGATCACGGTCTGGCCATCGCTGTCGACGTCCAGATAGACCAGCGCCACGTCGATCGCCGGCAACTGCCGCGCCTGGCACAGCAGCCAGGCGTAGACCTTGGCCTGGGCCCAGTGCAGTTGGCGGTGATTGTCGGGCTGGCGGGCAAGGTCGCCGCGGTGGGTCTTGATCTCTTCCAACCGGTTGCGTGCAGGGTCATAGCCATCGGCCCGCCCGCGAACCCGCAGGCCTTGGTACTGGCCCTCCAGCGCCACTTCCGACTCATAGTCGGCGCCGCGCTTGGCCACTACTCGGCGGTGGCCGGCAATCCCTTCCTGGGCACTGGGCGACGGCGTGAAGCGCAGGTCGAGGTCGCCAACCTTGGCGCTGAATTCGCACAAGGCGCGCACGGCCACGGTGTAGCTCATGCCGGCGTGGCCTGCCAACGTACATGGCAGACCGCCACCGGCAGCCCGTGGACGTGGCAGAACTCGAGCCAGCGTAGTTGATTGTCCTGCAGGCGGTCGCCCGGGCCCTTGACCTCGACCATGCGATAGCCGCCCTGCCCCGGCCAGAACTGGATGAGGTCGGGCATGCCAGCACGGTTGGCGCGAATGTCCTGCAGCAAACGCAGGAAGCAGGCTTTCAAATGTTCGGGCGGCAAGTGCTCGAGCGCCTGTTCGAGCAGTTGCTCGTCGAGCATCTGCCAGAATACGAACGGCGACTGCAGGCCTTGCTTGGCCGCATGGCAGTCGCGGATGGCCTGACGGTAGCTACCGTCGTCCAGGCGCCCGAGACAGGTGTCGAACAACGCGCCGCGACGCTGCTGAAAATCGCTGTCGTGCAGGTCCTGCGGCCCGGCCTGGAATGGGTTGAAGAAAGCGCCGGGTATCGGTGCGAAAATCGCCTCCCAGCACAATAGGCCAAACAGGCTGTTGAACAGCGTGTTCTCGACGTAATGGGCGGCCCCGCCCTGCTGCTCCAGATGCAGGCGTACGGCCTCTTCCACCCCCACTGCCGCCATCGCGGCGGGCAAATCAAGCTCGATGAGCGTAACCGAGCTCGTGCGTCGACGCGGTTGTGGGGGGCCGCCGAGTTTGCGCGCCAGGCGTGGCAGCATGCGCTCCAGCGCCTGGCGCTCCAATGCGTTGGCAGGCGCCAGGGCCATGTCCTGAGCCAGCGCGAACGCTGACTGCCACTGTGCGCTGCGTTCGTACACCCGTACCCGGCGAATGCGCGCCTCAGGGTGGGTGCAATCAGAATAGATGTGCAAGGCAAGCTCCCAGTCGCCCAGGCGCTCGCAGTGCTGGCCAAGATTGAAGAGCAGACGCGACCGACGGCGGGCGAGCCAGGCGTTGCTGACATCCAGACCCGCGATAGCCGCGAGCAGTTCGGCGGGCGCTGCACCCTGCTCGAGGCGCTCGGCGCACTGGTGTAGCGCCATGGCCAGGTCGACTTCGGCACGCTGGCGCAATGCCCGCGAATCATCGCTGAACGCCACCTGTTCGTAACGGAACACGCCCAGGTCGGCCAGCACGAAATCGGACCAGCTCTGGTAAAGGTTGCCAAAGAACAACAGCCGCAGCCGGTCGCATAATGGCTGCCGGCTCCAGTGCAGGATCAGGGTCGGGAAATCGGCGCACCACTGTGCCAGGGGCCTGGGCACCAGTTCGAGTGCCTGCAACTGTTCCAGCAATTCGGCCTTGCTGGCCCGTGGGCGGGGAATTTTTCCGGCGAAAAGCCCGGCCAGCTCATCCTTGCGCAGCAAAGCCCACAATTGCTCGACGGCCAACGGTGCGTCGGTCGCTACCCAGCCCAAAGCCAGCAGCGGCACCAGGGCCACGTCGACATCGCCGATCTCGGCGTAGTCGAGTTTGTCCCGGCGAAACCACTCGCCCTTGCGCATGACCATGCGTACCAGCAAGGCCTGGGTCGGCACCGGCAACTCACCGAACATCTGGATGAAACCGTGCTCGTCGTGGTCCAACAGGTCGGCGTAGCGTTGCCCAACCCAGCTCAGGACCTGGCGGAAGTTATACAGGTAATACAAGGGATCATCGACGGAATGGGCGATCACGGCGCAGGTCAGATACGGGGAACACGCACTGGTTATACATACAGATCGCCTGCTGGGGCAAGCGCGCTGGATCAACGGTCACGCGCTGCTCAACGGACTGGTCGGCAGCGGCCGTAGCCACAGGTCGCGCCGCCCCAGCACGCGGAACAGGCGCAGTGCCTGGCTGCCGAGCGTGCCGGCGTACAGTGCCCGTAACTGAGCAAGCTGCAGGCCACTGGTGTCCACCAGCCACTGGCTGACCGGCTCCGGGCAAGGCCGGCCCTGCAGGGCACGGTGCAGATAGGGCAACGCCACGCGCATGCCAGGATGGCAGCGCAGCACGAAGGCTTCGAGGTTGTGCCCCTGCGCATCGAACGGGGTGAACAATTGGCAGACCAACTGCGCTTCATTGACGCCATAGGCCGCATGCAGCCGCGCTTGCGCCTCGTCACGCAATGCCCGCCCCTGGGGCCAGGCCATCGACGGCTGGCGCAAGCGCTGGTAGAACGCTTGCGCGCCCTCGCGGTAGCTACGCTGCTCCAGATACTGCGCCTTCAGGCCATGCAGGTGAGCCAGCGGCAAGGCATCGAACAATCCGGCAGGCCCCTGGGCCTGCCAGGGCTGCGCCTCCTCGCGCCCAAGCATGTGGTCAAGCTGATCGCTGTCATCGAGATGGCCCAGCAGATCCTCCACCGTCATCAGACGCGTATCGCCCCAGGGTTTATCGTGCATGGGCGCTGTCGGCGGCTGCCACGGGTCGGAAAGCACCTGGTGCAGTTGTTCAATGCCGGCTGCCAGGACGCTGTGGGGTGTCACGGTGTGCGCGACCTCCCCGCAATGGCGCAGGCAACGCCGCCCCCAGGCCAGCAAGCGGTGGCGCTGGGCAAGCGGCGCGGCGCTGACCAGGAGTTGCTCGCCGTCTTGCCCACCCAGCAGTTGCCCAAGGCTGCCTCCCAGATCCAGATACCCCCTGGCCCCGAGCAACGCCGCTGGCTGCCCGCCGGCTAGGTGTCCGAACAGCAGCCAAGCGTTACCTGCGGCGGCCAATTGTTCGGCCGAGCAGGCCTGCCGGGCACCAAACAGGCCAAGCCGCCCGCCATCGGCGCGTAATAACTCCACCCGCGGATCGTCGTACAGGAACAGTGCGCTGAAGCAACGGTCATGAAGGGCAAGGGCTGTGTCGTCGAGGGTTGGCAGGCGAGCCGCCAGCACCCGTAGGCGAAAGGTGTCGGCATGGCGAATCGCGATGCTCAGTTGCGCGGCACGTAGGCAAGCCAGCAGATGCGCACTGCGCCGGTCCACGCCGTGCAGGGCCAGTACTCGTACGTTGCCGATGCACTCCTGGCCACCGGCGATTACCAGAAGACGCTGGACCAGCAACTGCACCGAGGCGCGCTGGGCCTGGCTCATGTGCTCCAGCAGGCGCTGCAGGACTTGCTGGTAGATATAGTGCATGGCTTGGTTGTGGGTTTCGGTCATGCTATCGCTCCATCTCCCTGACGGCTTCGAATTGAAGTCCGATTCTGGCAGATGAATAACTGACCGGGATTGAAGGAAACTTCCCAAAACCAGGTAAGACAATTAGCTAAGTTCGGCGGTGAAGACACGACCCAAAGCCCGCCCCCGCTAGGCGGGCGTCATGCCATCGCGGTAGACGCGGGCTTGCCCGGCGCAGAAGTTGCCAGCGTCAACCCTGCCCGCCCATGTCCAGCACCACCCGTCCACCACATGGGCAGGCGTCCATATGCCTATGCGCCTCGACCACCTGCTCGAACGGATACACCTTGATGATCTGCGGCGTCAGCAACTGGTCGGCGGTGAACTGGTTGATATCGCGCAAGGCCCGCTGCAGGGCCACCTGGTCCTGGGCGATGCCCAGTTCCGGCTTGCCGGTGAAGTTGCCGATGCAGTGCACATGGAACTGAATGTTCTTCTGGAACGCCGCGCAGGCCGGGAACGGCGTCTGGTTGCCGCCTTGCAGGCCATACAGCACCAGGTTGCCGCGCGGCGCCAGGACATCACCGAGCAACGACATCTGCGGCCCGCCCAGGCCGTCAAGGACCATGTCCACGCCACGGCCATCGGTGTACTTGCCGATCTGCATCAGCAGGTCCTGCTCCTCGGTGACGATCACCTTGTCCGCGCCCAGGCCCAGCAGGTATTCACGCTGCTCGGGTTCCTTGGTGGCAGCGAACACCTTCAACCCCAGGGCCTTGCCCAGCTGCACGAAGGCCGGCCCGGCGCAGTGGCTGGCGTCGGTGACCAGCGCGGTCTGCCCGGCCTTGGCCCGGGCCAGGTCGACATAGGCGAAGTAGGCAATCAGCAGCGGGGTGTAGTGCACGCTGGCCTCGATCGGGGTCAGCACGTCAGGGTAACGGGTGATGGCGCTGCGCGGCAGCACGATCACGTCACCGTAGACCGGATGGTCGTTGGGGCTGGTGGCCGGGAAGCTGGCGACCCGGTCGCCCACCGCGATATCGTCCACGCCCTCGCCGACCGCGGTGACCACGCCGGCCATCTCATGGCCGATACCCGCCGGCAGCCGCGCCTGGGACGGCGCCAGATTCTGCCGCCAGAGCACGTCGTACCAGCTGATGCCGATCGCCTCGACGCGGATCTGCACCTCGCCGGTGGCCGGGGACGGCTCGGCCTGCTCCTCGCAACGGAGCACATCGGCCTGGCCGAACTTGTGGAAACGGATCATGCGGGACATCGCATACCTCGCCTTTGTGAATCTCGTATTACCACGGACTTTATCCGGGCTTTCACGGTTGGACCATCAGTGGCTGTTAATAGTCGACATGCCTGTCATTGATTGGGCCCCTGACAAATCTGTGCATTGGCACCCGGAAATCGGTGCAGGGTACCAGCCTTTGGCCTTAAGATTCACCCCTGCCCCACTTCAGGCGAGCCGCATCGAATGAATCGTAACGACTTGCGTCGCGTAGACCTCAACCTGCTGATTGTGTTCGAAACGCTGATGCACGAACGCAGCGTGACCCGCGCCGCCGAGAAACTGTTCCTCGGCCAGCCGGCGATCAGCGCCGCGCTGTCGCGCCTGCGCAACCTGTTCGACGACCCACTGTTCGTACGTACCGGACGCAGCATGGAGCCGTCGGCGCGCGCCCACGAAATCTTCGCCCTGCTGTCGCCGGCGCTGGACTCGATCTCCACCGCCGTCAGCCGCGCCGCCGAGTTCGACCCGGCCACCAGCAACGCAGTGTTCCGCATCGGCCTGTCGGATGACGCCGAATTCGCCCTGCTGCCCCAGTTGCTCAAGCGCATCCGCGCCGAGGCGCCCGGCATCGTGCTGGTGGTGCGCCGGGTCAACTACCTGCTGATGCCCACCCTGCTGGCCTCCGGCGAAATCTCGGTGGGCGTGAGCTACACCAGCGACCTGCCGGCCAACGCCAAGCGCAAGGTACTGCGCCGCAGCATGCCCAAGCTGCTGCGCGCCGACAGCATGCCCGGCAACATCACCCTGGACGACTTCTGCGCCCGGCCCCATGCACTGGTGTCGTTCGCCGGCGACCTGTCCGGGTTCATCGACGAGGCGCTGGAGGAGATCGGCCGCAAGCGCCACGTGGTGCTGGCCGTGCCGCAGTTCAACGGCTTGGGGAGCTTGCTGGCGGGGACCGATATCGTTGCCACGGTGCCGGACTACACCGCCGATGCCCTCACGGCAGCGGGCGGCCTGCGGGCCGAGGACCTGCCGCTGGAGGTGCGCAGCTTCGAGCTGCACATGGCCTGGCGCGGGGCGCAGGATAATGATCCGGCGGAGCGGTGGTTGAGGTCGCGGATACAGATGTTCTTCGGGGATCCGGACAGCCTCTAGGGATCTTGGAGCAATCAACCACCAACCGAAATTGACCGCGCAAAGATAATCCCTTACCGGGAAGAGCCCAAAGCATAAGCTGCGCGACTGGGTGAGCGATCGCACGTCAAAATCCGAACAGTCAACCAACACCCGGCAATGACCGACTTCTGGGCTCATGTATGGACCGGACACATGGTAGACACGTGTGCGGAGACATGGTTGACACTTCCGGCAAGCAATCTGCCGGTTTGCACCCGAGCGCTGCTGGACTGTTTGTCTCTACCAATAGCCGGCAAGGCTTGACTCTACCGTTAAGGGCAGACTTTACCCTTGGCACTCCATTATCTGGAGTTCGTCATGAAGAGCAAACGCATGCTTGTGATCCTCGGCCACCCTTCGAACGACAGCTTTTGCGGCGCAGTGACCGAACGTTACGTCGAAGCTGCCACGCAAGCAGGCCATCAGGTGCGTCTGCTGCGTCTGGGCACCCTGGATTTCGATCCGGTCTTGCACGCTGGCTATAACGAGATCCAGTTGCTCGAGCCCGATCTGCTCAACGCACAGAACGACATTAGCTGGGCCGAACACCTCACATTGGTGTACCCGATCTGGTGGGGCGGCATTCCGGCGTTGCTCAAGGGCTTCTTCGACCGCGTGTTTCTGCCCGGTTTTGCCTTCAAGTACCGCAAGGGCTCGCCCTTCCCGGACAAACTGCTCAAGGGCCGCACGGCTCACCTTTTGGTGACCATGGACACGCCGCCATGGTACTACCGCTGGGTGTATCGCATGCCGGGCTTGCAGCAAATGCGCAAGACCACCCTGGAGTTCTGCGGCATAAAACCCCTGAAAACCCTGACCTTCGGTCCGGTATTGGGCTCCACACCGGAACAGCGTGAAGCCTGGCTCAAACAAGTCCAGGCGATCGCCAGCCGCTGATCGGCCACGGTTGGGCCGTGCCCCTGCGCTGTCCAGCCGAGTCTCCCTGCTATGATCCCATGTCCAACCCGGCTTCATGCCCCCCGACGCTTATGCAAAGATGTCGCGCGCTTGTACCAGCGCGCGACATCCTTTCGCTTCTGATGCGCCCAAAAAAGGGATTTTCATGTACATCGGCAAAGCCGCCCAGCTGTCGGGCACCACCGTCAAAAGCATTCGACATTACGAAGAAATCGGCCTGTTGCCACCCCCGCAACGCAAAGGCAAATACCGCATCTACAGCCAGCAAAGCGTCGAGCTGCTGACCTTCATCAAATGCGCTCAGCAACTCGGTTTCAAACTCAAGGAAATGCAGGCCATCCTGCAGGATCATCGCGACCAGGAGCTGCCCTGGGATCTGGCCATACACGCCATCGATAACAAAAAACAGGAAGTGATGGGACAGATCCAGGCCTTGCAACAAGCGCATGACGGCTTGGTCGAGTTTGAGCTGAGTCTCAAGGATGCGCTGATGCAATGCCCGCTCAAGCGGCCTTGATGTGCAATGGAGATCTCATTGTGCTGCCCACGACTTACCGTTGATCAACCAACCCCACCTGCCCCGCATCGTCAACATGGGGAATCAGCGCACTGGCCTCCAGGTCGCGCATCAGTTCAGTCAGCATCTGCCGCTGGTTCTCGGTGATCGGCGGCGGCACATACCAGGCGCCCACGCTCATGCCCTCACGCTTATAGCTGAAGGTGCGCAGCAGCTCGCCGTCCTTGTAGACCTTGCCGGTCAGGTTGTGCACGTAGCTGTAGGGCACCGGGAAGGTCAGCAGCGTCAGGGCGTTGAGCGCGACCAGAAAACCAGCCCCTTCGCCTGGTGGTTGGCTGATGACCAGGGCGTAACCCTTGCGCGGCAGTCCGTGATCGACGAAAGAGAACGCGCCGGACGACCTGACTGCGCTGGTCAGCTCGTCACGCTCCTGGACGTCGAAGCGGGTGTAGCCATCGGGCAGCACCAACAGGCTCATCGGCACATAGGGCTTTTGCGCGTGATAACCCAGCGGTTTCATCGACGGGTTGCAGCCGCCGAGCAATGCCAGCCCGGCCGCCATCAGCGCCGCCTTGACCAGGTTGTTCATCGCTGCGCCTCCAGCGGCTTGCTGGCCTGGTTGGCGGCCTGCATGTCACGGGCGAAAGCACGGGCGACCCGACGGATGTTTTCCTCGCGCTCAGGAATACCGAGGTCGAGCAGCCAGGCGTACTTGGCCATGTAGTTTTCATAGTGGTAACGCTTGAGCACCTTGCCATCACGCATCACGGTGAAGTCGGCCTTGGTGTCCAGGTCACTCTGCAAGGGCAACAGGAACAGAGTGGCGGCACTGAGGAACAGCAACGGTGCAGGCGCAACCTTGCGCTGGGCATCCAGCTTGACCATCACCTGGGTCTGCCCTTCACCAGCGGCACCGTTCTCGACCTTGCTGAACACGCCGCTCTCGCGCAGGTAATTGCGCAGCTCGGTGCCGTGCTCGAGCGAATCGACCATTACCGCGATCGGCGGCAGGTAATCCTGGCCTGCCTCGATGCGCGGATCGGGCAAGGTCTGGGTACCTGCGCAGCCGGCCAGCAGCAGGCTGGCGCTGAGGAACAGAATCTTTTTCATTGCGGGTTTTCCTGGGTACGGGTCACTTCGCCGGCTGGGCGGCTTGGGGCAGTGGCATGACGAAGGGGAATGCCGGCGCCATGTTCAAGTTCAGGGCCTGCAGGGGCGGCAACCCGGGGGTGTAGCGCCGGGCGATCACTTCATCGCGCGGCTGTTGGTCGCCATGGAAGAACATGCACGCGGAAAGCCCGAGGCAACGCGAACGGAATTCGCCGATGTAGTACGCCTTGCCTGCTTCCAGGTGCATGGGCACAAGAAACTGTTCCCGTGCCTGGATGGAGCTGTAGCCACCGTTGTAGCCGTTCCAGAAGAACTGGAAGTCATAGAACTCGTAGTCGCCGGGCTTGAGGGGCATGACGAACACGCTGGCCTCGCCGGGCAGCGCCTGCTTGTCGGGGCCACGCACCTCTTCGATGTCCTTCGGGGTGTGGGCCACTTCGGCGAACCCCCACCATGCCGCCGCGCCGTCCTGCGCGCCACGTTTGCGCAGGAGGATGCGTTGGTTGGTGTAGGCACTATCGCGGCCAAGGGGGCCGATGCTGCCTACCAGGTACGTTACTGGACCACCAGCGGCCGGTTGCAGGGCCTCGCTGACCAGGGCGGGGGATTTGGCGGCGCAGCCGGTAAGCAGGGCAAGCGGTAACAGACGTGCGAACGCACGGAGCAATTCAGACATGAAAAATCCTTGGGGCGGGTCTCGGTCCATCGGCCGCTGCAATCAGCGAGCAAGCACCTCAGCTGCGGGGGCGCAATGATAAAGCGCGGCAACGGATCAGGCGAGCAGGAATACGGCCTTTTGCCATCACCCTTGCGCAGGCGCTATTGCCCTCCCTCAATCCGAGCAAAGACAACGCATTGAGCTGAACGCCCCATTGGTCAGGCGATCATGGTGGATCGCCTTCAGGGGGCTATCGTTGCTTGTCTGGGCGACCACGACCGACGAGGGCGGTGCCATGAATACCAGTGATCTACTCGAACAGCTGCTGCGGGCCGGACAAGCTTCGCAGACGCAACAAGGGAGCGGCGGCAGGTCATCGCAAGACAGCCGGGGTGGCTTGGGTGGATTGCTTGGCGGCCTGCTTGGCGGTGGCGGTTCGACGGCTGGGGGCGGCCTTGGTGGTTTGCTGGGCGGTCTGTTGGGCGGCGCTGGCAGCAACACTGGCGGCTCTACCCAGGGGCGTTCCGCAGGCGGTGTCAATTACGCGGCCCTGGCGTCGCTGGGGATGATGGCATTCAAGGCCTATCAGAGCTGGCAGCGCAGCCAGGCGGCAGCCCCGCAGCAGGCGGTCCGCACGGTGGATCAACTGTCAGGCCCCGAGGCCGAGGATCACAGCCATGCCATCCTGCGCGCGCTGATTGCGGCGGCCAAGGCCGATGGGCGCATCGACCCGCAGGAAGAACAGTTGATCTACGCCGAAATCAAACGCCAGACCAGCGACCCGCAACTGCAGCAATGGCTGGATGAAGAAGTCGGCAAGCCACTCGATGCTGCCGAGGTGGCGAAGTCGGCGCGGGACCCGGCCATGGCCGCGGAAATGTACCTGGCCAGCGTGATGCTGGTGGATGACCAGCAGGAAGCTGAGCGGGCCTACCTGGATGAGCTGGCCGGCGCACTGCAACTCGATCCGGCATTGCAGGTGCATCTGGAGCAACAGGCCAAGGGCGTCGCCTGACCGGCCGTAGGTGTCCGTGAAACATACCTTACCGCCAGGTCCATAGGGTTTATGCTGGTCGGCCTGAGTCATGCCCTCATGAGAAGCCTTTGCGGCTATTTTCAAAACTGCAGAGGTAACACTGGGCACAGGTCCGTTAACACCTACTGTGCCTTCTCTGACCCAAGTAGAGGAACGCCATGGTTAATGAAACAACCGATAATCGCCCTGTCTACCGAGCAGCCTGCCATTGTGGGACGGTGCAATTCTCCTTGCGCTTGACCGACGGCACGCGCACAGCGCGTAGGTGTAACTGCTCTCTCTGCCGTATGCGGGGTGCCGTGGCAGTATCAGCCAACCTGGGCGACATCACGGTTACCCAAGGAAAAGAGGCGCTCACGCTTTATCAATTCAACACCCGCGAAGCAAAACACTACTTCTGCTCGAAGTGTGGCATCTACACCTTCCACCAGCGGCGTTCTGCGCCTGATCAGTATGGAATCAATGTGGCCTGTATCGAGGGTATGAGCCCATTTGACTTCCCAGAGGTGCCTGTCAGTGAAGGTCGGATTCATCCCAAAGACCGTGTAGTCGCAGGCGCCGAAGTTGCAGGATGGATCCGATACGAAAGCACCGCAGAGTGACTGCGCAGCTTGCCTGGAGACAGCGCTGAGAGGGCAGCTGGCGCTCGCTGCAAGCAGTGCGTCTATCGTGCAACCGGCTAATTCAAGCGCATGAGTCATGACGTCTAGAGAAAGCCAATTCGAAGTTGAGACTGACAAACTTCTGGCTGTGCGCAAAGTGTCGCTAGCGCTCAGATACATCCGACAGTTTTCCCCATGGCAGCCCTGCGTGAAGAGCAGCCACGGTCGCAATCGGTCCCTCGAACAAGATGAAGCATTGCACGGCGAGCGCCATGGCATGGGCATGGTCCATGCCTATTGCCTGAGGGGTTGCCTCAATGAATCAAGTTGCCTTTGACGTAGCGCACTGTCCTCTCCAAAGCTCGCGCCATGTCGGGATGTGCCATCTGATACTTCAGTTCCAATTGCCTGCTAAGCCGCATATCAAAGCGTTGAGTCTGAATAAAGTTCAATGACTCGGCGCTGATCGCGAATCGGGCCGCCAGGCCGGGAATTGTCAAAAGCCATCTCAACAACCCTATCGCTACATGGCGACGGGGTGCCTTGATATTCAGCGTTTTGGCGATCTGCCCTAGCATCCCCTGCAAATTCGGTGTGTGTTCATAGAGCGCCAGGACCTGCTGGTTGGCCATCGAGGGGTCGAATGCCGCGCAAGTTATCATTGTCACCAGGTAATTGACGCTGACTAATGGCAACCAGTGCCTCGTGGAGCCGGGTACAGCTTTGAACCGCCCTTGTGCCAGATTTCGAATGAGTTCGGCCAAGGGTTGTCCTTCGACAATGTGGCCACTCTCGCTGTGGCCACACACCGTAGCAGGGTGAACGATTGTGTAATCCGCGCCCGTTTCCTGCATGTAACGAATGACCGCAAAATGGGCCTCGAGCTTGCTGCCTTCGTAGCCACCTGCACGGCCGTAGACGGCAGGCCAGTTCGTGTTCTCAGGGCACTCATTGTCAACCCCGATACTGGCAAGGTGGTCAAGGTTTTGCAGCATGAAGCCACCCACCATCAGCAAGCGAATGCGCTGGCTCGCCGCAAGCCTGGCGACTCTCAGCGCCCCTTGCACATTGACTTCGCGGGCGCGCTCCATTGTCAGCCCCCAGGAAAACTGCGCTGCTAGGTGGAAGGCCACAGAGGCCGACGACACGCGCTGCTTGTCTGCCTCGCTGAGCCCAAGCCCCTCTCTGCTGATATCGCCCTCAACGGCATGGACACAGGCAGGATTACCACCCAGTCGGCCTACCTGCTCCCGCAGACGCTCGAGGTTTGCAGGGGTGCGCATAAGCACCCAGACCTTGTGCCCTGTCGAAGTAAGACGGGCCAGTAAATGTTGGCCTACAAACCCACTACCGCCTGTGACGAAACACTCCACGCTCATGCCTGAATCCTTGTTTGGATGATGGGCGCAGGCTAAGGTGTAGAGCCTGCTCTACAGTCAAGGAATTTTTACTGTGAACATTGGAGAGTTGGAGCGCCGGAGTGGAATTGGCCGCCATGCACTGCGCTATTACGAACAACTCGGGCTTATCGTGGCCCATCGACAAGCCAACAACTATCGCAGCTACAGCGATCAGGCCGTTGTTGACCTGGCCTTCATTCAGAACGCCCAGGGCGTGGGCTTTTCGCTCGCCGAGATTGGCGACATTCTTGCTGCCAAGCGGGGTAATACGATCAATTGCGCGCAAGGCGCGGCCTTGGTCGCCAGCAAGATGGCCGAAATTCAGTCGAAGATCACCACCTTGCAAGCCACGTATGTTTTTCTGGAAGCAGAGCGTGTGAAGCTTGAGGCCAGCGCCATTGCGCTCGGGCAGACCATCGCTCATCTTCCTGGACATGGGCATGCCGCAACGCAATAGTTCCCGGCTTAACTGTTCAGCGTGGCCCCACACCCTGGCGTGCCTGCTCGGCGATGACTGCCGATGGACTGTCATGGGTCGATACCAGCCGCTGCTCACCGTCCTCGCGACTGACGGCTTTGGTCCCCGAGCAATCCATCACGCACCCGATCTGGGCCTGAGCCCGGGTCAGGGAAGATCGTCCGGGGCAATGTTGTACAGTCGAAGCGCCTGCGCCATGACCTTGCTGAAAACCGGTGCCGATACTAGCCCGCCGAAATAGCCGTGCCTGGACGGGTTATCGATCATCACGACCACCACAAATTTCGGCGCGGCGGCAGGTGCGAACCCGGCGAACATCGCCCTGTACGCCTTGTGCTGGTAGCCATTATGAATGGCGCTGGGCCGCCTGGCGGTACCGCTCTTGCCGCCCACGTGGTACCCCGGCACCTTGGCCCGATAAATGCCCCTGGGGGCTTCGACCACCTGTACCAGCATGTGCTTCAGCGCATTGGCCACCGATGCAGGCATCGCCTGACTTGCCTGCGCAGGTTCGCTGACACGTAACAGCGAGACAGGCACACTTCTGCCGCCATTGACCAGGGTCGCGTAGGCCTTGGCCAGCTGCACGGCAGTGACGGAAACTCCGTAGCCGTAGGAAATCGCCGCGGTTTCGGCGTCCCGCCACTGGTGTCGGGTGGGCAGCACGCCCGAACGTTCCCCAGGGAATGCCGTACCGGTCGTTTGCCCCAGGCCGACACGCTGCAGCAGGCCATGAATCTTCTCGCCGCCAATATCGAACGCCACTTGGCTGATCGCAACGTTGCTGGAACGTACCAGGATCCCTGTCATGTCCAGTCGCTCGCCTGCGGTGCGAGAGGCATCACGGATGGTGAACCTGCCAACCTTCAGGCTACCGGTTTTCACCAGCACCGTGTCGGACGGTTCCCAGCGCCCGCTTTCCAGTGCAGCGGCAACCGAGAACGGTTTCATCGTCGAGGCAGGCTCGAACACGTCCACCAGCGCCCGGTTTCTCATCGCTGATGAGCTGGCCTGTGAACGGTTGTTGGGGTTGTAGGTGGGATAGTTCACCAGCGCCAGCAGCTCCCCGGTCTCGACATCAAGGATCACGACACTTCCCGCGTCGGCACCATTGTCGGTCACGGCCTGCGCCAACTCGCGGCTCGCCATGTGCTGCAAGCGTATGTCCAAGGACAGCGCCAGGTCCTGCCCCTGTTTTGCAGGCCGGCTCACCCCCAGGTCCTGAATCACCTGCCCCTTGCGGTCCTTGACCACATGCTGCCTGCCGCTCACCCCACGCAGCGCCTGGTCGTAGGCCAGTTCCATGCCTTCGCTGCCGTTGTTGTCGATATCGGTAACGCCGACGACCTGCGCGGCGATGGCACCTGCAGGATAGAAGCGTCGCGACTCCTCCTGGCTGTAAATGCCCTTGATGTGCTGTTGCTGGACGACTTGCAACACCTGCCCGGCCAGTTCCGGGGGCAGTCGCCTGCGCAGGTAGAAAAACGCCTTGTGTCGGTTTTGCGCAAAGCGCTTTTCGAGCGTCGCAAGCGGCATCTCCAACGCCTGGGCAAGCGCCGGCCATTTGGTCTTTTCGGCGGACAGTTCACGCATGTCAGCCCAGAGGGTAACCACTGGGGTGCTGACAGCCAGAGGGTGTCCGGCCCGGTCCGTGATCATCCCTCGGGGCGCTGGATGGGTCAGATAACGCAGGCTCCGCGCATCACCCTGTTGACGGAGGAAGGCATTATCAACAATTTGTAGTTCGACAATGCGCCAGCACAGGGTAAACGCAAGGATAAGTACAAGGCCGACCACGAGCCTGAACCGCCATGGATAACTGGACAGCGCTCTAGCAGGGGCACGCATGAAGATACTCACTCACAGCCATTGATCAGGGCACCAGCCAGGCGGGCGGTTCCAAACCGACCCTTTCCAGCAGTTGCACGTTGACACTCCCGGTCAACGGCAACCCATGGTCTAATTGCAGCAAGTAGATGGCCTCTTGCGTTTCGCTGCCAAACAAACCATCGATATCGCCTTGATAATAATTTTTCTCCTGCAGCGCGACTTGAAGCTGAGTAATCAATTGCTTGCCAAGCGGTGTCACTACACTGCCGTGCGGCTCATCTTGTGGCGGGATCGACGCGGCATGCAATGTCCTGACCGCTGCAACCAGCAGTAGACCTGCAACAACTTTGCTTCCGTTCATACGTATACAATATACCGACTCAGCCAGATAACGGCCCAAGCACTTGTTAACTATTTGTCGAGGATTCTCCGCACCTTTATACTATTAATCAATCAACTATCAAGATATCTGATATGACTAGCATTGATATCGAAAGTGTCGACCTGAACCTGCTCAGGGTTTTTGTCGCGCTGATCGAAGAAGGCGGCGCCAGCCGGGCGGCCATACGCCTGGGCGTCACGCAGCCTGCGGTGAGTGCCGCACTTGGCCGCCTGCGTGAGATCTACGCCGACCCGTTGTTCGAGCGCACCGGCCGTGGCCTGCGCCCGACCATGCGCGCCAACGAGCTGGCACCGCTCATTGGCGAGGCCCTCAATTGTTGCCGGCAAGCCCTTGCCCTTTCGGGCGGTGGGCAAGACATCAAGGGGAGGACGATTACCCTCGGTTTGTCCGATGACAGTGAAATCGCTCTTGGCCAAAGCCTGGTATCGCAGATCGACGAGCACCTGCATGGCGTGCGGGTCATTTTTCGGCAGACACACAGTGGCCTGGTCCAGGACATGCTGATGCGTCACCAGATAGACATCGCCGTTTCGGCCGGCGGGCTGTCGTCGCCGCTGATCGTCCGTCAGCCCCTTGGCCGGGGCAATTACCTGGGCATTGCCGATGCCAACAACACGCCACCGACCACCGTAGAAGACTATGCCCTGCGGCCCCACCTGCTGGTCTCGTCGGCAGGTTACGTCGGCATCGTCGACGAAGGCTTGAACGCCGTCGGCTACAAACGCCGTATCCACGCCTCTACCTCGCATTTTGCCGCGGTGCCGTTTCTGCTGATGGGCTCGAAACTGATCACCACGGTGCCTACCCATGCGGCACGAGCCATGGAAAGGGTCAGCACACTGCAAACGTTCCATTGTCCGGTGCCCATGCCCTCCTACGACCTGGAAATCGGCACGCGAGTGGGCAGCAAGCACGACAGCGCGCTGCAAACGGTCAAGGCGATGATCATAGAACTGGTGGATAAAACCTTTTACCTGACCTGAGTCCACCCCCACCCGTTTTTATCCCCACTCGTTCGGATTAAGTCATTGGATCGCCTTTATGTGATATCGACCTGATTGATATCAGATAGCCTGATTGACGCATTGATGAATACTCAACGCCCGTTAGAATAAAAAATCCAAGAGCGTAAAACCTGCAAAAAGCGGTATGTATTTCCAGATGACACACCCCACCGAACTACAGGACAGGGAAGCCAGCCACAGGATTGTAAAAACAAGAATTATCGCCAGCGCCATACTGGTCCTGTCCCTGACCACCGCTCTGGTGTGTCGATTGTACTTCCTGCAAGTCACTCAACATGATCTACACGTTGCGGTAGCGGAAAAGAACCGCGTGCATGTCCGACCAATCGCTGCAACTCGAGGCGTTATCTACGACCGTAACAAGGTCGTACTGGCCGACAACTTACCTATCTTCAACCTGACTATCACCCGCGAACGAGCGGGCGATACCAAGGCCGTCATCAGCCAGTTGTACCAGGTGCTTGGCTTGACCGCTGCAGAACGCGACAAGATAGACCGGGTCATGCTCCGCAGGGGCAGAGCCTTCGAGCCCGTTGCCTTGATGACGGACCTCACCGAACAGCAGATCGCACGGGTGGCAGTGAATCAATTTCGACTACCGGGAATAGAGGTTCACGCACAGTTTTCACGGGTCTACCCGCTAGCCGAACACTTCGCCCATTCGGTGGGTTATGTCGGGCGCATCAATGAAAAAGAATACCGGCAACTCGATCACGCGAAGTACCTGAGCACGGAACAGATCGGAAAAACCGGCATCGAGCGCTTTTATGAAGACGCCCTGCATGGCCAGATGGGTTTCGAAGAAGTAGAAACCAATGCCCAAGGCAAGGTGATTCGCGTACTGGGTCGTCACAACCCGACCCCAGGCCAGGACATCGTGCTGACGATCGATGCGTCACTGCAAGATGCTGCCGAGCGGGCCCTGGGAGACAGGCGTGGCGCGGTGGTCGCACTGGACCCGGCAACGGGCGAAGTCCTTGCCATGGTCAGCCGGCCCAGCTTCGACCCCAACCCTTTCGTCAAGGGCATCACGGCCCGGGATTACTCGGCATTGCGCGATTCAGCCGACATGCCGCTGTTCAACCGTGTGCTACGTGGCCTCTATCCTCCGGCCTCAACCATCAAACCGATGGTGGTGGTTGCAGGGCTGGACAGTGGCGTCATCACCCCATACCAGCGGGTATTCGACCGTGGCTATTACGAGCTACCCAATTACCGGCACAAGTACCGTAACTGGAATCGGTCAGGCGACGGGTGGGTCGATATGTACGACGCGATCATGCGCTCCAATGACACCTACTTCTACGATCTGGCCCATAGGCTGGGTATCGAGCGGTTACACAGCTACCTCACCGCGTTCGGCCTGGGGCAGCGGGTCTCGATCGACCTGTTCGAGGAAGCGCCTGGGCTGATGCCCTCCCCGGCCTGGAAACGCGCCACCCGCCGCCAGCAGTGGTACCCCGGCGAAACACTGATCGCGGGTATCGGCCAGGGCTATGTGCAAATGACGCCCCTGCAAATGGCGCAGGCCACCAGCCTCATTGCCAGCAGAGGCATCTGGCATCGGCCGCACCTGGCGCTGTCGATTGACGGGCAAAAGACGGCCGACCCACTGCCGCGGCCAAACATCATCCTCAAGGATCCGGACACCTGGCGCGAGGTGGCAAAGGGCATGGAGATGGTCATGCACAACCCACGCGGTGCAGGGCGCCGGGCAGCCCAGGGCGCGCCATACCGGATAGCCGGCAAGAGCGGCACGGCACAGGTCATCGCGATCAGGCAGGGCGAACGCTACAACCGCAACAAAACCCGTGAACGCCACCGCGACAACGCACTGTTTGTCGGTTTTGCCCCCGCGCAACGCCCGGCCATCGTGGTCGCCGTGATGATCGAGAACGGTGAAGCCGGGGCGCGGGTCGCGGGGCCGGTGGTCAGGAAGGTCATGGACGCCTGGCTACTGGATGCACACGGGCAACTGAAGCCGGAATTCGACGTCCCGAATGCCCGGCAGAGCGCCTCGATTATCGAGCCGCCAACTACCGATACGCGCATTGGAGTTCTCTGAGTCGCTCATCGGTATCGAAATCCAACCAAAGGAGCGACGAATGCGGCTTATAAAAGCCCTGGGCTGGTGTGCCTTGTCACTTGCCAGTGTGCTGGTGCTTGGTGCAAGCGGCACTTATCTGTACCTCAACCCACAACTGCCCGATGTAGAAACCCTCAGGGCCGTGCAACTGCAAGAGCCTCTGCAGGTATTCAGCGCAGAAGGAAAGCTGATCGCCGAATTTGGTGAAGTACGCCGTATCCCCCTACCTTCCGCACTTATCCCCGGAGACTTCCTGGCCGCTTTCATGGCTGCGGAGGATGCCGACTTCTACCATCACCGTGGTGTCGACCCCACAGGCCTGCTGCGTGCGGCCATGGAGTTGATCAGGAATGGCCACGTCCGCTCCGGTGGCAGCACGATCACCATGCAGGTGGCCAAGAACTTCTTCTTGAGCAAAGAGAAGACGTTCTCACGCAAACTGACCGAAATACTGCTGGCCTTGCGCATTGAACGCACATTGACCAAGGACGAAATCTTCAACCTGTACGTCAACAAGATATACCTGGGCAAACGGGCCTATGGCATCGCAGCCGCCGCGCAGGTCTATTATGGGAAGCCGGTATCCCAACTGACCCTGGCGCAGACCGCAATGATCGCAGGCTTGCCCAAGGCGCCTTCACGGTTCAACCCTATCAATAACCCGGCAAGGGCCAAACAACGCCGCGACTGGATTCTGGGGCGGATGCACGCACTGGGAAGCATCGATCAGGCCCGCTACCGCGCCGCGTTGGAGGCTCCCGTGACCGCGCGATATCACGCGCCAGAACCTGAGGTCAGTGCCCCCTATATCGCCGAAATGGTCAGGGCCCAGATGGTCAGTCGCTTTGGGGATGACGCCTACACACAAGGCTTTCGCGTGGTGACGACCGTCTCCGGCACACTGCAGGAGGCTGCCAACGCTGCGATACGGAGCGGTTTGAAGACCTATGACAAGCGCCATGGCTATCGCGGCCCCGAAGGCCATCTCACGGGCAGCCTGAGTCCGGCATGGCTGGAAAGGTTGAAAGAATACCCGGTACTGGGCGGCCTGGAAGCCATGGCGGTGACGAAGGTCTTCGCCAACCGCATCACCGTGGTCGATCAGACTGGCCAGCAACACGACGTCGCCTGGCAGACGATGGAGTGGGCCCGCCCCTTCATCAACCACAGTGCACTCGGGCGCCAACCGGCACGGCCTGCAGATATCGTCACCCCAGGCGATGTGGTCCGCGTGGAGCTGGCAGGCTCCCAGCCTCTCGCTTTCAGCCAGGTGCCCGACGTTCAAGGAGCCCTGGTGTCGGTAGCGCCGGACAATGGAGCGATCAAGGCCCTTGTGGGTGGCTTCGATTTTAACCAGAGCGTTTTCAACCGCGTGGTTCAGGCCAAACGGCAACCGGGCTCAAGCTTCAAGCCCTTCATATACTGTGCGGCGCTCGACAACGGCTATACGCCGGCGAGCATCGTAAACGACGCGCCTATTGTGCTGGGCAACGACTACTCGGGGCCGACATGGCGTCCACAGAATGAAAACCGCACATTCCTCGGCCCCATCCGCCTGCGCGAAGCGCTGTATCGTTCTAGAAACATGATCTCGATACGCCTGCTGCAAGCCATGGGCATCGATCCGACCATCGACTACATTTCACGCTTTGGTTTCGACGTCAACGACATGCCGCGCAACCTTTCCCTTGCCCTGGGCACAGCGTCCGTTACTCCCATGGCGGTGGTCGGCGGCTGGAGCGTGCTCGCCAACGGCGGCTACAAGGTCACGCCTTTTCTCATCGACCGAATCGAGAACCGCTCAGGCCGAGTTGTCTTCAAGGCAGCCCCGCGTTCCGCGCC
This sequence comes from Pseudomonas sp. BJa3, assembly GCF_026343815.1. NCBI lineage: Bacteria > Pseudomonadati > Pseudomonadota > Gammaproteobacteria > Pseudomonadales > Pseudomonadaceae > Pseudomonas > Pseudomonas sp. BJa3. The sequence continues at coordinate 135,998 of NZ_JAOXMC010000002.1, read as the reverse complement.
CAGCGCCCGCAACCCTGCACCCGAAGCGGTGGCTGAACAGGTCGTGGATAGCCGTACGACCTACCTGCTCACCAGCATGCTCCAGGATGTCATCAAACGGGGCACCGGTCGCGCCGCTTCCGCCCTGCATCGCCCCGATATCGCGGGCAAGACGGGGACCACCAATGAAGCCAAGGACTCCTGGTTCACGGGCTACAACGGCAACTACGTGACGAGCGTCTGGGCGGGTTTCGATAAACCGCAAAGCCTGGGCCGGAGGGAATGGGGGGTGACCATCGCACTGCCTATCTGGATGGACTACATGCAGGTGGCACTTGCCGGGACAGAACCTTACTCGCAGCCTGCGCCTGATGGTGTTGTAACCCGGCTGATCAACACGGCAGACGGGACGGCGACATCGGCACGCGGGCCGCAGACGGAAATGGAAGTGTTCAAGGCCGAGAGCGCGCCGGCGATGGGCACCCCGCAGGGTAATGTCCCATCGCTAAACGCCACGCAGCAAACCCTGCAGGACCTGTTCTGATACAGGTAGAAGAGGTCCAGCCGGAAGGTGTTGGCGCGGGGCCGGTGAAACACCATACGAGGGCCGCTAACGGCCCCTATCAAAAGGCTTCCAGGGTCGTACGCGGCCATTGGCCCCCTTCGCTTACGCCCCAAGCGGGCTATCCCCCAACGGTGAGCCCTTGGCCAGTAGCGGATATTCCACGCATCGCCTCAGATAGAGCGCTGGTTCACACGGGCAGAGAGTTGTTCGGCGTTTTCCTTGCGTTCCGAATAGCGATCCACCAAGAACGCCTGGCGGTCGCGCAACAGAACGGTGAACTTCACCAGTTCCTCCATGACGTCCACCACGCGATCGTAGTACGGCGAGGGTTTCATCCGCCCGACGTCATCAAACTCAAGGTAGGCTTTGGGCAGCGAAGACTGGTTGGGAATGGTGAACATGCGCATCCAGCGGCCAAGCACACGCAACTGGTTGACCACGTTGAATGACTGCGAACCGCCACACACCTGCATGACCGCCAGGGTCTTGCCTTGAGTGGGGCGAACCGCACCCAGTGCCAGAGGAATCCAGTCGATCTGCGCCTTGAATACGGCTGACATTGCACCGTGGCGCTCTGGCGAGCACCAGACCTGACCTTCCGACCACTGCACCAGATCACGCAGTTCCTGCACCTTGGGGTGCTCGACAGGCACATCGTCAGGTAACGGCAGGCCCGAAGGATTGAAGACCTTGGTCTCGGCACCGAAGTGCTCCAGCAGGCGTGCAGCTTCCTCCACCAGCAGGCGACTGAAGGAACGTTCGCGGGTCGATCCATACAGCAACAGGATACGTGGTTTGTGCTCGCTGGAGCGGGTTGCCGCTGGCGCTGGATCGAACAGCGAGAGATCGAGATTAGGCAGTTGCTCGGACATGTTTCCTCCTGCTCAAAGCGTAGCGATGCGATCCAGCTCATTCTTGAGCTGCTCACGGTCGAGATTTTCGAATGGCAGCGCGAAGAAGGCCTCGCAGCGAGACTGGATTCGGGCCAGCGTGGCGCGGAATGCAGCGTCGACCGACGCTTCGTCAGCCACGACAGCGGACGGATCCTCCAGCCCCCAGTGCGTCTTCAGCGCAGGGCCGAAATACACCGGGCAGGCTTCGCCGGCGGCGTTGTCGCAAACGGTGATGACGATGTCAGGAGGGCAATGCTCGAACGCGTCATTGCCCTTGCTGCTCAGCCCCTCGATCGGGATACCGGCATGCTGCAATGTGGTCAGGCTGCGCGGCAACACTTGGCCCTTTGGGAAACTGCCGGAACTGACGGCTTCAAATCCATGAGGGGCCAGGTGATTGAACACGGCCTCGGAAAGGATGCTGCGGCAGCTGTTGGCCGTGCACATGAATAGGACTCGCATGAGGGCTCCTGCGCTTGGTGGCGGGTTTCAGAGGCTGAGGCGCAATGCCAGAGCCGAAAGGGTGATCAGTAGAACTGGCAGCGTCAGCAGGATGCCGACTTTGAAGTAGTAACCCCAGGTAATGCGCATGCCTTTGCGCTCCAGCACGTGCAGCCAGAGCAGCGTGGCGAGGCTGCCGATGGGGGTAATTTTCGGGCCGAGGTCGCAGCCGATGATGTTGGCGTAGATCATCGCCTCGCGTACCAGCCCTTGCGCCTCGCTGGCCTGGATCGACAAAGCGCCGATCAGCACGCTGGGCATGTTGTTCATGACCGAGGACAGCAATGCAGCGATCAGCCCGGTGCCGATGGCGGCACTCCACAGCCCTTGCTGCGCAAGGCGGTCGAACAGGTGGGTGAGCATGTCGGTAAGGCCGGCGTTCTTCAGCCCGTATACCACCAGGTACATACCGAGGGAAAAGATCACCACCTGCCAGGGTGCCTCGCGCAGCACACGACGGGTCGAGATGCGGTGGCCACGGGCGGCGACGGCAAACAGGATCGCTGCACAAGTTGCTGCTACCGCACTGATCGGGATACCCAGTGGTTCCAGGGCGAACAAGCCGATCAGTAACACCAGCAGCACCCAGCCACCCACCTTGAAGGTTGCGCGGTCATGGATTGCCTCGTTTGGCATCTTCAGGGCCGCGACCTCGTACTGTCTCGGAATATCTCGGCGGAAGAACAGGAACAGCACCAGCAGGGTTGCCGACACGCTGGCGAAATTCACTGGCACCATCACCGAAGCGTATTCGCTGAAGCCCAACCTGAAGTAGTCGGCCGAGACGATGTTCACCAGGTTGGAGACCACCAACGGCAGGCTCGCGGTGTCGGCGATAAATCCGGCGGCCATGACGAAGGCCAGTGTCGCGGCGGGCGAGAAGCGCAGCGCGAGCAGCATCGACATGACGATAGGTGTGAGGATCAGTGCCGCACCATCGTTGGCGAACAGCGCCGACATGGCGGCGCCGAGCAGCACACAGAAGGCGAACAGGCGGTAGCCGCTGCCGTTTGCCCAGCGCGCCACGTGCAGCGCGGCCCACTCGAAGAACCCGGCCTCATCCAGCAGCAGGCTGATGATGATGACGGCGATGAAGGTGACGGTGGCGTTCCAGACGATGGCCCACACAGTCGGGATGTCGTGCAGCGAAACGGCGCCTGCCGCCAGGGCGATGAGGGCACCGAGCGCTGCGCTCCAGCCAACGCCAAGCCCCTTCGGCTGCCAGATGACCAGGATGAGGGTGAAAACGAAGACTGCAATCGCTACCAGCATGATGACCTCGTACAGTGATGATCAGCAGCAGGCAGCGTCACGAACGGGGCGACCGTCCATGTTCTGCAGGCGCAGGGTGTTCTCTGCCAACCATTGCGTGTTGGCCTGCAGTGTCGCCTGCAAGATCTCGTGTACCCAGGCAGGCAGATCCGGGTTGAGGCGGTAATACACCCATTGCCCTTGGCGGCGGTCCAGCAGCATGCCACTGCTGCGCAGCTGCGCCAGGTGGCGACTGATCTTCGGCTGGCTGTCGTTCAATGCGCACATCAGCTCGCAAACGCATAGCTCACCAAGGCTGGCGATCAGCAGGCTGGCGCGAGCACGGGTTTCGTCAGACAGGCTCTTGAACACATCGGGCGGGGTTATCATGGCTGCACCAATACATATGGAAATGCGAATATACGGATTTCCATATGTATAGTGCAAGCGCGTTCAGGCGTGCCAGGGGTGGTCAGTATTCGCGGTACAACAATCGATCAGGCTGATGATTACTATCGAGCGCCCCGCCTGTCTGCTCGGCAAAACCGTCTCTTATAATCGCCAGCCATTTTTCCCGCTCCCCGGTCCGCCCCAGGCGGCATCCCCCATGGAATCCAACACCATGTCCAGCGTCACTCCGCCGTCTCACGGCCGTCCCGAACACAGTCAACAAAGCGTCAGCCAACAGTGGCTGGCGATTCTCTCGGTCGCTGTGGGCGCCTTCGCCCTGGTCACCAGTGAGTTTCTCCCAGTGGGCGTACTCAACGATGTCGCCAGCGACCTGGGCATCAGCGCCGGCCAGGCCGGCCTGATGGTCACCCTGCCCGGCATCATGGCCGCCCTCGCCGCGCCCTTGCTGTCGGTGGGCATCGGCGCCCTGGACCGTCGCTACCTGCTGATCGGCCTGACGCTGATCATGATCCTCGCCAACGCCGTCGTGGCCTACGCCAGCGACTTCAGCCTGCTGCTGTTCGGCCGCGTACTGCTGGGCATCAGCATTGGCGGTTTCTGGGCCACCGCCATTGCCCTCAGTGGCCGCCTGGCACCCAAGGGCGTGGGCGTGGCCCAGGCCACCTCGATCATCATGGTCGGCGTGACCCTGGCCACCGTGCTGGGCGTGCCGGTCGGCACCTGGCTAAGCGGCCTGATGGGCTGGCGCATGACCTTCCTCGCCACCGCGCTGGTAGGTGTGCCGGTGCTGCTGGCGCAAGTCTTCCTGCTGCCGCGGCTCACCCCAGACAAAGCCATTCGCATCAGCGACCTGCCGGCGCTGTTCGTCAATCCACAGGCGCGGGTCGGGTTGATCGCGGTATTGCTGATCGGCCTGGCGCATTTTGCCGCCTATACCTATGTCGCACCGTTCTTCAAGCAGAGCGCCGGCTTCGATGGGCCGACCATTGGTTCGCTGCTGTTGCTGTATGGCGTGGCCGGGGTGATCGGCAACATCTTCGCCGGTTTCGCTGCCAACCGCAGTGTGCGTCACACCCTGTTGCTGGTCGCCCTGATGATCGGCATCAGCACCGCCCTGTTTCCCTACTTCGCCACCGGCTTGACCGGCGCCGCGATGCTGATCGCGCTGTGGGGCTTCGCCTTTGGCGCCTTCCCGGCCTGCGCCAGTATCTGGATGTTCGTGGTGGCGCCCAAGGATGTCGAACGCGGCATGCCGCTGTTCGTCGCCATGTTCCAGGTGATCATCGCGGTAGGCTCGTTCTTCGGCGGGCGCATTGTCGATCAGCTCGGTACCGCGGTGCTGCTGAGCCTGGCCACGGCCCTGGTGGGCTGCGGTTTTGTCGCGGTACTGGTGCTCGGGCGCAATGTCTCCAATCGGATGGCGGCGCAGCCTTGCTGACCGAACGCGGTAGATGACACCGGGCAGCAGCTGGCCTCAGGGGGGCACAAGCGGCAAGGCGAAAACCTCGATGTACGGTATGGTTGCACGATCGCTACGGCGTTGCCGATCAACGCCGCGCCCTTCTGGAGACCAGCATGCTGCGTGTTTTTGAACGATGGCTCGACCCCTTCCCGCCTGATGAGATTCCACCGCCACCGCTAGGCCTGCTGCGCTTCTTGTGGGCCTGCACGCGGGGGGCGCGCGGATACATCCTGGCCCTCGCGCTGTTCAGCGCCGGCGTGTCGATCTATGAAGCCTGGCTGTTTTCCTTCCTTGGCCAGGTGGTCGACCTGCTTCCCGCCTGGCAGGCAGGCGGCGCAAGCGAACAGGAAAGCCGCGTGCTCTGGAGCATCGGTATTGTCCTGCTGAGCAGTATCGTGCTGGTGGCCCTGCGCACCCTGATGCAACACCAGGTGCTGGCGATCAACCTGCCGCTGCGCCTGCGCTGGGATTTCCATCGGCTGATGCTGCGCCAGAGCCTGTCGTTCTTCTCCGACGAGTTTTCCGGCCGGGTCACCACCAAGGTGATGCAGACCGCGCTGGCCGTGCGCGAGGTGTTGTTCACCCTGATCGAGGTCCTGCCCGGCATCGGCGTGTACTTCATCGCCATCATCGCCCTGGCCGGCGGTTTCGCCCTGCAGCTGATGCTGCCGTTCCTGGCCTGGGGCACCCTGTTCGGGCTGGCCATGCTGTACTTCGTGCCGCGCCTGGGCAAGGTCGGCCAGGAGCAGGCCCATGCGCGGTCATCGATGACCGGGCGCATCTCCGATGCCTACACCAACATCACCACGGTGAAACTGTTCTCCCATTCCAAACGCGAAGCGCACTTTGCGCGGGCGGCGATGGAGGACTTCAAGCTCACCGGCTTTCGCCAGATGCGCCTGGTCAGTCAGTTCGAGATCGTCAACCAGGCGCTGGTGGTCGGCTTGATCCTGGGCGCTGGCGGCTATGCCCTGTGGCTCTGGCACCAGGGCCAGGTTGGCGCGGGCGCCGTGGCGGCGGTCACGGCCATGGCCCTGCGGATCAACGGCATGTCGCACTGGATCATGTGGCAGATGACCTCCCTGTTCGAAAACATCGGCACCGTGCAGGACGGCATGGCCACCCTGACCCGCGGCCCCAAGGTACAGGATGCGCCCGACGCCGGCACGCTGGTGACCCGCGGTGGCGCGGTGACCTTCGACAAGGTGAGCTTCAACTACAACGGCGAACGCCAGGTGCTCGATGACCTGAGCCTGCACATCCGCCCCGGCGAAAAGGTCGGCCTGGTGGGCCGCTCCGGCGCCGGCAAGTCCACCTTGATCAACCTGTTGCTACGGTTCTACGACGTCAACAGCGGCGAGATCCGCATCGACGGGCAGAACATCGCCCACGTCACCCAGGACAGCCTGCGCAGCGCCATCGGCATGGTCACCCAGGACACGTCGTTGCTGCACCGCTCCATCCGCGACAATATCGCCTATGGCCGCCCCGAAGCGACCGAAGCGCAGATCCGCAGCGCCGCGGCCAATGCCCAGGCCGATGGTTTCATCAGCCAGCTGAGTGATCGGCAAGGCCACAGCGGTTACGACACCCTGGTGGGCGAGCGTGGCATCAAGCTGTCCGGTGGCCAGCGCCAGCGCATTGCCATTGCCCGGGTGATGCTCAAGAACGCGCCGATCCTGCTGCTCGACGAAGCCACCAGCGCCCTGGACTCGGAGGTCGAAGTCGCGATCCAGGAAAGCCTCGACGACATGATGCAGGGCAAGACCGTCATCGCCATCGCCCATCGCTTGTCCACGATCGCCGCCATGGACCGGCTCATCGTCATGGATGAGGGGCGCATCATCGAGCAAGGCAGCCATGCTGAGCTGCTCGACAGGAACGGAACCTATGCACGGCTGTGGCGACATCAGAGCGGTGGGTTCCTGGGTGAGGACCAGGGGCTGGCGGAGACTGTGGAGTAGCACTCGAAGGAAAAGCACCTGCTGCGGTCTCCACTGCTCACATCACGGCAAACAGATCGAGGCAATTTAAATAACGATCGTTGCGTATTTTAAATTCGCTTGCTAGGCTCACGTTCACCTGCGCTCAACTCACCAGGAGAACGGTCATGCAAGACACACTGAGCAAGGCTTATCACGAAGACGGAGCGGTGTTGATCAAGGGGCTTCTGAACCCGGAGCAGTTGTCGCGTTGCCGCGAAGCCTACGACTGGGCCGTGCTCAACCATGGCCCGCATGCCACCCGCATGTTCGCCGGGACGATCCAGCAATCCCACGTCGACAACGCCAACCCGTTGGCCAAGGAGCGCCTTGAGGCGCTCGTGGCGGAGCTGCCACTGGGGTCATTGTTCGCAAATCTCTGGGGCTCGCGGAATGTCTGGTACTTCGCCGAGGAGGTTTTCCTCAAGGCCGGGGGCCAGGGCGCCCGCACGCTATGGCATCAGGACACCTCCTACCTGCCCTGGGCCGGCCACCACTGGGGCAACGCCTGGATCAGCTTCGATGCCGTACCCAAGCGCAACGCCCTGGAAATCATCCGTGGCTCCCATCGTGGGCCGCGCTATGACGGCACGACCTTCACCAACCCGGATGACCCGACCCAGCCACTGCACGGCAATGGCGCCCTGCCCCGCCTGCCGGATATCGAGGCGTTACGCCGGGAAGACCCGCAGGCCTACGACATCCTGTCCTGGGCCACGGAGCCTGGCGATGTGGTGCTGCTGCATCCGGGCTCCTTGCATGGCGGCGCCCCCGTGGACGAGGACTTCCCAAGCCGACGGACATTCGTGTTCCGTTTCTTCGGCGACGACGCCACCTTCAGCCCACTCCCGGCACACAGCGATGCCGGTTACCCCCCGCAAGGCGTGCTGTTCAGCACAGAGCTCGAACACCTGGTCGCGGGCGCCCCGTTCCGCCACCCCACCTTCCGCCAAGTGGTCTGACAGGAGTTCCTCGATGAATGCGAAACCGCTCAAGCGTCAGGCCATCAATCCAGCTGCGACCCAGGCTTACTACGACAATTTCCACTTTTCCCAGGCCACCCGCGTGGGTGACCTGATCTGGGTCTCGGGGCAAGTGGGCGTCGACGCGGCCATGCAACCTGCGCAGGGTATCGTCGAGCAGTCTCACCTGGCCTTCCAGTCGCTGAAGCTGGTCCTCGAGACAGCCGGTGCGAGCCTGGCGGACGTGGTCGAGCTGACGACCTTTCATACCCACCTGCAAGCCGACATGGCAGCGTTTGCCCAGGTGAAGGATGTGTACTTTCCGGCGCGCTATCCGTCATGGACGGCAGTGGGTATCAGCCAGCTGGCACTGGAGCCGCTGAGGGTCGAGATTCGCGCAGTGGCAGTCGCGGGGTGCGGCGACGCCTGAGCGGGGCGTGCGCAGGTTGGAACGCTGCGCCGGGGCGGGATGTTTTATTCACGCAAGTTCTCTATGCTGGGGCCTTTGCACCCGCATCGACACCCGTGACCGCCCCTTTAACCGACCTCGACAGTTCTGAGCGCCCATGCCTGAGACCAAAGCCCGCCCCACAGCCGCCCCTTCACGCGCAGACAGCAGCGCGCCGGAAACCGTTGCCCGTCGCGGCAGGCCTGTCGGTGACCGCGACGCAAAGCGTGCGGAACTGCTGGAGGCCGCGATCACGGTGATCGCGCAGGATGGCTATGCCGGGGCCTCGATGCGCAAGGTTGCCAAACAGGCCGGCTGTACCACGGGCGCGGTGACCTACTACTTCGCCAACAAGGAAGACATGATCGGCGAGGTCGCACAGAGCCTGTTCGACCAGGTCGACCTGCTGCTGGCCACCAACCAGGCCTCCCTCGACATCGCCTCACTGCTTCGACAATGGCTGCAATGGGTCAACTTCGACGAATCGACCATGTGGCTCTCGTGGCTGCAATTGCTCGCCCACGCCCGCCATGAACCGGTGTTCGCCGACATCATCAGGCAGCGCTACGCGAAGTTCCGCCAGGTGTTCACCGTGGTGATCGAACAAGGGCAGGCCCAGGGCAAGATCCGCGACGATATTCCGGCTGATGTGCTGGCCGACCAGATCAGCACCATCTGCGACGGCTGGCTGATGATGATGCCCATCGAGCCGGAGCGGTTCAGTGCCAAGCGTGGCCAGGCGCTGCTCGACGCGCTGATCCTGCTCATCTCCCCGCCCAAGGTCGCGAAAGCCACGGGCAAGAGCCGGGCCAAAGCCCAGTAACCCAGCGTGTTCTGGCAACAGACTGCCTGACGACAGCTTCGCAGCGCTCGATCTCAAGAGCGCTGCCCGCTCCCCGCGAACTTCCTTCCAGCGACTCCAGCCAACCTGACCAAGCGCCGTTCAGGGGGTATTCCCTTTGCCGAAAGAGCGCAGTAGTATTTTACATAACTAAGGTTATCTAAATACAAGAACAGGTTGGCCGAGGTGCAGATGGATCAGGAAAACACAGAACTGCCATTGTCGGCGCGGCAGCGGCGCTTGCTCGTGCAAGCACTTGCCAGCGCCACCTTGATCGGCGGTGCCACCCTCAGCGGACGGGCCATGGCGCAAGCCTTGCGAGCAGAACCCGAGCAGGTGCTGGACGTGGTGATCATTGGTGCCGGGCTGGCCGGGCTGACTGCGGCCCGTGACCTGCAACGCGCCGGGTGCATGTCCTTCGCCGTGCTGGAAGCGCGGGACCGCGTGGGCGGACGCACCTACAACCACCCGCTTGGCAATGGTGTGATCTCCGAAGCCGGCGGGGAATGGATCGGGCCAGGCCAGACCGCGATCTTCGACCTGGCACGCGAGCTCGATGTCGAAACCTTCCCCACCTACTACCAAGGGCGCAATGTCTACCTGGTCGGTGAAGCCCGCTACGAGGAAGACTTGAGCAGCGGCCAGGGCGCCCATCACCCGGCGACCGAAAAGCTCAACCAGCTGTCGCGCCGGGTACCTGGCAAAGAACCCTGGACCGCAGCGGACGCCGAGGCACTCGACAAGCTGTCGGTGGGCCAATGGCTGGCGAGTCAGGGTATCGACAACACCAGCCGGCTGACCTTCGACACTTCCATCGGCCTGACCACCGGCACGCCACCCTCCAGCCTGTCCCTGCTGCACTACCTCTCCCTCATCAACTCCGCCGACTGCAGCATGGCAAAGCTCGAGGGTTTCAAGGGCGGCGCCCAGGAGACCCGCTTCATAGGCGGCTCACAGGTGCTGTGCACACGCATGGCGCAGGCGCTGGGCGATCGGGTGAAACTGTCCAGCCCGGTGCGCCGGATCGTCGGCTGGGACCAGGACATCGTCGAGATCCACACCGACCAGGGGCTCATCCGCGCACGCCAGGTCATCGCCGCCCTGCATCCGGCGCTGTGCAACCAGATCGTCTTCGACCCGCCACTGCCCGATGGCCGTGCCCAGTTGCAACGCCTGTGGCCGTCCTCGGCGCCCATGCGCAAGACCGTGCATGTCTATGCGCGCCCCTTCTGGCGGGACAAAGGCCTCAACGGCCAAGTCATCCAGGCCGACGGGCCGCTGATTCTGTCCTGCGACAACTCACCGCCAGACGGCAGCGTCGGCATCTTGATGGGCTTCGTGCGCAGCGCGCAGCTCAGCGATGACCCTGGGCAGGCCGCACGCACTCTCGCGAGCATCTACGCCAAGGCCCTGGGCGAGGAAGCTCTCGACGTCACGCAGTTCCACGATCACGACTGGGCCAAGGTCGACCCCTGGACCTTGACCTGCGTCGGCTCCATTCCCCCCGGCTTCCTGACCCGCTGGGGGCGCTATCTCAAGCCTGCTGTCGGGCGCTTGATCTGGTCGGGCACCGAGACCGCGGACTTGTGGGCCAGCAGCATGGACGGCGCGGTACGCGCCGGTCACCGCGCGGCGCTCGAAGCCCTGCAGGCACTTGCCGGCACCCGGAGGCACGCATGAAAAGGCGCACCCTGCTGCTGGGCAGTGCAATGCTTGTCGCAGGCTTGCTTGGGGTCACGGCCTTCCAGGGCCCGGAGCTGCTCGCAGGCTACAGGTTCATGAACGCCCTCGATCAGCATTACGCCAGCTATGAGGCCAATGGCGGCGCCTGGCCGCAACCCCAGGATGCCTGCTCGCTTTGCCATGGCGCTCGCGGGCAACCGCATAACAGCCTCTACCCGGCACTCGCTGGGCAGCCGGCTGCGTATATCCAGGCGCAGCTTCAGGCGTTTGCCCAGGGCACGCGACACAGCGCGCAGATGCAGCCGCTGGCGGCCGCCCTGAGCGATGAACGGATCAAGGCCTTGGCCGAATACTTCGCCCGTCAGGTTCCGCGGGTGACCGACGCACCGGCCTCCGATGACGCCATGCGTGCCCGCGGCCACGCCAGTGCCACTACGCGGGGCTGCACCGCATGCCATGGCGAGACGCTGTCCGGCAGCCCGGTGGCGCCGCGTCTGGCCGGCCAAGGCCAGGCCTACCTGCTGGAGCAGCTCATGGCGTTCAAGCAAGGCCAGCGCAGCGATCCCAGCGGCGCCATGAACGCTACCGCCGCCGTCCTTTCCGAGGAAGAACTCGAGGCCCTGGCGCACTACATCGCAGGGCTCGCACCGAGCGTTCGCTGACTAGAGAGATGCCTGTTTTCAACCGGGCGGCGATCGTGAATCACTATCCGTAAGGAGTTGTGCCGCAGCGACCGGCGGACCTGAGCGGGGTTGATTCGACACTAAACATAACAGCTGTTGCGTAAATTTATTCCTCGTTCTACAGTCCGCCATAACAACAAGTACAAGCCTGGGCCGCCAGGCCCGGAGACCTCATGAACCATCAACATTTCGACACCTTGATCATCGGCGCTGGCCTGTCAGGCATTGGTACCGCCTGCCAGCTGGCGCAGGAGTTCCCTGAGCGCAGCATGGCGATCCTCGAGCGGCGCGCCTGCATGGGCGGCACCTGGGACCTGTTCCGTTACCCAGGCATCCGTTCCGATTCGGACATGCTCAGCTACGGCTACAAGTTCCGCTTGTGGCGAAGCCCCAAGGTGCTCGCCGACGGCGCCTCGATCCGGCGGTACATCCAGGACACGGCCAGGCAGCATGGCCTGGACAAGAAGATCCATTACGGCGTGAAGATCACCGGCGCCAACTGGTGCAGCCAGCAACGCCTGTGGCAGGTCAGCGCCGTGCATGAGGCCAGCGCAACGGTGCGGCAATACAGCTGCAAGTTCCTGCTGTGCTGCACCGGCTACTACAACCACGGCGCAGGTTTCCTGCCGAGTTTTCCCGGCGAGGAGGCGTTCAAAGGTGTGCGGGTCCACCCGCAGCACTGGCCTGAGGACCTGGACTACACCGGCAAGCACGTCGTGGTGATCGGCAGCGGTGCCACCGCGGCCACGCTGATACCGGCCATGGCCGACAAAACCGGGCATATCACCATGCTGCAGCGCTCCCCGTCGTATATCTACTCGCTGCCTTCCACCGACACATTGACGGCCACGCTCTCGCGCATCATGCCCGCCCGCTGGGCCTATGGCCTGGCCCGCAAGCGCAATATCGTGCTGTATCGGGCGGCCTATATCGCCTGCCGGCAATGGCCGCGGCTGATGCGCAAGATCATCCTTTCGCACGTCCGTCGCCAGGTCGGCCCCGACGCCGACATGCGCCACTTCACCCCCCACTACATGCCGTGGGACGAGCGCCTGTGCGCGGTGCCCGATGGCGACCTGTTCAAAGCCATCCGTAGTGGCCGCGCCTCGATCGAAACCGATCACATCGAGCGCTTCAGCGAAAGCGGCATTGTGCTCAAGTCCGGCAAGCACTTGCCGGCCGACATCATCATCACGGCGACCGGGCTCAGGCTCCAGGTATTGGGCGGGATGATCGTGTCGGTGGACGGCACCCCCTATCCGATCGGCGAGCAGATGACCTACAAGGGCGTGCTCCTGGAAAACCTGCCGAACATGGCCTGGATATTCGGCTACACCAACGTTTCCTGGACCCTCAAGGTCGGCCTGGCGGCCAAATACCTGTGCCGGCTTTTCCACTACATGGACGAGCACGACTTCGATGTCGTGACTCCCCGCGACGATGCCGGCAACGCATTGGACGACGGGATCATGAACTCGATGAAGTCCGGCTACATCCAGCGCGACCAGCAGTTTCTCCCGCGCCAGGGCAAGGCCTACCCGTGGTTCGTCTTCATGCACTACGGCCGCGACAAGAAGATGCTGCTCAAGGATCCCGTCGAAGATCCGCGCCTGGCCTTCCTCCAGAGCACACGGGAAATCCCTGCCCCACGACCTTCCCGCGTCACCGGTTGACCACACCCCGTTCCCGTCCACCTGGCTACGACCAGCGTGGCCGGGGCATGACAACAAGAAAGGTAGAACCCGATGCAAGGCCAAATGATGACGCTGCCGCTGACCACCCCTTCGCTGCTCGAACATGCCGAGCGCTATCACGGCGACACGGAAATAGTCTCCTGCACCCTTGAAGGTCCCGTTCATCGCTATACCTATGCCGACGCGCACCGACGGGCCAGGCAGGCCGCCCACGCGCTGTTACGCCTCGGCACCGGGCCCGGCAGTCGCGTGGGCACCCTGGCCTGGAATGGCTACCGGCATTTCGAGCTTTACTACGCAATATCGGGCACCGGCGCGATCACCCATACCATCAACCCCCGGCTGTTCCCCGAACAGGTGGCCTGGATCATCAATGACGCCAAGGACGAGGTCGTGTGCTTCGACCTTGGGTTCGCTGCGCTGGTCGAGGCCATCGCAGCGGATTGCCCGGGCGTCAGGCACTGGGTGGCTATGACCGACCTTGCGCACATGCCAGCCATGCAGATCGCCAACCTGCTGTGCTACGAACAGCTCCTGGAGGCGGAGTCGGCGGACTTCGCCTGGCCCGTGCTGGATGAGCATACGGCGGCGGCGCTGTGCTACACCTCGGGAACCACCGGCAACCCCAAAGGGGTGCTCTATTCACATCGCGCCACTTTGCTGCATGCACTGGCCAGCGCCCTTCCGGACGCGCTGGCATTGTCTGCCTGCGAGGTCGTCGCCCCGGTGGTCCCCATGTTCCACGTCAACGCCTGGGGCTTGCCCTATTCCGCACCACTGGTGGGCGCCAAGCTGGTGTTTCCAGGCGCCTGCCTGGACGGCGAGAGCCTGTTCGCACTCTTCGAGCGCGAGCGCGTCACTTTCTCCGCTGGCGTGCCCACCGTGTGGCTGAGCCTGCAGCAGCATATGCGCCAATACGGGAGCCGCCTTCCCCGCTTGCGCCGCATGATCGTCGGTGGCGCCGCCTGCCCACCGGCGATGATGCGCAGTTACCAAGAGGAGTTCGGCATCTGCCTGCAACACGCCTGGGGCATGACCGAGCTGTCGCCGATGGGCACGGTGAACACGCCCAAGGCCTCGCACCTCGACCTGGAAGACGAAGCTCGCTTCGCCATCGGCGTAAAGCAGGGGCGACCGCCTTTCGGCACGGACCTGAAAATCGTGGACGAGCATGGCAACGAGCTGCTGCGTGACGGCAAGACCACAGGCGCCTTGCTGGTACGTGGCCACTGGGTGATCGAGCGGTACTTCGGCATCGAGGCCAGCCCGTTGGTCGATGGCTGGTTCCCCACCGGGGATGTCGCCACCCTCGACCCTGACGGCTTCATGCAGATCACCGACCGCGCCAAGGATGTGATCAAGTCCGGTGGCGAGTGGATCAGCTCGATCGACCTGGAAAACATCGCCATGGCCCACCCTGCGGTCGCCGAAGCCGCCGTGCTGGGTATCGCCCACCCGAAGTGGGACGAGCGCCCATTGCTGGTTGTGGTGCTCAAACCCGGCCAGGCCGTGAGCCGGGAAGCGTTGCTGGCCCATTACGCCGGCAAGGTCGCGCGGTTCTGTTACCCCGACGATGTGGTGTTCATCGAGGCATTGCCGCACACCGCAACCGGCAAGGTCAGCAAGGTGCTGCTGCGCGAACAGTTGCACGATTACCACTGGCCTACCCCCAGCCAGCACGAGGTGGTGTCATGAACGCGCAGCTTCATACCCGCGAAATCGACCCAGCCGAGGGCCGCTGGAAGAACCGCCTGCTCAACCTGGCCTTGCGCCTGCTGGTGAAGTCCAGCCATGGCCTGCGCATCGACATCGGCAAGCTGCGCCGGCAGTTCGAACGGCTCGATGGCCAGGCGCCCAAGACATTCCCGACCGATGTACACCGCGCCGACGTGAACTGCAATGGCGTCGCCGCCCAATGGCTGACGCCGGCCCATTGCCGGCCTGAACGGGTATTGCTGTACATCCATGGCGGCGCCTTCGTTGCCTACACCCCGCAGGTCTACGCCGCGATGGTCGCGAGCTGGTGCCGGCCACTGAAGACCCGGGCACTGATGCTGGACTACCGCCTGGCCCCCGAGCACCCATTCCCAACCGCGCTTCACGAAGCGCTCGACGCCTACCGCTGGTTGCAGGGACAGGGCTTCAAGGCCAGCGACATCGTCGTCGCCGGCGACTCCGCCGGTGGCAACCTGGCGCTTGCGCTGCTGCAACGGCTACGGGACGAAGACACTCCGCTGCCGAGCTGCGCCGTGCTGCTCTCGCCGTTTCTCGACTTCACCCTCAGCGGCGCGAGTGCCTTGGACAATGCGCGCCATGATCCGATCTTCACCCCGGCCTTCGCCATCGGCATTCGCGGCTTCTATGCCCCGGCCGAATCCCACGGGCAGCCGGCAGTATCGCCGCTGTTCGGCCGCTTCGATGGCCTGCCGCCTCTGCTGTTCCAGGTAGGCAGCACCGAGATGTTGCTGGATGACTCGGTGCGCGCCGCCGCCAAGGCCTCGGCGGCCGGCGTGCCGGTTCACCTGGAGATCTGGAAGCGCCTGCCCCATGTGTTCCAGATGATCGCCGCCCTGCCTCAGGCCCAGGCGGCGCAACGCAACATTACCCGTTTCGTCAACCAGTACACCGCCTGGGACGGCTAGCCCGCCCGCTCGCCTCCTCTACCTTGCCACCCACTCGAGAACAACAAGATGGAATTCGACTACCTGATCGTAGGCGCAGGCTCCGCCGGCTGCGTCCTTGCCAATCGCCTGAGCGCCGACCCCGGCGTCACCGTGGGCCTGATCGAAGCGGGCCCGGAAGACCGCTCGCCGCTGATCCACACCCCCGTCGGCATGGCCGCGATCCTGCCGACACGGCATGTCAACTGGGCGTTCAAGACCACTGCGCAGCGAGGCCTGGGCGGTCGCCATGGCTACCAGCCTCGCGGCAAGGTGCTGGGCGGCAGCAGCTCGATCAATGGCATGATCTACATCCGCGGCCATCACGACGATTACAACGACTGGCACGCGCTGGGTAACGAAGGCTGGTCGTTCGACGATGTGCTGCCCTACTTTCGCAAGAGCGAGATGCACCATGGCGGTGACAACGACTACCACGGCGGCGAAGGCGAGCTTTACGTCGGCCCCGCGCATCGCCATGTCGTCACCGAAGCCTTCGTCGAGTCGGCCCTGCGTGCAGGACACGTTTTCAACGAAGACTTCAACGGTGCCCGGCAAGAGGGTGTCGGCTATTACGACGTGACCATCCGCGATGGCCGGCGCTGGAGCACGGCCACCGCATTCCTGAAACCGGTGCGCCAGCGCCGTAACCTCACGGTGCTGACCAACACCCATGTCGAAAGCATCGTGATCCAGGGCGAGCGCGCCACTGGCGTGCAGGCGCTGATCAAGGGAAGTCGGGTACACCTGAAGGCGCGCAAGGAAGTGCTGCTGGCCGCAGGGTCCTTCGGCAGCCCGCATCTGCTGATGCTCTCGGGCATCGGCCCGCGAGCCGAGCTCGAACCCCAGGGTATCGCCGTCAGGCATGAGCTGCCGGGGGTGGGCCAGAACCTGCGCGATCATCCCGATGTGGTGCTGTGCTACAAGAGCAGCGATACCTCGCTGCTTGGCGTGTCCCTGGCGGGCAGCCTGAAGATGGGCAAGGCGACCTATGAGTACCTGCGCCACCGTCGCGGCCCTTTGTCCAGCAACTGCGCCGAAGCCGGTGCATTCCTGAAGACCGACGCGACCCTCGCTCGACCGGATATCCAGCTGCACTCGGTGATCGGCACGGTCGATGACCACAACCGCAAGCTGCACTGGGGCCACGGCTTCAGCTGTCACGTCTGCGTGTTGCGCCCCAAGAGCATCGGCAGCGTGGGCCTGGCTTCACCGGACTCGCGTGTCGCCCCGCGCATCGACCCGAACCTGCTGGACCACGACGACGACGTCGAGACCCTGCTCAAGGGGTACCGCATGACCCGCGAGATCATCGCCCAGACACCGATGGCCAGCTTCGGCCTGCGCGACTTCTACAGCGCCGGCCTGCACAGCGATGAACAGCTGGTCGAGATCCTGCGCAAACGCACCGACACCATCTACCACCCGGTCGGTACCTGCAAGATGGGCCAGGACGACATGGCCGTGGTCGACAGCCAGCTGCGGGTTCACGGCATCGATGGCCTGCGTGTGATCGACGCCTCGATCATGCCAACGCTGGTCGGCGGCAACACCAATGCCGCCGCGATCATGATCGGCGAGCGCGGCGCCGAGTGGGTCGCCCAGGGCTGATATCGTTCAGGCCCCACGTCGCCACCGCCCAACGAGCAATCCGGCGGTGGCGTCCTGCGTGAAAGCTCCACCAGCCTACCCCTGAGGCAGCACCCTGGAAAAAAAAGGCGCCCCGAAGGGCGCCAAAAAGGGCATGACGAGCATGGGAGCAGCGTCAACGCGGAGCGACTTCGTCATGCCCGCCCAGCACACCGAGCCTCAGCGCAGCATCAGACGCAGCAGCGCCTGGGTGAGGCGACCGTAAGGCGGTTTGAGCAGGAAGCTGCCGTTGCGTTTGGCTTGATAGAAGATCGGCCGCATCTTGCTGAATGTCTGGAAACCCTCTTCGGCGTGATAGTGGCCCAGCCCCGAGTGGCCGACGCCACCGAATGGCAGGTTCTCCTGGAGCACGTGCAGCATCACGCTGTTGACCGAGACGCCGCCGGAGATCGTCTGCCTCAACAGCGTCTCGACACGCCCCTGGTCCTCATCGAACAGGTACAAGGCCAGCGGCCGTTCGTGGGCGTTGATGTAGTCCACCGCCTCTTCCAGCCGGCGATAACCGAGCACCGGCAGCACCGGCCCGAAGATCTCCTCCTGCATGATGAGCATGTCGTCGCGCACGTCGAACACCAGGTGCGGCGCCAGCTTGCCGACCCGGCGGGCGCCTTCGGCGTCGGCCAGGGCGACGACCCGCGCGCCCTTGTCGCGGGCATCGGCCAGCAGGGCTTCGACCCGTGCCATCTGGCGCGGGTTGATCATGCAGGTGTAGTCGGGGTTGTCGGCCAGCGGTACCGGGTAATGACGGCTGACCGCCGCACTCGCATGCTCGATGAACGCCTCTTCGCTGCCGGCTGGCAGGAACAGATAGTCCGGGGCGACGCAGGTCTGCCCGGCATTGAGGCACTTGCCCCAGAGGATGGTGTCGGCTGCTTTGCGCAAGGGGTAATCGGGGGCCACCAGTGTCGGGGACTTGCCACCGAGTTCGAGGGTCACGGGGGTGAGGTTCTCGCTGCAGTTGCGCATGACCTGCCGGCCTACCGCGGGCGAGCCGGTGAAGATCAGATGATCGAACGGCAAACGCGAGAAGCCGTCGTTGATACCGGGACCTGGCTGGATGACCGCCACCAGGTCCTCGGCAAAGCGCCTGCCCAGCAGCTCGGCCAGCAGCCGCCCGAAGTGGCTCGAATCGCTGGCGACCTTGATCATGGCGCGGTTGCCGGCGGCCAGGGCGCCGCACAGCGGCCCCAAGGTCAGGTAGAGGGGGTAGTTCCAGGGCGCGGCAATGCCGATCACGCCGAGCGGCTGGGCGAGCACGGCCGCACGCCCGGGCTGGAACCAGAGACCGACTCCGCGCTGGCGCGGTTTCATCCAGCGTTTCAGGCTTTTGATCGCATGATTGATTTCGCTGACCAGGCCAAAGACGTCCAGCAGTTTGGTCTCGTGCACGGAGCGGTGGCCGAAGTCGCTGGAAATGGCCGCCGCGATCGCATCTGCGTGCTCCAGTACCAGCGCCTTGAGCGCTTGAAGGTTGGCTCGACGTGATAGGTACGAGGGATAACGTGCTTCGGCAAACGCCTGGCGCTGGAGGGCAAATACCTCGCGCATGCGTTCGACCGCCGGCGCGACTTGTTCAATGGACATGGGATGTACTCCGGGGTGGATTGCAAGGCTGCGCAGAGCCCGCGAACGGCTGCATCAGCGCGCGCAGCCCTTGGCGCGCTCCAGGGCGAAGAAGGCGTAGTACAGCTGGATCAGCATGTACGACCAGGTGACCAGGGCGATGGACAGGAAGATCGCCTTGGTATCGTCGCCTGGGATCGGGTAGAAGTCGTAGATGCACGCCACGATCAATCCCGATATCGCCGCGACGGTCACGCCCAGCGCATGCAGGCGCTCACCCGCGCGGGCAAGCCTGGCGATGAAATACGCCAGGTAAGCCGAATAGGCGAACCACATGACGACATAGAAGTAAGGCAATGGCTTGGCCATGAAGTCGCTCTTGATCATGACCAGCGTGCTGGCGAAGGTGATCGCGAAGATCACCGCGTCCTTGAGCTTCGAAGGCTTGTAGTTGTGGGTCACCGCCATCAGGCCGAGCACCGTGACGATGGGGATGCCGAAGCCTCGGGAGAACGCATCGCAGAAGAACGAGATGCCATAGGAGATCTGCGATTGGGTCAGCAGGAAGATCAACAGGTTGCTGCCGGAAAACGCGACGATCAACCACTCCAGCCCCAGTAGGAAATTGCCCTTGCGCAGAAACTTGATGCCGTAGATACCCCCGGACGCGATCAAAAGCACACAGGTGAGCAAGGCGAAAACATCTTTGGTTTCCATAGCGAAATTCTCTTGTTATAGAAATCGGAACGTCATTTCGGCGCAGTGGCGAGCGAGGCGAGGTAATGGGCGAGCGCCTTGCGATCCGCTGGTGACAAGGTTGCGCTGATCGCCTGCATCGAACCGCTCGGATCGGTCCGCCGCCCCTCGGCAAAGGCATCCAGTTGTGCCAGGAGGTAGTCGGCGCCCTGCCCCGCCAAGCGGGGGAATGGCCCCTGCCCGAGCAGATGCTCGCCATGGCAGGCCATGCAAGCGCCCGCCGCCGCCAGCTTGCCGCCTTGCGCGCGCAGGGCCGGGTCGGGGTCGAACCCATGGTTGTCGAGCGCCGGCTGACGCGCGTAGTAATCGCTCAGTTCGACGATCTGTTTTTCAGTCAGGCTCATGGCCAGCGGCTGCATGTTCGGGTTCATGCGCTGGCCACTGGCAAAGGTGTGCAGCTGTGTCTTCAAGTAGTCCGCGGGTTGTCCCGCCAGGCTCGGATAACGTTGGTGCAGGGAGCTGCCTTGTTTGCCATGGCACGCCAGGCAGGCATCCGCCGTCTGTGGCCAGGGCCCCTCCGCCTCGTAGGCCTGGGTGGTGGTGTCGAGATAGTCCTGCAGCCGGTACAGCCCAAGCAGGTCGCGGCCGAACAGCGCCAGCAGTACCACCAGCACTACACCGGTAACCAACAACAGTTTCTTTTTCATGACCGCCCCTCAAGCCTGACGCAGCGAAGCGAGCGCCTGCAGCGCGCCCTGATGACCCGAACGCACCGCGCCATCCATGTAGCCCGCCCAGATTTCGGCGGTTTCGGTCCCCGACCAGATCAGGTTGCCGCATGCCGGACGCAAGGACTCCCCATGCTGGCTCCAGAAGCCGGGTGGGATTGCCGATACGCAGGTGATGCTCCAGGGGTCGGCCTGCCCCCAGTCATGGTCGTGATAGCCGATTGGGTTCAGCGCTTCGTCACCCAGGGATCGTGCGTAGATTTGCGCCAGCACACGCTGAGCCGCGGCAGGTTCGGACGGCACCATGGCGTTGACGATAAAAGCGTTGATTACGCCGATTTCGCCATTGGGCGGCGAGTTGTCCCACGCCCACAGCACCTGCCCCTTCACCTCTACGGTGTGGCCATTGAGCCCCTTGTCGCGCCAGAACGGCCGCTTGTAGACCATGGCGGTCTTGCGTGCCGGGCTGTGGGCGGGCCAGGCACGTTGCAGCGCGGCCCGGCCTTCGGGCAGTGCGGGCTGGAAGCGTACCTGGTTGCACAGCGCAGGATGGATCGCCACGATGACCCGGCGTGCGCGGACCTCGCCCTGGTCGGTGACCAGCCTCACCACCTCGCGGTCCCAGTCGGCGATCTCGCGCACCGGGCAGGCCAGGCGTAGCTTGTCACCCAGCGCCTCGGCCATGCGTGTGCACAACAGCTGCGAGCCGCCGACGAAACGTGTGCCCTGCGCACTGTCCTTGATCGAGTCGAGCTTCATGTAGTCGCAACTCGCCGAGTTGATCATCGACAGGAAATGCAACAACCCCATCCTGGCCGGTGGCACGCCACCGGTGAGGGTCAGACTGGTGTCCCACCCCGATCGATCTTCAGGCTTGATGCCTTGCCGGGCCAGCCACTCGCCCACCGAGAGTTTGTCCAGCTCCGCAACCCTTGACGAAGTCCAGGGGGCGCCAGAGGGCACGACCTTGGACAGTTCGCTGAGCTTGGCGCCGATGCGCTCGTCCGTGCCGAAGGTGCCGTGCAGGTCAACCTCGAGCCGCCCTTCCCCGCCAAGCACTACGGTCTTGCCCTGGTAGTAGGTCGGGAAAGTATCTATCTGGAGCTCACGCGCCAGGTCGGCCACCGCAGTTTGCCCAGGCCCGATCCACTGGCCGCCGGCTTCGGAGATCTGGCCCCCGCCCAGGTCATGGTTCAGCACCCGGCCGCCGACACGATTGCGTGCCTCCAGCACCACGAATGACTGGCAGCCTGCGTTGTGCAGGTCGCGTGCGGCGGTCAGCCCTGCCATGCCGGCACCGATGATCGCGACGTCGAGCACGCCATCATCGCTGTCGCGAACGCGGGCCGTGCCTTCGGCGGCGCTTGCCGGCAACGCGTGCAGGCCCAGGCCACCGACGGCCGCCGTGGCGCCGGCGAACTTCAGCAATTGCCGACGCTTGAGATCGAATGAATTGGAGGGGGGCTTTTCAGCCATTTCGCATACCTCGCACGGTTGTAGTTTGAGCACGCGCCTTCGGGCAGCGCGTGGTACGGCTGGCGAACCTGCGGGTCACGCGCCAAGCGCAAGGCGCAGCGAGCGTCGGCGCAACTGCACGCCGAACAGCATCATCCAGAACGGGAAGATCAGCACCACGATGACCAGCAGGACATTGGTCAGGGCATCGAGCTGCGGGAAAAACCCCGCGATGAAGTACAGGCCGAAGCACCAGCCGACGATCTTCAGCGGCAACAGGATCGAAGCCCCCCATCCGGCATGCTTCAACTGGCTGCCGACCACCAGCCCCCAGAACAGCACGACCGGCCCCTCGCACCACCACAGCCCGCGTTGGCTGCCCACCGCAATGCTGGTCCAGGTGACTTCGGCGGCGGCCTGCACCGCCGGTGAGCCGCTCTGGTGAAGAGCCGCGAGGGTATTGAGCACCGACAGTTGCAAGCCGGCGCCCACCACGCCCAGGACCACGTACGTGGCAATGGCCAGGGCGGCCACGTCACCCAATGCGCCGGCCTGGTCACGGAACGCCCGCCAGAGGTAGCCGCCGATCACCAGCAACGGCAGGTAGAAACCCAGCAGGTCGGCGAACATCGACAGCCTGAAGTACTGCCGCAGCTGCTCCGGCAAACTCAGCATTTGCGCGCCATCCAGGGTCACCGTCATGTCGCCGTGCGTCACCATCAGCATGAAGCCGACGTTCAGGTAGGCAAACAGACCGCCCAGGATCGCAGCCCAGGCCGTCACTCGGACGGCCTCGTTGGAATTGCTGTTCATGCGTGCTCCAAGGTTGCGAGCGCGGGCCGGCCTCAGGCGGGCTGGCCTGCGCAGTAGAGAAAGTTACTGGGCCTGGAAGGCCCGGGCTTTGCGGTTCAGTTGGCGGTCGAGCACGTTCACACCCGCCAGAGCGGCCTGCATGGCGCACCACTGCAGCGGTTCGGGCAGGGTCGAAGGTGTCTTGTGGCGTAGCGCCGCCAGCAGCGGGTGCTCGATACCGCCGATGCGTTCGGCCAATAGGTGGCCAATTAGCGACTGGGTACCGACGCCATGGCCGGAACAACCGGCGCTATAGAGAATGTTGTCGCGGGCACCTGTGGCGCCGACCACGGGTAAGGCGTCGTAGGCCAGGCTGATATAACCGCTCCAGCAAGCATGGATGGGGGTGCCACGAAGCGTTGGGAAACGTTCGCCCAAAGCCTGCTGCAAGGCTTTGTAGGCGGACACATCCGGCTGGTTGGGCGTGGCCGAGCCGTAGGCATAGCCAAGTTGCTTGGTGGTGACCAACAAGGTGTCACGCGCCGTCAGGCGATGACTCTCCATAGTCCAGTGCGGGGTGACGATCCCTTCTCTGCCCTGCCATCCCAGGGTCTGTAGCTGCGCCTTGGACAACGGCGCGGTCTCGATCGCCGAAACCCGCAGCGGCACCACCTTGTCGCGTAGCAGCCCCAACTGCGGCGTGTAGGCATTGGTGGCCAAAACCATGAATGGCGCGCTGGCACTGCCGCGTTCGCTGCGGCAGATGACGGTTGCGCCTTCCTGATAGGACAACAGCCGGGTCTGCTCGAACAGTCGCACCCCGGCCCGCAGGGCGGCGCGGCGCAGCCCCATGACGTACTTGCCGGGATCGAGCGTGCCGCCGTGCTGCGTGCAGCCGAACAGGAACGCTGGCGGGATCCCGCGGGCGCGCATTTCATCGGGTTCGACGAAGCGCGTGACAGAGCCCAACTGCTGCCCCAGTGCCATGCCATGGCGCAGCTTCTTCTCCTGGGACGGGTGCACCGCGGCGCGGATGATGCCGGAGGGGTTGTAGTCGCAGTCGATGGCCAGTTCACCCAGGCGCCGTTCCACGTAGCTGACACCTTCATCGTAGAACGCGACTATTTTCCGCGCCTGCTCCACGCCCACCCGTTTGTGGAACAGCTCGAACTCCACGCCCATGCTGCCGGCCAGGTATCCAGCGTTGCGGCCACTGGCGCCGAAGCCTGCAAAATCCTGTTCCAGGACCACCACGCTGGCACCCAGCGCAGTCAGCTCCAGTGCCGTGGACAGGCCGGCGAAACCGGCGCCGATGATGACCACATCGGCACTGACATCGCCCTCCAGCGCTGGCTGCAGATCGTCCGGGCGCTCGACCCAGCCGCCCAGCAGGCGGAACCGCTGTGAACCGGGGTTGGGCTGCGATGTATCGCTGAAAGTATTCATGCACGCTCTCCAGGCAGCGGTAAAACCGCTGTGCGGCAGGCGCTCGAGAAGCGGCTGGCACACATGACGATCCTCCTGCGGCTTGTTGTTGTGTTTTTTCGACTCTACTGCGCTGATTGATTTAACGCAACTAGTGTTATGTATTTTAATAAAGAGCATCCTTGCCCAGGATCGCCAGGGGTGTGCACAGGTTCAGGACGATGCGCTTGTGCCGCTTGATGCCACAGGCGGCACACACTTCAGGGCAAAGCTTTCCCCGGTCCACGCCGGGAAAACAGCAACGGCC
The DNA here is from genome assembly GCF_026343815.1 of Pseudomonas sp. BJa3. NCBI lineage: Bacteria > Pseudomonadati > Pseudomonadota > Gammaproteobacteria > Pseudomonadales > Pseudomonadaceae > Pseudomonas > Pseudomonas sp. BJa3. Next base: position 111,367 of record NZ_JAOXMC010000002.1, on the reverse strand, counting down.
CATCCTCGCCACCGGCCAGCGCGGCGGTCAGCGACACGCCGTCCTTGCGGCGTGACAGCGTGAACGTGCGCCCAACATCCTCGCTGCGCGCCTGCAGGCCATCCAGCCCCACCGCGACCACTTGCTGGCCGTCCACCACGATCGAGGTGATCGAACTGCGACTGTCCAGCGCAATGCGCTGCCACGACGCGCCGTCAGGCGTCCCGCGCAACAAGGTGCCACGCTGCCCACCCACCAGCAGCCCGCCATCGGGCAACACAGCGCCCGTCCAGAGCGTGCCGTCGTAGCCGGTGTCCAGGTATCGCCAGGTCTGCCCTCGGTCGTCGGAGCGCAACAGCTGCCCGCGTTCGGCCGTGGCATAGAGCCTGTGATGACGATCATCGACGAACAGGCTCATCAGGTTGAGGTCCGCGCGGCCGGCGCCCGCAGGTGCCGGCAAGTTGCGCTCGGTCCAGGTCGCCCCGCCATCGTCGGTGGTCAGCACCAGCGACCACAGCCCCACCGCCACGCCCCGCAGGTTGTCGAAGAAATGCACGGCGAACAGCGGCCTGTCCTGGTCAGGGGTCAGGCGCTGGAGCTGCCAATGCTCGCCGCCATCGTCGCTGGCAAGAATCGCCCCCCAATGGCCCACCGCCCAGCCATGCCTGGCATCGGCGAAACTGACGCCGGTCAGGCTGCTGGAGACCGGTACGGAGCGGGCCTGGTGATAGTTGCGCCCGCTGTCATCGGAGAGCAGCACGACGCCGTGATCGCCCACCGCGACCACCCGCTTCTGCGCCCAGGCCGCCCCCAGCAACATGGCCTGGGTAGCGTGCGCGACAGGTGCCGCCGGCACCGCTTCGAGGGCGCTTGCCAAACAGGAGGCGGTCGCCAGGGTGACGCCCAACAGTGTTTTCAGGTATCCCATACCGCTCTCCTCAATGCGCCAGCGCGCCGATCCTGCGCACCGGGCGCTTGCGTGGGAAGATCCGTTCCAGCCAGACCGCGAACGCCGGCAATACGGTCATGGCCATCACCATGTTGACCATGAACATGAAGGCCAGCAGCTTGCCCATGTCCGCCTGGAACTTGAGCGCGGAAAACGCCCAGGTGGCCACGCCGACCGCCAGGGTGATTGCAGTGAAGATGGTCGCCATGCCCACCTCGCGCAGCGACAGCGCCACCGCGACCCCCACCGGCTGGCCATCGGCCTGGTGCAGCTGGATGCGGTTGTAGATGTAGAAGGCGTAATCCACCCCGATACCTACCGCGAGCACCATCACCGGCAGCGTGGCGATGGTCAGGCCTATCTGCAGCGTCTTCATGAACCAGTAGCCAATGAAGGTGCCGATGGTCAACGGCAAGCAGCACACCAGCACGGCGCGCCAGTCGCGATACACCACCAGCACCAGCAAGGCGATGGCGGCATAGACATACAGCAGCATCGGCGTCTCACTCTTCTCCACCTCCTCGTTGATGGCGGCGATCACCCCGGCATTGCCGGCAGCCAGGCGTACGGCAACGCCGGGCAACGGCTGCTCGGCGCGAAACGTCTTGGCCGCCTCGATCACCCGGCCGATGGTGGTGGCCTTGTGGTCCGCCAGGTACAGGTGCACCGCGGTCATGCTGCAATCGTTGCGCATCAGGCCTGGGCTGCGTGCCACTTCAGCGGCCAACGACGAATAGTTCATCGCATCGATCGGCACCGCGCTCATCTTCGGGTTGCCCTCGTTGTAGCCTTCGTTGAACTGACGCATGGCCGAGGAGAACGACGCCACCGACAGCACCCCCGGCACCCCTTCCATCGCCCACGCGAAGCGGTCCTGGTATTGCCCAAGCTCGACGTCCTCGCAGGCGTTGCCACCTGCCTCACCCAGCCGCCCGGGCTGCACTTCGAAGACCACGCTGAGCCAGTCGAGGCCGATGTCGTAGTGGCTGGCGATGGCCAGCGCATCGCGGTTGAAGCGCGCGTCTTCGCGCAGCTCCGGTGCCCCGGCCTGCAGCGAACCAACCACGCGGTCGTGGCTCTGCCAGACGGCCGTGGCGAACACCAGCAAGGCCACCAGCATGACCCAGCGCGCATTGCGCCATTCGGCCAGCGCGGCCAGCCACGCCAGGCGTGCGGCGCGACGCTCGCGGGCGGACTCCTCGCGGGCCGCGTAACGGCCATCGACCTTCAGCATCGAGGCCACCAGCGGCAACATGACCAGGTTGGTGACGATCTTGAAGGCCACACCGAGCGCCGCGGTGATCGCCAGCTCGCGCACCATGGGGATGGGGATCAGCAACAAGGTGATGAACGACACGAAGGCCGTCACCAACGCCAAGGTGCCCGGCACCAGCAACCCGCGGAAGCTCGAGCGCGCCGCCACCGCGACCGTGCTGCCGGCGGCGATCTCGCGGACGATGTAGTTGATCTGCTGCACCCCGTGGGAGACACCGATGGCGAACACCAGGAACGGCACCAAAACCGCCAGTGGGTCTAGTCCGTAGCCCAACAGGCGCAAGCTGCCAAACTGCCAGACCAGCGATGTCAGCGAACAGCCCAGCGCCAGCAAGGTGAAGCGCAGCGAATGGCAGTACCAGTACACCGCCATCGCAGTCAGCAACAGGGCCAGCAGGCAGAACTCCAGCACCGCCGCCGCGCCATCGGCGATATCGCCAATCTGCTTGGCGAAGCCGATGATCTGCACCTCGAACTGCGCATCCTCGAACCGTTGGCGGATCTGCTCCTCCAGCACCCGGTTATAGGCCACGTAATCCAGGCGCTCGCCCTTGGCGTCACGCTCGTTGAGTTCGGCGGTAATCATCGCGCTGCGCTGGTCACGGGAAACCAGGGTACCGATGAAGCCGCCCTGGGCGGTCGAGTCGGCGATCCGGGCGATGGTGGCGCTGTCCAACCGCTCGGGCGTCACCGTCCCGGGTACCAGCGGGTCGGCCCGAAACCCCTCCTCGGTGATCTCGTTGACGAACGCGTTGGGCGTCCACAGCGAGCGCACGCTGCTGCGAGAGATGCCTGGCAGGAACGTCACCGCCTGGGTCACATCGTACAGACGACGCAGGCCCGCCTCGCTCCAGATACTGCCTTCGCGGGCCCTGACCACCAGGGTCAGACGGTTCGCACCGAGCAAGTCGCCACGATACTGCCTGAAGGTTTCCACGTACTCGTGGCCGATCGGCAGCTGTTTCTCGAACCCGGCATCCATGCGCAAATGCACCGCGAACCAGGCCATCACCGTGGTGAACAAGGCCAGGATAAGCAGCACCACACGCCGGTGCCCGAACAGACCGGCCTCGATGCGCGGCAGGACGCCGCGCAGCGATTGCTTCGATACATCGATAGACATGTTCACGGCAGGCCTCACAGAGTGCGCGACAGAACCACGCCGACATAGTCGCGGTCACGCAGCAGTTGGTCGTAGGCCGTGTCGCCCCCCATGAACTTGGCATAGTTGAACGACAGCTGCCAGCTGGCGGGGTTGCGCACGAAGTTGAGGTACAGGTTCAGGCTGCTGGCGTCTTCGGTGAAGGTTGCCGCCAGGTTGGGCGTGCGCCCGCCCAGCGAGCGCGCATAGAAGATGCCCGGGGTCACCTGCCAACCGGGCAGCAGGGTGCCGTCGTAGGTCAGGCTGAAGTCCAGGTTGATCCCCGAAGAAGTCTTGTCGCCGTGGGCCTTGGGTGTGCTGGTCGGGTCTAGCTGCCAGGTGTTGGCCCCGGCGGCGATCACCTCGCCGTCGTAGCTGTCGTGCAGCCCCGGGTACTTGATGACCACCAGCTCGGTCAGCAGGGTGCCGGTGCTTGCCCCTGTCAGGTCCAGCAGCCGCGGCGAGTTGGAGGGCGTCATGCTGTACAGCCCGGTGAGGTGCCACTGGAACTTCTTCTCGTCCTTCCAGCACTTGCCCCCGTTGTTCGCGCACAGGTCGAGCACCGGGTTCAGGGCAACGGCATCCTTCGGTCGGTAGGACAGCTCGGTGCCCACCGCCCAGTCGCCGAGCGGCAGGTTGGCACTGATGCCATACATCATCCGGTCTTCGGGATAGACCCAGTTCTGCGACACGGCGAAGGTGTCCGGATCAAGCAACCGAGTGGTCAGCGAAGGCAGCTTGTCGTGGTAGCGCATCACGTACACGCCCACGTTGAGGTCGCTGTCCTGCGGCTGCCAGCGCAGCGAAAGCCCCCACTGGCCGCTGTCGCGGGCGTTCTTGTCGTCGAAACCGTACGACTTCATGCCCTTGCCGAGCGCGGTGGTGTACGACCAGTAGCTGCCCACCGGCGGCAGTTCGCTCTTGTTCCAGGCGAACTGGTAATAGGCCTCGACGTTGATCCCGGCCCCCAGCCCAGAGGCGACGCTGAGCATCGGCGCCGGCAGCACGGCTTCCTTGAGCTGCACGCCCGGGCGCGACAAGGCCTGCACATCGTAGGCGTTGGTATTGTTGATACCACCCTGCACGAACAGGCTTTCGCCCCAGTTGATCACCTGGTTGCCCAGCCGGGCGCGTACGCGCTGATCGCCCACGTCGAAGCCCTTGCTCACCCACAGGTCGAGCAGGCGCGCCTTGAACTCGAGGTCATCACGTGCCGAACGGGTCAGGCCGTCGCTACCCACGTCCGCCGGTGTGTTGAAGGACAGCGCACCCGTCGTGTCGCTGGCGGCGAAGTCGCGAATCCAGCTGCCCCGGGCCATGAAGGTGAAATCCTCGGGCATCTTGAGCAGCAGCTCGTGAGTGCCCTTCAGGTAGTGGGTGAACAGGTCGCCCTTGTCGTAGTTGAGATCGCCCTGGTCGCCGATACCTGAAGTCTGGGCCAAGCACCCCGCAGGAGGGTGATGGCCCGTCGCCCCCTGATTGATCAGGTTGCAACCCCGGGACTCGGTGCGTACGCCCATGCCATAGGAAATCGTCGAGTCGAAAGCCCCCCTGACGGATTCGGTTTCAAAGGTGAACCCCATTGCCAAGGGGGTCATGCACGCAATAGCAAGGCCTGAAACTTTTGTGATTGTTTTTTTCATGACGGCGCTCTAGAGGTGAAGGTTCAACGTTCGCTGATGGCCCGCAGGTTGTCGGAGGTGTAGAAATCGCGCTTCAGGCGCGGGTTACCGGCATCCTCGGTGAGCCAGCGATGATCCTTGTTGCCAACGCCGATGGAGGTCATGTCGTAGAGATAGCGGCCATCGACCAGGTTGTACTGGGCCTGGGCCTCCATGTCGCAGGTGCCGGTCTCGTAGACCGGGATGGTGTAGCCCTCGCGAACCTTCCAGATCTGCCCCTGTTTGTCGTAGTCGACCGCCATCAGGCCGTTCCAGCTGTCCTCGTCGATGTAGAACACCCGCTTGGGCGCCTGGTGACGCATGCCTTGGCGCACGTTGGCCTCCACCACCCAGACCCGGTGCAGCTCGTAGCGGCGTGCCTGGGGCGCGATGGCGCTCTGCTGCGCGACATCCTCGATGCGCGCCGAACCGTCATAGGCACCGAACGCGTTGTACGGCACCAGCAGCTCCTGCTTGCCGACCAGCTTCCAGTCGAAGCGATCCATGGGGCCGAAGAAGATGTTCGACTCGTCGATGGTGTACTGGTTGTCCAGGCCGATCTGCGGTGCATCGTAGGAGTACGACGGCATGCGCCGTACCCGTCGCTGCCCGGGGAAGTAGTAGAAGGTGCTGGCCTGCTCCCCGGCCTTGGTGGTGACCACCCCCGCCTGGCCCGCCAGGGCGGCCGGCTCGTAGTAGTTGAAGTAGGTGGCCACTTCCAGGCGGTCGAACGAGGAGAACAGCGCACTGCCCTTCTGCCCCCAAGGGGTATACATGAACCAGTCGGTGGAAGTGCGCAGCCAGCTTCCGCCCGCCTCGCGCGGCGACAATCCGGAGACCGTCTTGGACATGTCGAAGCCGACCCCGCGGTAGCGCATCTTCATGTTCCACATGACCTCGGCCCCCGTCGTGGGCAGAGGGAACGGAATGCCGGGAACATGGGCCTCTTGCAACGCCAGGCCTTCGCGGTCGAGAGTGGCGAAGCCGACGTTCTTGCGCGTGTTGTCGACCACGAAGTCCGGCGCGCCGCAGCTGCGCCGCGTCGGGTAGACGTCCATGCGATAACCCGGGATCTTCTTGAACAGCTCGAGCTGGCCGGGCGACAGTTGCTGGGCATGTTGCGCCACATTGCCGGCGTCGATGCTGAACAACGGCTTGTCGTCCTTGAACTTCCAGTGCTGGCCGCGTACCTGGCCATAGCTCCATCCCGAGTCCTGTTTGCCGGGGACCACCCAGGCCGGGATCGAGCCGTCTGCGTTGGCCGCCACCTCGCCGCCCAGGGGGGTCAGCTTGCCGCCCAACTGCCCGGCGTCAGTCCCGGCAGCCTGGGCCGAGCCGAAGACGGCCAGGGCCGCGAGCGCCACCACCAACGGCCGGGCTACTGCGCAGCAGGCATGGCCGCCATAAAGGTGCTGAATCACGTCTTTCATTGGAAGGTCCTCATAGGCTTTGAGCTGCCGCCGGTCATTCCTGATGCCAGGAGTGGAGACGACAGGGTCAGTTCGACACCCCGGGCGCGTACCCGGGCAGAAAGCCTTGAGCAAACCACATGCCAATTTCGTAACAAGTGTTTTCTACATATTTATCATTTAGTTATCATTTTTATAACGATTGATATGTGATACTTGAAAACTCATCAGTGCACGTTGTTGGGACTACGTCTGCACCAAAAGCGTGAATTTACGAAACATGTGTTACCTAAATATGTTGTCGCTCCGGACAGGCAATAAGGTGAGTGGTGGGGTTTGGCGCACCTATCAAAACGAGTCCCCTGCGCTCTGGTCTCCGACAAGCTCACTTCCCAGCCAATCGATGAACGCTTGCACTGGCGGACGCTCGTGCTTTTGGCTCACCTACCCGCACGCCACCCACGACAGGCACGGGCCGCTGCGCCTGGCGGCAAAGGTCCACGCCTGGCGTGAAGCGATACCGGGTGACGGTTTCCGCCCGCACATGACCAATGAATGGATCGACCTGGACGACGACCCACACTTTCCCCAAACGCCCCTGCAGGGTGGTTACGTGCTGCGCACAGGGCGCCATGGGCTGGTCGAACTGCTGGAGGAATGGCGCGAGGCCGGGGTGAACCACGCCGCGCTGGGACTGCAGATGGCCAGGCGTCCAGCACAGGAGATCATCCAGGAGCTGGCCGAGGAGGTGTTGCCATTGTTTCCGACGCTGCCTGGGCCGCAGCCTCATTCACAAAGCTGGTAGCGCCAGGCAGCCGCAGAGACTGTCCATCGCGGTATGTCGGGTAGCCCCAGCCATGTGCGCCACCCGACCTGCCCGACGTGGATCAGAATGCGTAGACCAACGTCGCCGTGGCACTGCGCGGGGTGCCGTACCACCCGCGCCCACCGATCGCGGAGTAGTACTTCTCATCCAGCACGTTGTTGAGGTTCAAGGCGACGCTGGTCTGCGGCGTGAACGCGTACTGCGCCATCAGGTCGACCACACTGTAGGCGCCTTGGTTGAACGTCTCCTGGTTCGGGCCGGCGTTCTTCTTGTACTCCATCCCCTGCCAGCGCACACCGCCGCCAATCTTCAACTGTGGCAAGGACTGCAGTTGGTAACTGGTGAACAGCTTGAAGGTATCGCGCGGCACCTCAGTGAGCAGACGCTTGCCATCGGAATCTTCGGCCTGGGCATAGGTGTAGCTGGCGGAAACCTGCCAGTCAGGCAGGATCTGCCCCGCCATTTCCATCTCGAAACCACGGGTCTTGGTGCCGGATTCGGCGCGGTAGGCCTGGTCGCCGTTCGGTGCCAGCTTGTCGCCATCAGCCACGGCCAGGTTGTCCTGCTGCACCTCGAAGACACTGAAGGCGGTGTTCAGGCGCTTGTCCCAGAACTCGCTCTTGATACCCAACTCGTAGTTCACACCTTCCAGCGGCTCGATGTAGCCGCCACTGGCATCCTGTCTGCTCTGCGGCTTGAAGATCGCGGTATAGCTGGCGTAGGCCGACCAGTTCTCGGCGAAGTCGTAGACCAGCCCCACGTAGGGCGTGACAACCCCGGTTTCGCTGCGCGAGGTGCGCGTGGTCGCGCCGCTTGACAGGGTGGTCCCGGTTTCGTCGCGTTTCCAATCGATCACCCGCGCGCCGGTGATCAGCGACAAGTCATCGGCCAGGCTCCAACGCACCGACGCCACCAGGCCGTCCTGGGTTTCGTCCAGCGCATCTTGCGAATACTTGTTGTGGATGGCGTCCGGAATCGCCAGCGAACCGTCCCAGGTATGAATGTTGTCGATCGGCTGGCTCGTCCATAGCTGGTAACCGGGATTACGGTAGTAGGCCCGGTAGTGGCTGGCGCCGAGGTACGCTTGATGCTCGCGAGAAAGCAGCTCGAACGGGCCGCTGGCGGACAGGTCGAACGACGTCTGCCGGGGCTCACCCGCCCAACGCCCGGTCCAGGTGCTGATACCGCTGCCATCGGGCTTGACGCTACCGGCGGCGGCAGTGGCGAAGGTGTCGTCATAGCTGCGGCGACTGTGCTCGGCATTCAGTTTCAACTGCCAGCCGTTGTCCAGCTGGTGTTCCAGCGTGGTGAACAGCGTTTTCGTGCGGCGCTTGTGGTAGCTCCAGTCCGAAGCCGAGTTGAACGATCGCGACGGTTTGAAGTGACTGCCATCGGAATTGAACATCGGGAAGCCGTGGTTGCCTGCGCCGTCGTTGTCCATCTCCTGGTACTCGGCGCCCACGGTCAACATCGTGTTGTCGGTGACGTCCCACTCCACCACGCCGTAGGCTACCTGGCGCTCCAGCGACTGCCGGTCGACATGGCTCTGGCTGTCGGTGGTCGAGGCGACGAGACGCCCGCGCACGTGGCCGCTCTCCGACAGTTTGCCGGACAGGTCCAGCTCGGTACGGTAGCTGTCCCAGGAGCCCGCCTTGAGGGTCAGCTTGCGCTGCGTCTCGAGGGTCGGCTTCTTGCGCACCAGGTTGATGGTGGCACCGGGATCGCCAGTCCCCGACATCAGGCCGGTCGCTCCGCGCACCACCTCGACCCGGTCGTACGACACCATGTCGGCCAGGTCGTCGCGAAAACCGAAGGTATCGGGGCGGTTGACGCCATCGACCTGGATGCTGCCGACCTGGAAGCCGCGCACATAGATATGGTTGGCGTCGCTGCCGGCCGGCCCCATGCTGTCGACGACCACGCCCGGCGTCTGCTCGAGCACCTGGGTGACGTCCGTCAGGTTCTGGTCCTCGATCTGCTGACGGGTGACCACGCTGACCGACTGCGGCGTCTCGCGTGCCGACAGGCGCAGGCCGGTCGCGGTGCTGGCAGAACCTGTGGTGTAGCTGCCGGTGCCTTCGCTGGTGCTGCCCAGGCCCAAGGCATCGACGCTGGTAGCGCCAAGCTCGACGGCGCCGTCGTTCTGCACCTTGCTCAGCACATAGCGCTTGTCGCCCACCTGCTGCACGCGCAGCCCCGATCCCTGCAGCAACGCGGAGAAACCTTGCTCCAGCTCGAAGCTGCCGTGCAGCCCCGAGGAATGCAGCCCGCTGGTTTCGTCATTGCTGAAGCTGATGGTCACGCCGCTGGCGGCGGCGAACTGGCTGATCGCGGAAGCCAGGCTGCCGGCCGGGATATCGTAGCGCTGCGTGGCGGCCCAGGCGGTCGAGGTCGCCAGCGCGGCGCCGCAAAGGCTCAGTGCGAGGGTCGCCTGGCGAATACTGCAGGCTAGCGAGGTACGGCGTGCGGACATGAAAAAGGGTTCCTGTTTCGGGTTGGCTTGGGCACGCTTGATGCGCGCGCCCTCAAGAGCCGAAGCAGCGAAGGAAATCTGCTACCCCAAATGCGAAAAATTCTCGAATGTTTGAGAGCGGATGAGATTTCACCCACGGTTCCCGGCTCGGGCCTCCACGATCGTGGGCCCCCTACCCCTTGCCGATTGGCTCCATGCGCACCCAGTAGCGCGTCATGCGCCGTGCGCGAACCGGCAACGCGTCTTCCAGGCTGGCCAGGGCGACGTCGGTGTCGTCCAGGTTGAATGCGCCAGACAGGCGCAAGCCCGCGACCTCACCGGCGCAGCCGAGATAACCGGGGCGGTAGCGCGCCAGCTCGTGGACCACCTCGTCCAGGCGCCAGTCGACACTGACCAGCATGCCCTCGGCCCAGGCCTGGCCGCCGGGGGCCAAGGGTTGCAGGGGGCCGATGTGGTCGGCGGCAAAACTCAGGCTGTACCCACTGTCGATACGCACCACCTGCGACGCCCGGCTGGGCCGCACCTCCACGGCATGGGCGGCCACCGCCACATGGCTCACGTCGTTGTCCTGACGCACGCTGAAGCGGGTACCCAGGGCCAGGATGTCGCCTGCCACGGTGCGCACGCTGAGTGGCCGCGCATCCTTGGCGGTTTCCACCAGGATCTCGCCGCGCTGCAGCTGGATCAGGCGCTGGCCCGCGTCGTAGCGAACATCGACACGGCTGTCGGTGTTGAGGTCCAGGCGCGTGCCATCGGCCAGGGTCAGTCGGCGGCGCTCGCCGATCCGTGTCGCATAGTCGGCACTCCAGGGCGAAGCCCGGTACCCCTGCCAACCAACGGCCCCGACGCCGAGCAACAGCGCCAGTGCCTTCACGGCATGGCGCCGGTCGCGCCGGGCGATTTCCAGAGTCTGTGCGGCACCGCGGGGGGCGCTGCCCAGGCGGCCTTGCAGTTGCTCCAGGCGCGCCCAGGCTGCGGCGTGGCGAGGGTCGGCCGTGCACCAGGCTTGCCATGCGGCGCGGGTGGCGTCATCGACATTGCTGTCATGCAGGCGCACGTACCAGTCCACCGCCGCGCTGAGAATGGCCTTCATGCGTCCTCGACCAGCAGGCAATGCATCAGCGCGCGGGCCAGGTGCTTGCGCACGGTGCTCACCGAAACACCCAGGCGTTCGCCAGTCTTCTCGTAGCTCAGGCCATCCAGTTGCACGGCAAGAAACACAGCCCGCGTGCGCGGGCCCAGCCCATCGAGCATACGGTCGATGGCCATCAGGGTATCGAGGATCGCGGCGTGGGTTTCGGCCGAGGGCGCATAACGCTCCGGCTGCTGCGCCAAGGCTTCAAGGTAGGCGCTTTCAAGGCTGCGGCGGCGGTACAGGTCGATGGTCAGCCCGCGCGCGATGGTCGCCAGGTAGTGCCGCGGCTCCTTGAGGGTGCCGGCGGTGCGCGCCAACAGCACCCGGATGAAGGTGTCCTGGGCCAGATCCGCGGCATCGGCGGAGTTGTTCAGACGCTGGCGCAACCAGCCGTGCAGCCAGCCGCTGTGCTCACGGTATAGTGTTTCCAGGCCGGTGTGCGCAGTGCCATCGGGAACAACGGTGGACATCACGCCTCCCTAAAAAAGATTACCAGGTGCAAATAAGAACTTGTCTCAAGTGTACTCAGTGAGGAAGGGATTGGGAATGCTGGCATGTGAAAGGGTTCGCAGGGATTGAGGTCCGGCAGAAAAACTCCTCATGAAGCCAAACTCACGACGCCAATGCTGCCCCTGGCAGCGGAGCGTTCTAATCTCAGGCTAGGCATGGGTTCGTGGCTGCCCTGTCAGTGCAAGCTTTGCCAGGCGCGCAGCACTGCATAACCGCGCCAGGGTCGCCAGCCCTGCGCGGCTTGCGTTGCCGCCTGTGCGCTGCTCACACCCAGGGCTTTTTGCAGCGCAACATCGCCCGCCGGGAAGGCATCGGGCCAGCGCAACGCACGCAAGGCGATGTATTGCGCGGTCCAGTCGCCGATCCCCGGCAGTGCGCGCAAGCGGGCACAGGTGGCCGCGATGTCCACACCCGGGCTCAGGACCAGGCCACCCTCCAGCACCGCCTCGGCCAGTGCCTTGAGCGCCGCCTGGCGTTGGCGCGTGATGCCCAGCCGGCCCAGTTCATCCCCGCTGGAAGCAATCAGCGCGGCGGGCGTGGGGAACAGACGGTCCATGCCAGCCAGCGGCGTTGTGATGGGTTGCCCGAAAGCCGCGGCCAGGCGTGCGCCCAATGTGCGCGCAGCGGCCACGGTGATCTGTTGGCCCAGCACGGCGCGCACGGCCAGCTCGAAACCGTCAACCGTTCCCGGAACGCGCAGGCCCGCGCCCGAAGGAAACGCACTGTGCAGCACGGCGTCGATGGCGAGCGGGTCGGCATCCAGGTCGAGCGCGGCGCGCACGCGGTTGATCACCGTGGGCACGACGCCCGTCAGGGAATCGCTGATCCTTACTCGCACCTGGGTGCCCGCCTCGTCAAAGGCCACGCTCAACCAGCCGCAATGTTCCTGACCGTCCTGCATGAGATGCAGCGTACGGGTGTATATCCCCTCCTCCACACGCTCCACGCCGGGTATCGCCCGCAGGCGCAGAAAGCCGAGCATTGCGGCAGTGTCATAGGGCGGACGCCAGCCCAGGGCAACACAGCCGTTCGAGCGCGCATCGTGCGCTTTCAGTGCCAGGTAACAGGCGTCGTTTTCGGTAGTGTCGTTGATATTGGCCATGGGTGACATGGTAGCCCCTGTGGATAGCAGTGACTCGCCATTTTCGTACCGGCGCCCTAGTGTGGTGTTTTGCAAATACGACCAATAAATCGCGAGCGATTTTTGCGCTCAGGCAAGGCGTCGCGACCAGTCGTAGCCCAGCTACGGCGAGGAGCGACAACACCGCATGAGCGCAAAAAGCGCCGCGAGTTATGGTCGTTATTTGTGAAACACCACACTAGCGACCAGGCACAAAAAATCCGATGCCTTGCGGCATCGGATCTTCATGCGGTGATCAAGCCGACAGGCCTCGACTGTCGGGCATCAGGCACGTCTGCCGGATGCTAGCTCGATCAGGCGTCGGTGGACGCCGTGGCCTTGTTGCCACTGTTGATCAGCGGCCCGTAGCGCCGGCTGAACTCCTGGTTGTAAGGCACGTGGTTCTTGTTGACCCCGCTGTCCCAGTTGACCGACCAGGTCATCAGGCCCTTGATCGACACGCCCTTGGCGTAGAGACGCTTGAACGCGTTGGTCACTGCCGTCGGGTTGATCACATAGCCGGTGGCGGCGGCGTCGACGTTGGCCGGCAGGCCGATGACGAACTTGTCGGCCGGGATCCGGGTGAAGCCGCGGGTGCCACTGACCAGGCTCTCGGTCAGGTAGAACAGGAAGTCCTCCTTCATGGCATCGTTGTTCTGCGCGATCCAGGCGCCGTTGCCATTATTGGCCTCCTGCACCCAGAGTCCGTCGCCCCCCTGGTTGTAGAACTGCGGGGCGATGAAGTCGTAGTACCCCTCCAGTGCCTTGAGGTAGTCGACGTAGCGCCCCGCGCTGGTCAGGTAGGGGAACTCCGGTGCCATGCTGATGATGAAATGCTTGCCCTCGGCGGCGTAGTGATCCTTCACCAGTTTCAGAGCGGCAGGCAGGACCGTCTTGTTGGCGGCGAAATCGATCGCGCTCTGTTCAAGGTCGATGTCCAGCCCGTCGAAACCGTAGGTCTCCACCAAGCGGATGATTTCATTGGCCAGCGGCTGTTCATGGCCCGGGTTCAAGGCGATATGCGCATCGGCGCCGCCCAGGGACATCAGCACCGCCCTGCCCTGGCTGTTGAGCACGCCAACCTGGCGCCGGAACTCGGCATCGGACAGGTTGTAAGGCTTGAAGGTCGGTATGCCGCTGCCCTTCATGAAGGCCACCGCCACCACGTTGTAGTCGCGCGGCACCTCCTCCAGGCTCATGTTGGCGAACTGCCCGCGTTGGTAACCATCCGCCGGGCCGGCCGGCCAGTTGTGCCAGTAGCCCATGAGGATCTTCTTGCCCGCCAGGCTGGGAATCCGCGATGCAGCGTCATCCTGCGCTGCCTTGAGTTGGGTAAAGTCAATCGTTGCCATGTTCTAATCCTTCAGAACGTGTGTAGATCCCGCGGACTTACTGGAAGTCGACGTCGAATGCCTGGTAGAAGGCGTTGCCGGTATTGGCGACGATCCACATCAGCACGATCACGTGACGGCCCTTTTTGTTGGCCGGCAGCTTCACTTCGTGATCGACCTTGGCCTTCAACTCGCCGGCGTGGCTGTAGTACGGCACCTGCGGGTAGAAGTCCTCGGCGAACGGCTTGTCTTCCAGTTGCGCACGGGTGATGCGTTGTTTCGGGTCCCAGCCGTCCTTGGTGATCAGCCAGCGATAGCCGCGGGTGGTATGCGGCGCGGTGTAGCGCCAGGTCACCTTGAACACTTGCCCGGCGTCGACATTGATCAGCGGCCAGGTGAAGGCGCGGTTGAGCTTCTTGCCCATCTCCTCGTCGGTGAAGTTGACGCAGTCACGGGCGTCGGTCTTGCCACCGCTGAGGATGTAGCCATCGGCGGGCGGGGCGACGCTCGGGTTGTCCGACTGGAACGGCGCCGGGAACGGACCGGCGGCCAGGGCCGGGAAGTTCTTGCCGCCTTCCATTTCATCGACCTGCCAGCCACTCAGCACGCCGAGGTCGATGGCGACCGCGCCACGCGAGGCTGGGGAGGTGACACGACCGTGACGAAGCGGGTTCTGGTTTTCTGGTTGGTTCATCGTTGTAACTCCATGTGGTTTGTGAACTCTCCCTTTCCGAAGGAGAGGCCTTCAAACTAACGGAGCTGGATTTATTGTCCACGCAGCCATTTTGGGCCCTGGCGTACCCGAAGCATGGAATCTCCAATAAATACTGGATGAATATACAGTTCACCCTAAAAGGTACTACCTACCTTGAAGGAAAACACCTACACACCAGCGCGACATTTGGCCAGTGTCCGCGCCTCCGGGCCAATGAAGCACTGCCCAGACCAACACCACGACATGGGTGCCGGCGATGGCGCGAACGCGCAGGTAGTCGCCAGTAGCGGGTACTCGCCTGGGTGCGCTCCGTGCAGGAAAGCTACTTGAAGGGTGCACGAACCTTGATCTGCTGGTTGTCTGGAGTGCCGCCGGCTGGGCACGGCGTCGGCCCGAGCTGCTTGTCCAGGCAGACCCAGAGCTCTTTCAAACGGTTGCCCGAACCCACCGATACCCGCAGGCTCTGCGCAGGCAGCGCCGGGTTATGGGCCAGGAACGCCTGCTTGATGTCGCTCACCTTGGCGTCCACCAATTGGTTGGGGCCCGCTTCGCTGCCGAGCATTTCCTGCAGGGAGGGCCGCTGCAGCGAGTCGTAGACCCGCTGGATATCGGCAAAGTAGCGCTCCGGCGACGACCAGCCGCAGGTACCGTGGGCCTGCCATTTTTTCTGCATCAGGTCCGGCCCGGGCATCATGCACAGGTGCTGCCTGACCAAGGGTGCCGGTAGCGAACCGACTGTCTGGCAGTTGCGCGGATGGTCCTGGTTGGACCTGGCGTAGCCATTCTGCGGCCACAGGCCGTGCACCACCCATTCGAAACGATTGCCCGAGAAGCACTGGAAGGCATGCTTTTCGCGTTGCGCCTTGGGCTTGTTGCGCTGCGCTTCACAGTGCTCCGGCGACCAGGACAGCACCAGGGCCAGGTAATCGGTGGGCAGGTCCTTGTTGACGTAGTCCACCGGGCGGGCCGGCGCAGGCTCGACGCTGTCGGGCAACGCGCAGATTTGCTCGGCGAAGGTAGGCGAGGCGGCGGCTGCCAGGCAGCCAAAGAGCAGCGCTTTCAGGCAGGTTGCAGATTGTGGCGTCCATTGCATGATGACCTCCTTGTCGGGTGCGACAGGCTCCGTGCCTGTCGCTCGGTTAAACCCGTCAGCTGATGGTGTAGCGCGAATATGACGATTCGTCAGTGGCGGTTTGCTGTATCGTTCGCCCTGCGGCAGCACCCAGCGTCAATGAAGTGGAATAACATGAACCGTCGTAAAAAGATCAACCAGCTGTTGAAAGCCCACGCCAAGAAGGCCAGTGCCAAGTTGGCGCCGAAAAACAGGAACCCCTACATTTCCAAGGCCGACCGGTTGAAACTGGCGGCCGAGGCCGGCCAGCCCGAAGCAGACTCGGTGAGCGACGTCGCGCCGGCACAGCCCTGAACCTTCTGCATGAGCGAGCAATGCGATGGACCTCAAGTTCAGCCACGTGGATGTACTGGTCGCCGATCTGGACGCCGCCTGTAGCTATTACGCACAAGTGCTGGGCGCCGACATTTCCCGCCCGCTGGTCTGGGAACGCGGCGGCCTGCACGTCCACTATGCGATCGCCCGGGTCGGCCAGGAGCGTTTCATGCTGGTCCAGCCGCTGGCGGGCAACCTCAAGGACCTGCTCGATACCCACGGCGAAGGGATGATCTACCGCCACTGCTACTCCACGCCGGACATCGAGCAAGCCTATGACCAACTGACGGCCAATGGCATCCAGCCCGAGGACGAGAACGGCAAGCCACTGGCTCGCGAGCACCTGCAGTCGCCTGCCGGAGCCCGCATCATCTGGTTGCCCAAGCGTTTCGGGCATTTCTCGATCGAGATCATCGAGGCACAGGCCCTCGAAGCCTTCATCGCAGACGCGTTCAGCCCTTTGGCCGTTGCAGGCTGACTGCGGCGCCCGTCACTCGCCTGGCCCGGCAAACGCCCGCACCAACTGGTCGATCACCGCGCGCACCCGCGCCGTGTGGCGCAGGTCCTGGTGGGTGACCATCCACACCTCGTAGGGCTGGCTGCGCGTACGCTGGGGCCAGACTCGCCGCAAGCCGTCACGCTGCCCCAGCTCCACCGGGATCTCCCCCAGGCCCAGGCCTTCGGCGATGCCGCGGCGCAGCATCATGCTGGCGTTGGCCGCCATCACCACCCGCCCTTCGCCCATGGGCACGTCCACCAGGGTCGGTTCGGCACGGTCGCGCCAATACGGCTCATACACCACCAGGTCGTGGCCGGCAAAGCTGCCCTCTTCCGGCACGCCCCGGCGCGCCAGGTAATCCGCCGAGGCGAACAGGCCCATCTGCCAGCTGGCCAGCTTGCGCAGCACCAGGTCGGGGCTGTCCGGGCGCTGATTGCGGATGGCGATGTCGGTTTCGCGTTGCGACAGGTTGACGATCTCCGAGCTGCCGCTGAGCACCACGCGCACCTCGGGATGGGTCTCGTGCACCTGCCGCAGTGCCGGGATGACGAATTCCAGGGCCAGGGAGTCGGTAGTGGCGATGCGCACTTCGCCGGCCTCCTCGTTATCCGCGCCTCGGGTTCGGCGGGCCAGTTCCAGGGCCGCCTGTTCCATCTTCTGCGCCATTTCCACGGCCACTTCACCGATGGCGGTCAACTGGTAGCCGGCCGGCGTGCGCAGGAACAGGGTCGAGCCCAGGTCCGCCTCCAGCGCCGCCACTCGCCGGCCCACCGTGGCCTGGTCGACCCGCAGCACGCGGGCGGCGCGGCGCAGGGTCTGTTCGCGGCTCAAGGCCAGCAGCATGCGCGCATCATCCCAGTTCATTGGTCTACTCCTGATTCAGCGCAGCCACTGCCGGCTGAAGAAAATCTGCAAAGGTGCGTCGCAAAATCGCCGCGCGACCGGGCAACCCGGCTTGCATACCCTGTGATGCAACGGGCCGACACGGCCTTTCTTCAGAATGACAGAGGTCTTCATGCGTCACATCATCCCCAGCCAAATGAGCGCCATCGACATCACCCGGCCAGGCGGCCCCGAGGTCCTGCAGGTTGCCAGCCATGCCACGCCCCAGCCAGGCCCGCGCGAGGTGCTGGTGCAGGTGCATGCCGCCGGCGTCAACGGCCCCGACCTGCTGCAGCGCAAGGGCCTGTACGATCCACCCGCCGGCGCGCCGGCCATCCCGGGCCTGGAGATCGCCGGCAAGGTGGTGGCCATCGGCGAGCAGGTCCGTCACTTTGCCCTCGGCGATGCCGTGATCGCGCTGGTTCAGGGCGGTGGTTATGCCGAGTACGCCGTGGCCGACGAACGCACCACCGCGCACCTGCCGGAAAGCCTGTCGATGGTCGAGGGCGCGGCGCTGCCGGAAACCTTCATGACCGTGTGGGTCAACCTGTTCCAGCGCGGCGGCTTCAAGGCCGGTGAAAGCGTGCTGATCCATGGCGGCGCGTCGGGCATCGGCACTACCGCGACGCAGCTGGCCCGGGCCTTCGGCGCGGCGAAGATCTTCACCACGGTCAATGGCGCCGGGCAACAGGCCGCAAGCCTCGAACTTGGCGCCGACGTGGCCATCGACTACACCCGCGAGGACTTCGTCGAGCAAGTCATGGCGCACACCGACGGCAAGGGCGTGGATGTGATCGTCGACATCATCGCCGGCGACTACGTGGCGCGGAACTTCAGGGCCGCCGCCATGGACGGGCGCATAGTGCAGATCGGCGTGGTCAAGGGCCCGGCCACCGAGGTCGACCTGTTCTCACTGCTGACCAAGCGCCTGACCCATATCGGCTCGACCCTGCGCGCGCGCAGCGCCGACGACAAGGCGGCGATTCTCGGCGAGTTGCAAGCCAAGGCCTGGCCCCATGTACGCAGCGGCGCGGTCAAGCCGCTGATCCACGCCACCTTCCCACTGGCCGCGGCCAGCCAGGCCCATGAACTGATGGAGTCGGGCCGGCATATCGGCAAGGTGGTGCTGAACGTCGCGCACAAGGGCTGAGTCAGTCGAGCGCACCGCTGCCCAGGGCGATCCTGATCGCCTGGGCGGTGGTGCTCACCCCCAGGCGCCGGCGGGCGGCGCGCAGGTGGTTTTCCACCGTGCGCAGTGATAGTCCGAGGGTGGCGGCGATATCGGCCTGGCGCTGCCCGGCGGCGGTCCAGGCCAGGACCTGGCGCTCACGCTCGGACAAACGCCCCTGGCCGCTGGGCGCTTCCAGCAGCCGCCGAGCGCCCGCGAACGCGGCCTGGGCCAGCAGCGTCAGGGCCAGGCGTGCGGCAGGTGTCGCCACGACCTGCGCACCACCGATACTCATGGCGCCCTCCAGGCCTGCGGGACCGAACACCGGCACCTGCAAGCCGTGGATACCCGGCCCGCTCGGCGTCCGCACCACGCGATAACGCTCGTTGCCATCGTCCAGCCGCTTGCTCCAGAAGAACGGCTCGCGTGCCGCCAGCAGGTGACGGGTCACCGGACAGTGGCGCACGTAGGTCTGGGCGTCGACCGCCTGGCCATCGCCGAACCAGTCACCCTCCACCCAATGGATACGCTCGACCACCTCGTCCCGCGCAGCGCTGGCGCTGAACAGCACGAAGCGGTCATAGCCCAGCGGCCGGGCGACATCGCGCACGGCCGACTGGATATCCGCGAGGTCAGTGGCCTGCGCGATCCGCTGGACGGCTTGCACCACCTGGTCGAACGGCAGGTCCCTCATCCGCCGTTGACTGCCTTGAGCAGCGCCGAGGCGGCCAGCTTGCCCAGGGCATTGCCGGCCAATGGACTGTCGCCGGTGAGCAGCTTGCGGTCCTGGTGGACGGCACCGGAGATACCCTCGTTGATGATCTCGACGCCCTGGCCCTGCAGGCGTTCGCCGAACTTCCAGGTCAGGTGGCCGGGCATGTAGCCGATGTCCGGGGTCTTGGCATCCAGATCGTCAGGGAAGGCGCAGATCTTGTAGCCGTCGTAGAGCTTGCCGCCGGCCAGCAGCGCCGCCGGTCCGTGGCACAGGGTGATGACGAACTTGTCGTGGTCCGCAGCCCATTTCAGCACTCGCCCGACTTCCTCGCTTTCCGGCAGGCCGATCAGCGCGCCGTGGCCGCCCGGGATGAACACACCGATATAGTCCGAGTCCTCACCCAGGGCCTGTTCCAGCACATCGGCGAGCTTGCGCGGCTGCTTGAACGCTGGCTTGTAGCGGTCGAACAGGCCCAACACCTCGGTGTCCTCGCCGGGCATGGCCCAGTATTCGAACTTGACCGGGTTGCCCGACAAGGTCGCGACGTCGAAGGCGAAACCGGCCTTGTCCAGGTGGTACATCGGCAGCAGGGTTTCCACCGGGTGGTTGCCGGTGGAGAACAGCGTGCCGTTGTCGGTGAGCAGGTAGCGCTCGTCGGCGCCGATCAGCAGGACCTTCCAGCGTCCGCCGCGGTAGGCGTCGGGATAGTCGGCGCCGCTGAGGTCGGACTTGCGCGAAGTGAACTGGCTGAGGGAATACGGCGAAGGGAAGAAGGCGTTGTCCTCGGCCGGGTCGGGGGTTGGGCGTTTGTCGTCGTTGGGGCTGGTCATGGTAGTGCTCCTGTGGCCTGGGGTAGGTAACCGGATCCATGCTAGGAGGCCGCCGGATGAGCGGCAATGAGGGTTTTCCCTCAATGGTGGCGTCGGTGACGCAGCGGCCCCCGGGCAGTCTAGCCGAGCGCCGAGGGCGTATCGACGTCGCGCAGCACACCGCTGTCCTGCAATTCCAGGAGCAAAACGCTGCTCGCATGCCGCCGCAGCACCGAGCGCGCCCCTTCATCACCAGCCAACAGCGTCAGCTCGGCCCAGTAATCCCGGCCGAACACCACCGGGTGGCCGTTCTGCCCCTGATGACGCGGCACCACGATGACCGAGGGCGCCGCCGAGGCGAGCAGACGACGGAAGGTCTCCGCCGCGATCCACGGCATGTCCCCGAGCAGGATCGCCACTGCCTGCCCCTCGCTGTCACCCAGCGACGCCGCGCCGGCCGCCAGGCTATGACCCATGCCCAGGCCCGCCTCGGGGCTGTGGACGACCCGGCAGGCTGGCGGCAGCCCAAGATCCTCGGCCCGCTCGCCTGCGCGCAGCACCACGCGCACCTCGTCGAACACCGCCAGGGCGCGCTCGACGCTGTGCTGCAGCAGGCTGCGCCCATCGGCCAGCAGGGCCTGGCGCTTGTCCGCGCCGAAGCGCGCGCCCTGCCCGGCCGCGAGCACCAGGGCGACGACCTTCACAAGGCCTCGCGGGCGATGCCGCTGCGGGTCCGCAAGATATCGGCGAGTACCGCCAGGGCGATCTCCGCCGGCGTCTTGCTGCCCAGGTTCAGGCCGATCGGCGCATGAATGCGCGCCATGTCGGCATCATCCAGCTCACCGATACGGCGCAGGCGCTCACGACGCTTGGCCGAGGTGGCCTGTGAACCCATCACCCCGATGTAGAACGCTTCGGTACGCACTGCTTCGAGCATGGCCAGGTCGTCGATCTTGGGGTCGTGGGTGAGCGCCACCACCGCGGTGTCGCGATGGCAGCCGCCGTTGGCGATGAACAGCGAAGGCAGTTCACGACGGATTTCTATCCCGTCCAGCGCCACGTTGTCCATCACCTCGTCGCGAGGGTCGCACAGCACCACCTCGAAGCCCAGGCCCTTGCCGAATTCGGCGCAGAAATGCGCGACGCTCGAATACCCCGCCAGCAACAGGCGCTGGGCGGCGCCGATGCGCAGGCGCACGCAGTGCTCGCCACGCTCCACCCGTGGCCCCTGGCCGAGGTCATCGCTCAGCCGCCGTTCACCGCTGCGCAGGTCGACCTCGCGCAACAGCCGCCGACGACCGAGCAAGGCGCTCTCCAGCTCGGCAAGATGCGCCTGGGTGGCGCAGTCGCCGGGCAGGTTCTCCACCAGCACGTCGAGAATGCCGCCGCACGGCAAGCGAATGTTGCCGCGGGTGTCGCTGCCGTCGCCATAGCGCACCACGGCAACCGCCGTGGCGAATTCGCCGGCGGCGACCCGCTCGAGGAAGTCATCCTCGACGCAGCCGCCCGACAGCGATCCCACCCAGTGCCCGCCCTCGCTTACCGCCAGCAGCGAGCCCGGCGCGCGCGGCGCCGAGCCATAGGTGCACAGCACGCTGCACAACCATACGCGCAGGCCGTCGCGCGACCATTGCGCCGCCTGGCGCACCACCTGCAGGTCGAGATGCTGCACGGGTCAATCCGCCTTCAGCTGGGCCAGCTGCTGGGTGGTCAGGTCGCCCGGCAGGCCGCCCCAGGCTTCGCGCAGGTAGTTGACCATGTCGGTCAACTGCTGGTCGTCGAGCTTGTCGGCAAAGCCCGGCATCGGCTGCATGCGCTCGAAGCCGGTGAACTGCTGTTCGCGGATGCCGTCGACGATGGCCTTGACCAGGTTGCGCGAGTCGGCCTGGCGCAACACGGTGTTGCCCTGCATGGCCACGGCAATGTGCGGCTTGCCCTCGCCATCGCCGCCGTGGCAGCCGGCGCAGACATTGAGGTACTGCTGGCGGCCACGCTTGGCGCTCTCGCCCAGGGTTTCATGGGCCACCGCCTGCACCACCTTGGCCGCCGGCGGCTGGTCGCCCAGCAGGTAGGTGGCCATGGCCGACAGGTCGCTGTCTTCAAGGTGCTGGGTGCTGTGGTGCACCACCGGGTACATCTCGTTGAACATGCTGCCCTGGGCACTGATACCGTGCTTGAGGAAGGTCGCCAGGTCGGCCTGGTTCCAGCCGCGGTCGGCCAGGTCCTGGGCCAGCAGGCTCGGCGCCAGGTAGCCCAGCAGCAGGCCGCCGGTCAGGCGCTTGTCCTGCTGCAGCGCGCCGATGGGATTGCGCGGAGTGTGGCACTCGCCGCAATGGCCGAGCACTTCGACCATGTACTGGCCGCGCTTCCATGCCTCGCTGTTGCCCTTGCCTTCCTCCAGCTGCACGCTCTTGCCGTACAGCAGGTTCCAGCCCATCAGGCCGGTGCGCACGTTGAACGGGAAGCTCAGGCTGGTTTCCGGCGCCGGCCGGTTGATTGGCGCCACGCTCATCAGGTAGGCGTGGATCGCATCGGAGTCCTCGCGCTTGATCAGGTGGTACGAGGTGTAGGGCATGGCCGGGTAGAGGTTGGCGCCGTCCTTGCTCTTGCCCTCGGTGAGTGCGGCGAAGAACTCGTCGCTGCTGTAGTTGCCGATGCCGTGCTGCTTGTCCGGGGTGATGTTGGTGCCGTAGATGGTGCCGAACGGCGAATGGATCGGCAGACCGCCGGCGTAGGGCGCGCCGCCTTCGGCGGTGTGGCAGGCCATGCAGTCGGCGGCGCGGGCGAGGTATTCGCCGCGCTTGATCAATGCCTCGTCGGCCGCCTGGACATTGCAGGCGACCAGCGCGCCAATGGCCAGGGCCAGGCTGCTCAGAACTCGCGTCATGCTCAACCCTCCTTGACCAGGCCGAGGTCGCCCAGCACGTCGCGGGTCGCCTCGTAGTAGCGCACATAGCCGGTGCAGCGGCACACATGGTGGCCGAGGCTGGCTTCGATGGCCTGCTCCAGCTCGCTCTTTTTCAGCGGCTTGCGCTGGGCCTTCTCCACCAGCACCGTGGCGGCGTTGACGAAGCCCGGGGCGCAGTAGCTGCACTGGAAGGCGAAGCGGTCGACGAACTTCTGCTGGATCGGGTTCAACTCGGTGGGGTTGCCCGCTTCGTCGCGCTTGGCGTGGCCTTCGATGGTGCGCACTTGCTTGCCCTCGAAATAGTGCGCGCCGGTGATGCAGGTGCGCACTTCCTCGCTGGTGCCGTCGGGGTTGTCGACGATCACCACGCAGGCATGGCAGATGCCCTGCCCACAGCCCAGGCGCGAGCCGGTGAGGTTCTGGTACTCGTGCAGGTAGTCGATCATCGCCAGGTCATCAGGGACCACCTCGGTGACGACAGATTGACCGTTGAGGGTCAGTTGCAGCTTGCGGTCAGCCATTGAGGGCCTCCTTGACGCGGGCGGGGGTGATGGGCAGGTCGCGGACACGCTTGCCGATGGCATGGGCCACGGCGTTGCCGATGGCGCCGACCACCGGGATCATCACCACCTCGGCGATGCCCTTGGACGGGTCGGTCGGCGACAGCGGCGGCAGGATCTCGGACGTCTGTTTCCACACCGCCACATGCCGGGCCATCGGCAGGCGGTAACGGTTGAAGTTCCAGTCGCCCTCGCCCGGGCCACCCTCGTACAGCGGCATCTCCTCCAGCAGCGCATGGCCGATGCCCATGGCGATACCGCCCTCGAGCTGGCCCTTGACCAGCTCGGGCACCAGCACCCGGCCGCACTCGACCCAGCTGTGGTGGTTGAGCACGCTGACCTCGCCGCTGCCCTTGTTCACCTTGACCTCGACGATGGTCGCCACCGGGCTGTAGTAGGTGACCATGGCGTTGTTCAGCTGGGTGGCCGGGTACTCGACGTTCTGCCGGTCGAGCAGGTGGAAGCCGGCGCTGTTCATCTGCGCCTTCTTCGCGTTCAGCGCACCGTCGCCGTACTTCACCGCCAGGGCATCGAGCGGCAGGCGCTCGCGCACGCCGTCGATGACGAAGTCGGCCTCGGCCCAGCTCCAGCGGTTGAAGCCATGTACGCTGACGCCGGTAATCAGGCCCATCTCGTGGGCCTTCTTGGCAAGCTCCGCGAACGGGATCGGCTCCAGGCCATTGCCGGTCAGCGCGCCGTTGACCCACACCGCGTTCTCGCGGCGCACCACCAACGGATTGGCCTGGCCGCCGAACGGGCCCTGGCTCCACAAGGCCATGGCCGCCGGCCACAGGCCGTGGTTGAACAGCACTCGGGCCGCCTCGCGGGTGGCGTGGCTGAAGTAGAACGCCGAGTTGGTCGCCGACGACGGCGAAGCCAGCTTGGCGACCCAGCGCGGGTTGCGCAGCGCGGCGTTCTGCTCGGCCTGGCTGATCAGGTAGGGGTTGCCGCTGGTGCTCAGTTGCAGCTCAGGCCATTCGGTCTGGGCGGTCTGCACGTGATCGGCGACGCGGCCGAGGAAGTCGCTGACCACCAGGGCCTGGGAGGTCGACATGCCGGTGCCCAGCTCGGTGCCGATATGGCGCAGAGTAATCTGGCCATCGGCAGTGAACTCGACCGCCGCCATCGGCGCTTCGGCGCCGGTGCCGAAGTCCTTCTGGGTGATGGCGAAGCCCACGCCGTACCAGTTGTCGTGGTCCTTGGCGTCTTCGGCCTGCTTGCGCGCATGGCGGTTCTTCCACCAGTCGTGTTCCGCGGCCTTGTCGAGGATCTCGTGCAGGCGCAGGGCACCGGCGGGTACCGCGCCCTGGGTGTTCTTCATGCCCGACTTGAGCGCGTTCTTGCGGCGCAGCTCGATGGCATCCACGCCCAGGCGATCGGCAATCTCGTCGACCATCATCTCGGTGGCGGCCATGCTCTGCAGAGTGCCGTAGCCGCGCATGGAGCCGGCCTCGACGCCGCGCGAGTGGTAGGCGGTGACCGACAGGTCGTTCTGCGGCATGTAGTAGATCGACTGCGCGGCGGTAGCGCCCACCGAGGCCACTGACGGGCTGTAGTTGATGCGCCCGCCGCCGTCGACGGTCATGTCGGCGCGGAAGATCTTGAAGCTCATGTCCTTCTTGTCGACGGCCAGCTGGTAGCGGATGTCGAACGGGTGGCGCTTGATGCCGCTCTGGAACTGCTCGTAGCGGTCGTTGGCCAGGCGGATCGGCACGCCCGCGCCGTACAGGGCGGCGACGGCGGCGTAGAACACGAAGATGTTGTTGTCCTTGGAGCCGTAGCCGACGGTGTAGCCCGGGTGGATGTTCAGGTGCTTCAGGCCGAAACGCGATGGCTTGATCATGTGCACGCATTCCTGCGCCACTTCGAACGGACACTGGGTGGCGACGACGAAATGCAGGGTGCCGGTGGCCGGGTCGAACCAGCCGTTGCCGTTGTCCGGCTCGAGGGCTGCGGGCTCGATCGACGGGGTCTTGTAACGCTCGTCGAACAGCAGCCAGTCTTCCGGCGGCTGCTTGAGCTGCTCGTCGATGCGCTGGGCGTAGAACATCCCCTGCTCGGTGAGGGTGCCATGCTGCTTGGGCTCGGCGGTCCATACCGGCTTGCGCGCCAGGATGGTGGGGAACAGCATGGTGTTCTTCAGGCTCGAGTATTCGTCCTCGTCGAACGGCGTCTTGCCGGCCACGCGCACGAAACGGAAGCTGCCGTAAGGATCGCGCTGGTACAGCGGGGCCTGGGCGCCGTAGCGGATCGCCTGGTCGTTGAACTGCAGCTTGAGCTTGGCCTTGCGGAAGCGCTCGAAGTCGTTCCAGATCAGGATCGCCACCGGGTGGCCGATGAACATCGGTACCTGGCCGGGCGGCAGCAAGGGGTCTGGCGAGTGGGCCTCGGGCCAGGCGATGCCGTCCTTCTTCAGGTCATCGGCGCTGACGACGCGGTCCGGCTGCAGCTCGGCGCCCAGCAGCGACAGGTCGTAGCCCGCGTAGATACGGTCGGCCTTGGTCGCCTTGAGCAGCATGGCGTGGCCTTGCTGCTGTGGCCAGCCAGGCATGTCCTTGGCACGGATGTCGCGGGCGAACACCTTGTTGCCGCAGACCTTGGACAGCGCGTCGTTTCGCAAACGCACCTTGCCGTCGTGGTTCATCCACTTCTGCGGCGAGGTGGTGACCTTGCTCTCCATCAGGGCGGCGAACGCCTGGCTGCCGAGCGGCGCCATGGTCACGCCGACACCGGCGATCAGCCCGCCTTGCAGGAACGAACGCCGGGAAATATCACGGTTGGACATGGTTGATCCTCTGGGCAGCTCTTGGGTTGCCCATGCTTTTTCTGGTGCTTGAGAAACTGAAAGGGCGCGCACGATCACAAAATCTGACCATGAAGTCAAGTTAACGATCGTAGGGTACCCTGCAAGTCAAGCAGACAACTTGTCGCGGGGCGCCGCGAAGGTTTAATCGGGCAAGCGATAGCGCTCGGCGAAGTACTGGCGGAAGAACTCCACCGCCACCCGCACCTTGGCCGAACCTGCCAACGGCGCGGTATAAACCGCCCAGATATCCGCCGCCTGCTGGTAATCGGGCAGCACTTGCACCAGGCGCCCGTCGGCAATGCTGTCATGCACGTCCCACCAGGAGCGCAACAGGATCCCCTGCCCGTCCAGGCACCATTGGTGCGCCACCTCGCCGTGGTTGCTGGAAAGCCCGCCGGTGACGCGCACGCTTTCCTCGCCCTGGGGGCCTTCCAGGTGCCACAGGCCGAACGGGTGGTCGCGCTCCTTGATCACCAGGCAGTCATGGCTGGCCAGGTCGGCCAGCACCCGCGGCGTGCCATGCGCGGCCAGGTAGCCAGGGGCGGCGCACAGCACCCGACGGTTGCGTGCCAGGGGCTTGGCGATCAGGTGCGGGGCGATGACGTTGCCCACGCGGATGTCCAGGTCCACCCCTTCGGCGATCAGGTCCACCAGGCGGTCATGCACATCCAGGCGGATGTCCAGCCCAGGGTAGCGCGCCGCCAGCTCCGACAGCGCCGGCGCCACGAAGCGCCGCCCCAGCCCAAGGCTGCTGGCGATGCGCAGCTGCCCCGCCGGCTCGCGCTGGCCGGCGTTGAGGTCGTCGTCCATGCGCCGCAGGGTCTCGAAGATCTGCTGCGCCCACTGGTACACGCGCTCGCCCTCCTCGCTCACAGTGACCCGCCGGGTGGTGCGGTGCAGCAGGCGCACGCCGAGGCTTTCCTCCAGCAGGCGAATACGCTTGCTGATGAACGCCGCCGACATGCCGCGCTCGTCCGCCACTGCGGCGAAGCTGGCGCGGCGGGCCACCTGCAGGAAGATGTCGAGGTCATCCAGGTTCGGCAGATTATTCACGTTTCGTGTACCAAGAATTGATGGATTGCCGGATTATCTCCGAAGCACAGCCTTATAGCATGGCGTGCATCTTCCCTGGACACGAGATGCGCCCCATGACCAAGACCTTCAAGATCGCCGCCATCCCTGGTGACGGCATCGGCAACGAAGTCCTCCCCGAAGGCCTGCGCGTGGTCGAGGCCGCCGCCCGCAAGCACGGCCTGGACCTGCAGTTCGAGTTCTTCGAATGGGCCAGCTGCGACTACTACCTGGCCCACGGCAAGATGATGCCCGACGACTGGTTCGACCAGCTCAAGGGCTTCGACGCCCTGTACTTCGGCGCCGTCGGCTGGCCCGACAAGGTCCCGGACCACATCTCGCTGTGGGGCTCCCTGCTCAAGTTCCGCCGCGACTTCGACCAGTACGTGAACATCCGCCCGGTGCGCCTGTTCCCCGGCGTGCCCTGCCCGCTGGCGAACAAGCAGCCCGGCGACATCGACTTCGTGGTGATCCGCGAGAACACCGAGGGCGAATATTCCTCCCTGGGCGGGCGCATGTTCGAAGGCACCGACAACGAGTTCGTGCTGCAGGAATCGGTGTTCACCCGCCGCGGCGTCGACCGCATCCTCAAGTACGCCTTCGACGTGGCGCAGACCCGCGAGCGCAAGCACGTGACCTCGGCGACCAAGTCCAACGGCATGGCCGTGAGCATGCCCTACTGGGACGAGCGCACCGCCGCCATGGCCGCCCACTATCCCGAGATCAGCTGGGACAAGCAGCACATCGACATCCTCTGCGCCCGTTTCGTGCTGCAGCCGGAGCGTTTCGACGTGGTGGTGGCCTCCAACCTGTTCGGTGACATCCTCTCCGACCTTGGCCCGGCGTGCGCCGGCACCATCGGCATCGCGCCGTCGGCCAACCTCAACCCCGAACGCAAGTTCCCCTCGCTGTTCGAGCCGGTGCATGGCTCGGCGCCGGACATCTACGGCAAGAACATCGCCAACCCGATCGCGATGATCTGGTCCGGCGCGCTGATGCTCGAGTTCCTCGGCCAGGAAAACAACGATGCTCGCTACCAGGCGGCCCACGACGACATCCTCAAGGCCATCGAGACGGTGATCGCCAACGGCGACACCACCCGTGACATGGGCGGCAGCCGCTCGACCCAGGAAGTGGGCAAGGCCATTGCCGAGCTGCTCGGCGCCTGATTCGGCATCAGGTTATCGCGGGGCCGATGCGACTTGCCCCGCGATATCGCCAACCCAGCCCAATCATCCGGATTGTCCGACGATCCTATTGCCACCCACTTCGATTCAATGCAGAATCTGTCAACCAAAAGATACTTGTTATCCATTAGTTAACAGAAAGGAAACACAGAACCTCGATACGGACTTCCCAACGCCTGACGCCTACTACAAAAAAAATGCTCCAGGAGACAATTGATGTCCCCCAATAACAAAAAGATCGACGTGTTCCTGATCGCCGTGAGCCTGTTGGCCGTGCTGCTCACCGTGATCGGCCTTGCCGCCTTCCCTGCCCAGGCCGAAACCCTCGCCAACCAGCTGTTCGAAGTGGCCACCCGCACCTTCGGCACCAGCGTCCAGGTACTGGTGTTCGGCAGCTCCCTGGCCGTGCTGTACCTGGCCTTCAGCAAATACGGCAACATCCGCCTGGGTGCCGGCAAGCCCGAGTATTCCACCGCTACCTGGGTGTTCATGTTCATCTGCGCCGGCATGGGTTCCTCGACCCTGTACTGGGGCGTGATGGAATGGGCCTACTACTACCAGACCCCAGGCCTGAACATCGCGCCGATGTCGGCCAAGGCCCTGGAATACAGCGTCAGCTACTCGTTCTTCCACTGGGGCATCAGCGCCTGGTCGATCTACGCCCTGGCCTCGCTGGCCATGGCCTATCACTTCCATGTGCGCAAGAAGAGCGGCCTCAACCTGGCCTCGATCATCGAGGCAGTCACCGGTTTCAAGGCCACCGGCCCGGTCGGCCGCGCCGTCGACCTGATCTTCCTGCTGACCATGATGGGCGCGCTGACCGTGTCGCTGGCACTCACCGCATCGACCCTGACCCGCGGCCTTGCCGACCTGGCCGGCACCCCCAACACCTTCACCGTGCAGTTGCTGGTGATCGGCGCGGTGGCGCTGCTGTTCTCGCTGAGCTCGTACATCGGTATCGACGGCGGCCTGCAGCGCCTTTCGAAGATGGTCTGCATCGGCGCCCTGGTGTTCGCCGCCATCGTCCTGCTGGTCGGGCCGACCCAGTTCACCCTGAACAACACCGCCAATTCCATCGGCCTGATGCTGCAGCACTACGTGCAGATGAGCCTGTTCACCGACCCCGCCGGAGACGGCGCCTTCACCCGCAACTGGACGGTGTTCTACTGGCTGTGGTGGGTGTCCTACGCCCCGGGCGTGGCGATGTTCGTCGCCCGCGTGTCCCGTGGCCGACTGATCAAGGAAGTGGTGTTCGCCCTGCTGCTGGGCGGTAGCTTCGGTTGCTGGTTCTTCTTCGGCGCGCTGGAAAGCTACAGCATGCACCAGTTCATCAACGGCCAGATCGACGTACCCAAGCTGCTCGGTACGCTGGGCGGCGAAGCCGCGGTGACCGACCTGTTGCTGGCCCTGCCCTGGGGCACGCTGTTCCTCGCCGCGTACCTGTTCATCATGGCGGTGTTCTGCGCCTCGCACATGGACGCCGCCGCCTACGCCGTGGCCGCCACCAGCACCCGCAACCTGCGCGAAGGTGAAGACCCAAGCCCCACCCTGCGCCTGTTCTGGTGCGTGGTGCTGACCCTGGTGCCACTGGCCATGCTCTTCGCCAAGGCCTCGCTGTCGACCATGAAGACCGCCGTGGTGCTCACCGCGATCCCGTTCATGGTGATCCTGCTGGTAAAGATCTACGGGTTCTTCAAGTGGCTGGCGGCCGACTACGGCCAGGTGCCGGCGTACCGCATCGAGGAAGAGGCCACCCGCCTGGCGGGTGAGGAACCGCAGCCGCAGGCACCGCGTAGCGCTGCCGTGGTGCACTGAAATACAACCTGGGAGCGGGCTCGCCCGCCCCGTTCTGGCAAATTTTTTTGCCCAGCTTGTTAACCATCAGATACGCGTTAACCAATAAGAACCGAGATAGAGCCATGAACGATTTCAAACGCCTGCCCGCCGACTTCTGCGCCAACCCCGAGGAGGCCTTCACCCTCCCCGCCAAGTTCTACACCCAGGCCGCCGTCTTCGAACACGAGAAGGAAGCGATCTTCGCCCGCAGCTGGATCTGCGTCGGCCACCGCAGCGAAGTCGCCGAGAAGAATGCCTACATCACCCGCCAGGTGATCGGCGAGAGCATCATCGTCGTGCGGGGCCGCGACGACGTGCTGCGGGCCTTCTACAACGTCTGCCCGCACCGCGGCCACCAACTGCTCGAAGGCAGCGGCAAGGCCAAGAACGTGATCACCTGCCCGTACCACGCCTGGACCTTCAAGCTCGACGGCGAGCTGGCCCATGCGCGCAACTGCGAGAACGTGGCCAACTTCGACAAGGACAATTCAACCCTGGTGCAGCTGCGCGTGGAGGAATACGCCGGCTTCATCTTCATCAACATGGACAACGACGCAGGCTCCGTCGAAGACCAACTGCCGGGCATGCAGAAGCGCATGCGCGAAGCCTGCGCGGTGATCGACGACCTGCATCTGGCCGCGCGCTTCGTCAGCGACACTCCGGCCAACTGGAAATCCATCGTCGACAACTACCTGGAGTGCTACCACTGCGCCCCGGCCCACCCCGGCTTCTCCGATTCGGTGGACGTCGGCCAGTACAGCCACAGCCTGCACGGCAACTGGACCCTGCAATACGGCCTGGCCAAACCGTCGGAGCAGTCATTCACCTTCGACGAGTCGGTGAAAGACCCGTCCTTCGCCGGCTTCTGGGCCTGGCCGTGCACCATGTTCAACGTACCGCCAGGGGCCAACTTCATGACCGTGATCTACGAGTTCCCGGTCGATGCCGAGACCACCCTGCAGCACTACGACATCTACTTCCTCAACAAGGAACTCAGCGAAGAGCAGCACAAGCTGATCGACTGGTACCGTGAAGTATTCCGCCCCGAGGACCTGCGCCTGGTCGAGAGCGTGCAGAAAGGCCTGAAGTCCCGCGGCTACCGTGGCCAGGGCCGAATCATGGTCGACGCCCAGCGCAGCGGCGTCAGCGAGCACGGCATCGCCCACTTCCACAACCTGATCGCGGTCGCCCATCTGGACGACTGAACACACCCCAGCTCCCCCGCCCCGCGCCAGGGCCTGGCGCGGGGCTTTGTTGTCGAGGTACGCCATGGCCAAGCAATACGAGATGTTCAAGGTGCGCGTGACCGGTGTGGAACAGGCCACGCCGCAGATCAAGCGCTTCACCCTGGCCCGCGCCGACGGCGGCCCCCTGCCCGCCTTCAGCGGCGGCAGCCACGTGATCGTGCAGATGCAGTCGCCCTGCGGCAGCCAGTTCAGCAATGCCTATTCGCTGATGAGCGACCCGCGTCAATTGCACAGCTACCAGATCGGCGTGCGGCTCGAGGAGCAGTCCAAGGGCGGTTCGGCGTTCATGCACAACCAGGTCGCGGTGGGCAGCGAGCTGACCATCTCCACCCCCAACAACCTGTTCGCCCTGGACGCCGATGCCGGGCGCCATGTGCTGATCGCCGGCGGCATCGGCATTACCCCGTTCCTGGCGCAGTTGCACGAGCTGGAAGATGGCGCCACCCCCTACGAGCTGCACTACGCCTTCCGCGCCCCGGAACACGGCGCCTTCCAGGGCGATCTGGAACAAGGCCCGCATGCCGGCAACACACGGTTCTACATCGACAGCCTGGACCGCAAGCTCGACCTCGCCGCGCTGTGCGCGGGCCTGGCCGATGACGCCCACCTCTATGTGTGCGGGCCCAAGCCGCTGATCGACGCGGTGATCGCCACCGCCGCCGCCGCTGGCATCGCCGAATCGCGGGTGCACTGGGAACAGTTCGCCGCCGCCGCGCCGGCCACAGGTGCGGCCTTCACCGTGGTCCTGGCCCGGTCGGGCACCGAACTGCAAGTCGAGGAAGGCATGACCATCCTCCAGGCCATCGAGAAGTCCAAGGCCGCGAAGGTCGAGTGCCTGTGCCGCGAAGGCGTGTGCGGCACCTGCGAAACGG
This sequence comes from Pseudomonas sp. BJa3, assembly GCF_026343815.1. Taxonomy (NCBI): domain Bacteria; kingdom Pseudomonadati; phylum Pseudomonadota; class Gammaproteobacteria; order Pseudomonadales; family Pseudomonadaceae; genus Pseudomonas; species Pseudomonas sp. BJa3. The sequence continues at coordinate 78,836 of NZ_JAOXMC010000002.1, read as the reverse complement.
CGATCCTCGAAGGCGAGGCCGAGCATTTCGACCAATACCTCAGCGACGAGGAAAAGGCCGCGCAGCAGAGCATGATGCTGTGCGTGTCGCGGGCGCGCTCGGCGCGGTTGGTGCTGGATCTCTGAGGGGCAGAGTCAGAGCGTGTCCCAATGGGCCGAACGATGCCAACTCGGGGCAAGCCCGCGCCTGCAGGAATAGCGCGTGACCTGCAGGAACGGGCTTGCCCCGCGATAGCTTCGGGGGCGTCGATGCAAATGCGGGCCAGTGGATCAATAAATTGTTATGAGATAACATCTCAAATCCTCCGTTTGCGACTTTTCCAATGACCCGCCTCCAACTCCCCCAACGCCTGCAAAGCATCGACGCCCTGCGCGGCCTGGTGATCCTGTTCATGCTGCTGGACCACGTGCGCGAAACGTTCTTCCTGCACCGCCAGGTCAGTGACCCGATGAACATCGACGCCACCGAACCCAGCCTGTTCGCCAGCCGCACCCTGGCGCACCTGTGCGCGCCGGTGTTCGTGCTGCTTACCGGGCTATCGGCCTGGTTGTATGGCGAGAAGCACCAGGGCTGTGGCGATGTCTCGGTGTTCCTGTTCAAGCGCGGTCTGTTCCTGGTAGTGCTGGAATTCACCCTGGTCAACTTCGCCTGGACCTTCCAGTTGCCACCGAGCGTGATCTATCTGCAGGTGATCTGGGCCATCGGCCTGAGCATGCTCGCCCTGTCGCTGCTGGTGTGGCTGCCGCGCCCGGCGCTGCTCGCCCTCGGCGCGCTGATCGTCGCCGGTCACAACCTGCTCGATGGCCTGCACTTCGGGCCGGAATCGGCGCTGCATGTGCCATGGGCGATCCTGCATGAACGCAGTTGGCTGGAGGTGGGCGAACATCTGCGCCTGCGCACGTCCTACCCGCTGTTACCGTGGATCGGCGTGATCGCCCTGGGTTATGGGCTCGGGCCGTGGTTTGCCCGGGGCAGCGACGCCGGCAAGCGCCAGCAGCGCCTGCTATGGGCCGGCGTGGCGTTGCTGCTGGGGTTCGGTGCGCTGCGCCTGCTCAATGGCTACGGCGAAGCCCCCTGGAGCCTCTACGCCAGCGTAGGGCAGACGCTGATGAGCTTCTTCAATATCACCAAGTATCCACCATCGTTGCTGTTCCTGGCCCTGACCCTAGGCGTCGGCCTGCTCCTGCTGCGCGGCTTCGAGCGTGCCGGCGACGCCCGCTGGATCGGCCCGCTTGCGGTGTTTGGCGCAGCGCCAATGTTCTTCTACCTGCTGCACCTGTATGTGCTCAAGCTGCTGTATGTGGCGTGCGTGGCGCTGTTTGGCCTGAACCAGGGCGGCTATTTCGGTTTCGATGGCATGGGCGCGGTATGGCTGACCGCCGTGCTGCTGCCACTTGCGCTGTACCTGCCGGTGCGCTGGTTCGCCCGGCTGAAAGCGCGCCGGCGCGATATCGCCTGGCTCAAGTACCTGTAAAAGCGTTTTCACCCGACAGCCCGATGGTCTACCATGCCGCCCGCCGGTTTCCACACGGAATCAAAAGGGAATCCCGGGCTCGCCACTGGCGATCCAAAGGGAACTGCCCCCGCAACTGTAGGTGCCGAGCCTGCGCCATCGATGCCACTGGGTCTGCCGACCCGGGAAGGCTGGCGCCGGCCTGGACGCACCAGTCAGGAGACCTGCCGGCACGCATTCACCAACCGGCGGGGTGTCCGGGATGGTCATCCGCCCTGGCCGCGTGCTTGCGCAGGCTGCCGGGCGATGCCTGTCCGTGGGCCATTCCGTGCACCACCCAGGAGATCGCCCCACCATGCCGTACCGCCTCGCCGCCCTCCTCGCCGGCCTGTCCCTGTCCCTGTCATGCCTGGCCCATGCCAGCGCCACCCAATACCCGCTGACCGTCGACAACTGCGGCTTGCCGCAGACCTTCACACAGGCCCCGCAACGGGCGGTGACCGTCGGCCAGGCCGGCACCGAGCTGCTCTATGCCCTGGGCCTGGGTGAGCGGCTGGCCGGCACCTCGCTGTGGTTCAACAACGTGCTGCCGGAATTCAAGGCGCAGAACGACAAGGTCCCGCGCCTGGCCGACAACGAACCGAGCTTCGAAGCGGTGGTCGGCAAACGTCCGCAACTGGTGACGGCGCAGTTCGAATGGATGATCGGCGCCCAGGGCGCGGTCGGCACCCGCGAGCAGTTCCAGGAGCTGGGCATCCCCACCTACCTGCTGCCCTCGGACTGCGAGGGCAAGGACAACCTGGTGGGCGCCGACGGCACCCGCCTGCAGCCGTTCAAGGTGCAGAGCATCTACAAGAGCGTCAGCCAGCTGGCCGAGATCTTCGACGTGCAGGAGCGTGGCGCGCGCCTGAATGCCGAGCTCCAGGGCCAGCTGGAACAGGCCAGGCAGCGCCTGTCCGGCCAGGACCTGGCGCACACCAGCGCGCTGTTCTGGTTCTCCAGCGCCGACCTCAAGACCGACCCCTATGTCGCCGGCAGGCAGGGCGTGGCCGACTACATGCTGCAGACCCTCGGCGTGCGCAACGTGGTCGAATCCAGCGAAGAATGGCCTACCGTGGGCTGGGAGACCCTGGCCAGGGCCAACCCCACCTGGCTGATCGTCGCGCGCATGGACCGCCGTCGCTACCCGGCCGACGACTACCAGAAAAAACTCGACTTCCTGCGCAGTGACCCGGTCACGCGCACTATGGACGCCGTCAAACACGACCGGATCATCGTCCTCGATGCCGACGCCATGCAGGCCGGCATCCGCCTGTTCCGCGGCCTGGACGTGCTGTCCAGCGCTTTCGCCAGCGGTAAAGCACCCCAGCCATGAGCCGCCTGCTGCCCATCAGCCTTTTTGCTTTGCTCGCTCTGTGCCTGGCCATGCTTGCCGGGATTGCCATCGGCGAGACCCGTGTCGGCGCCGAGGCGATCTGGCAGGTGCTGGCCAACCAGTTGTGGCAGGCCGGCCATGCCGTCGACCCGATCGACGCCGGCATCGTCTGGAACTACCGCCTGCCGCGCACCCTGGTCGCCGCCGCCTGCGGTGCGGGGCTGGCGACCTGTGGGGTGATCCTCCAGGCGCTGCTGCGCAACCCGTTGGCCGAGCCGTACCTGCTGGGTCTGTCTGCCGGCGCCTCGACCGGCGCCGTGGCGGTGGGGCTGTTCGGCCTGGGCGGCGCGGTGCTGTCGCTGTCGGCCGGCGCCTTCATCGGCGCGTTGGCGGCGTTCGCCCTGGTGTTGCTGCTGTCGCGCGCCAGTGGCAGCCGCCATGACAACGCCCAGGTGATCCTCGCCGGCATCGCCGGATCGCAGCTGTTCAACGCCCTCACCGCCTTCCTCATCACCAAGTCGGCCACCGCCGAGCAGGCCCGCGGCATCCTGTTCTGGCTGCTGGGCAACCTCAGCGGCGTGCGCTGGCCGTCGGTGTGGCTGGCGGTGCCGGTCGCCCTGTTCGGCCTCGCGATATGCCTGTGGCAGCGCCGGGCACTGGACGCCTTTACCTTCGGCGCCGACTCGGCGGCCTCGCTGGGCGTACCGGTGCGCCGCACTCAGCTGCTGCTGATCAGTTGCGCGGCGCTGGTCACCGCGGTGATGGTGTCCATCGTCGGCGCCATCGGCTTCGTCGGCCTGGTCATCCCCCATGCCCTGCGCCTGCTGCTCGGCCCCGGGCACAGCCGCCTGCTGCCGGCCAGCGCCCTGGGCGGCGCGCTGTTCCTGATCGTTGCCGATATCCTCTCGCGCACCCTGATCACCGGCCAGGTGATCCCGGTGGGCGTGGTCACGGCCTTGATCGGCGCGCCGGTGTTCGCGCTGATCCTGATCAGCCGTCGGGGGCGCCCATGAGCGTGATGACCACCATCGCCGACGCGCCGCTCACCTGCCAAGGCCTTGGCCTGCGCCTGGGTGGGCGCGACGTGCTGCAGGGTATCGACCTGAGCGTGCTGCCCGGCGAAACCCTCGGCGTGGTCGGCCCCAACGGCTCGGGCAAGTCCACCCTGCTCAAGCTGCTCGCCGGCCTGCGCACGCCTAGCAGTGGCCGCGTGCGCCTGCTCGGCGAAGCGCTGGAGCGCATGCCGCGCCGGCATGTCGCCCAGCGCCTGGCCCTGGTCGAGCAACAGGCCGACACCCTGGACGCCATCAGCGTGTACGACGCCGTCGCCCTGGGCCGCACGCCCTGGCTCTCGGCCCTGGCACCGTTCGGAAAGGAAGACCGCGCCATCGTCGAACAGGCGCTGGCCGACGCCGACGCCAGCCACTTGCGCCGACGGCTATGGGGCGAACTGTCCGGCGGCGAGCGCCAGCGCGTGCATATCGCCCGGGCCCTGGCGCAACGGCCGCAGGTGCTGTTGCTGGACGAGCCGACCAATCATCTCGATATCCAGCACCAACTCGGTTTGCTGCGCCAGGTGCAGGCGCTGCCGGTGACGACGCTGGTGGCGCTGCATGATCTGAACCAGGCATTGACTTGCGATCGACTGGCCGTGCTCGATCAAGGGCGGTTGGTTGCCCTAGGCAAGCCGGAGGCGGTGTTGACGCCGGAGCGGTTGCTGGGGACGTTTGGGGTGCGGGGGCACTATCTGGTCGATCCGTATGATGGGGCGCGGGTTTTGCGGTTTCGTGCCTGAGTCGGCATGGAAAACGCCGCTTACGCGGCACATCGCCGGCAAGCCGGCTCCCACACCGACCGCGCCAGCCTGAAACCATGCGCCATCCTGTGGGAATCGACTTGGCGGCGATCAGGTCGACTGGTTTACCTGCGGCAGTTGCCAGTCCTTCATCTCCTGCGGCGTCAGGCTGGCCAGCACCTGCATGAAGGTTTCGGTCAGCTCGCTGCTGACATTACCGTGGGCGCGGTAGTTGCTCAGCAGATAGCGCTTTACCGTATTCGGCCAGTTGTTCGCCAGATGGGCAGCCTTGATGATGCCCTTGGCGTCCTGATAGTTGGCGGCGGGCTTGACCTGGGTCAGCCGGCGCTCGAAGTGGCCGAAGCTCCAGTCGTCCTCGCGAGCCTCGAATTCGTCCAGCAGTTTCACCTTGTACAACGCAAGCTCGGGCATGCGTGATCTCCTTGTGATGGGGTGGAAGGAGACGGTAGGCGAATACGCCGGGAATGGAAATGAACACGGTGTTGAGCATGGCGGGTGTCGGTCGGGATGGCCTGTCAGACGCCGGCTGCAGGGGCCGCTAGCAAGGGCTAACGCGCGGGTAACGCAACCGGGCGCTCGCCCAGTTTCTGCGCCAGCCGCAACAGGTAGCCATCCGGGTCCTGGACCAGGAACTGGCGCAACCCCACTTCGCGGCATCTGCGCGATACCAGACCTCCTCGCACGCCTGGAACAACGGCCAGCGATGGCGCTCCAGCCGTTCGAGCAGCGGCGCGACCGCAGCGACATCAATCTGCAGGTTGATTCCCCGCCCGAAGGGCTTTTCCAGAGGCCCGGTGAGCCAGTGATCATCGGCATCGAGCTGCTCGAGCATCAACTGCGCGCAGTGCAGGTCAAGGTAGGCGAAACGCCGCTCCGGGCGTTGATAGGCAATCTCGAAGCCCAGCAGCGATACCTGAAACGGATGCGGCCGCACAGGCAGCCGCCTTTGTAGGTAGTCATCGGGTCGCCTTCCTTGGGGGCCAGGATTGCCGCACAATAGCCAACTTCGCGCGCATGAACCGCCGTAAAAGTGTTACGCCGTATGGCATCCTGGCCTGCGCGCCCGCGCCACTGCTAAAGTGCGCGCCGCGGCCCTCCCGGCCCCAGCAATGATGGAAACCTGCCGATGGAAAGAATGATCCAGTTCGTGGCGGTGGTGGTGGTCTGTACCAGCATCGGCATCGCCTGCGAGCACTACGAAGTGAACCGCTACCTGAAATGGCTGCTGATGGCCCTGCCGGCGATTGTCTGGGTACGTCTGCGCAATCCGTTGCAACGCTGAACTTGCGCATGGGTTTGCAGTAAACTCGCAAGCCTTACCGTGCCCAAGGCTGCCCCATGTCCCGCCTGACCCGATTGCTGTTGCCCGTGCTCCTGCTCGGCGCCCTCGCCGCCTGTGACCAGAAGCCCAGCCGCGAGGAACAGATCCTCGCCAACCTGCCCTTGCAGGAAGCCTACGACCACAACATCGAGCGCATGGCCGGACTGTTGGCGATGACTCACACCAAGGTGCCGCAGGAGCAGATCAAGGAGGTGCTGCGCAAGCACCTCACCGTCGAGGATCAGCGCCAGGACTTGTTCAAGCTGTACAGCGAGGAACACTTCAACGACGCCGAGTTCGCCAATATCGTCCAGGCGACCCGCGACCCCGCCAAGGCCAAGGAACTGGGCCAGAGTGACCAGGGCAAGCGCCTGAGCGAAAAGCTCACCCGGCTGATGCGCGAGAGCGCCAGCGACCCTCAGGTTCAGGCCCTGGCGCAAGCGCGCATGCAGGAGGTCGAGGATGACCTGAGCGCACTGGAGCAGGCCCTGCCCTGATACAAGGAAAGAACTGGAAACAACTGCGGCTGAGGCGGGTGCTGTGATTCTTGTGAGAAGCCGGAGTGCTCCCCATCATCCAATCCTGCAATTTCCCACCTGCATGGTGCAACGCGCGCCTAGCGCGTAAGGTGAGGCATCTGCTGCATCCCATGAGGCCAAGGATTGCGATTCATGTTCCCCTACGCTCGGCGCCCTGACCTGCGCTCACTCATACTCATGCTATGCGCCGTCACCGCGCTGGTGATGCTGCTGGCCAGCTACTTCGCCAGCTACCGGGTGCAACGCCAACTGCTGATCGACAACGCCCTGGAAGCCAACCGGGCGTACGCCGCGAAAGTGGCCGCCGTGACCGAGAACACCCTCGTCAACGCCCTGCAGCAACTGGCCTATAGTGCCAACCAATGTGCCCGGCACCCCGATGACGACAGCCTGGTACAGGCGGAAATCGACCGCCTGCAAGCGCAAAGCAACCTGTTCAACTCGACCTTGCGGGTCAACGCCCAAGGCGTATTGCGTACGCTTGCGCCTGCGCCGCTGCAACACCTGGCCGGCACCCTGACCCGCTCGGATGCCGCCCAGCAAGCCTTGCGCGAGCGCCGCACGCTGGTGTCCACGCCGTTCTTGTCGGCAGCCGGCAACCTGCTGGTGATCATGTCGCAACCGATCTTCGACGCCAACGGTCATTACCAGGGCTATATCGGCGGCAGCCTGTACCTGCGCGAACGCAACATGCTCAACAGCCTGCTGGGCACGCACTTCTACCAGAACGGCGCGTACCTCTACGTGGTCGATCGTAACCGTCGGCTGCTTTTCCACCCCGACAGCCAGCGGGTCGGCAGCCTGGTAGGCGACAACCCGCTGGTCGACGAACTGCCTCGCCTGGATCAAGGCACCCGGCGACTGATCAACAGCCAGGGCGTGGAGATGCTTGCCGGTTTTGCCACGGTGCCCAGCACCGGCTGGGCCATCGTTTCCCAGCAACCCCTGCAATCGACCGTGGCACCGCTGCGCCACCTGATCCTCAATGTCATCGCCATTTCCGCACCGCTGGCCCTGCTCGGCTGGCTGCTGCTGTGCTGGCTGACCCAAGTCATCGCTCACCCGCTCAGGCAACTGGCCACGGTCGCCCGGGGTACGAGCGAGCAGCAGACCACCGAGCGCATCCACCAGGTCCGCGCCTGGTATGCCGAGGCCGCGGAGCTCAAGCGCGCCCTGTTGTTCGGCCTCAACCTGCTGCAGGAGCGTATTGGCCGACTCAACCACGATGTCCAGACCGACCCGCTCACGGGGCTGTTAAATCGCCGTGGGCTGCAGCAGGCACTGCGCTTGCTGCAGGCTGAAAAACGCGGCTTCGCCGTTGTAGTGCTGGACATCGACCATTTCAAACGGATCAACGACAACCACGGCCATGACATCGGCGACCTGGTCCTGCATCGGCTGGCCGGCCTGATGCGTGGTACCTGCCGTGAGGGCGACCTGCTGTGCCGCACTGGCGGCGAAGAGTTCCTGATGCTCCTGCCGGGTGCAGGGCTGGAGGTGGCGAGCGCCATCGCCGGCCACCTGCGCCTGACCGTCGAGCACACCCCTATCGAACCTGTCGGCGGGATTACCCTGTCGCTGGGCGTGGCCAACTGGCAGCCCCTGACGGGTGACGAGCCTGGCGATACCCTGCGCAAAGCTGACCAGGCGCTGTACCGGGCCAAGCAGAAGGGGCGCAACCGCGTGTGCATCGAACACCCGGTCTGACCTCTAGACAGCGCTGGCCGTCCACACCGCCAGCTCATAGCCATCCGGGTCGATGAAGTGGAAACGGCGCCCGCCGGGAAACGCGAACACTGCACGGCTGATGCGAGCGCCAAGTGCCTCGATACGCTGCTGGGTCTGTTCGAGATCATCGGCATACAGGATGACCAGCGGCCCGCCAGGGCAGACCGGCTCGCCCGTGGTGAATCCCCCGGTGATACGTCCGTCCCTGAATTCGGTGTAGGTAGGCCCATAGTCAGTGAAGGTCCAGCCGAACAATTGGCCATAAAACGCCTTGCTGCGGGCGATATCGGCCACATTGAACTCGATGTTGTCGATTTGCCGATCGTTGCTTCGTTCTGCCATGTACAGCTTCCTTGCGGGTGGGTGAGTGATGAACCCGATCCTAGTGGGATATTTCACAAATAACGACCCTAACTCGCGCCGCCACTACTGTCGTGTATCCGCCATGCCCTGGAAAAAGCCATGCACCGGCAGACTGCTGTAACATCCCGGGCTTCTGTTCAAGGAAGACGCGACATGCGCCGTTTGCTGTTCCTCTTGCTGGTGCTGAGCCTGACCTCGTGCGCCCCCCGCCTGCCCTCCCCAATACCTGCCGAGCCTGCCGCCACGCCACTGACCCTGCTCGACCACGGGCGCTTCCAGCTTTGGTACGACTGCCTGCGCGGCGAGCCGCACCGCTTCAGCTTCACCCTCGACAAGGACCAGGGGCATCTGCCTCGGGTCGATAACTTCCGTATCGACCGTAGCCTGCCCGAGGGCTGTAAAGGCCAGTTCTCGGCCAAGGCTTACTCGACACCCAAGGGCTACCATCGCGGCCATCTGGCGGCCAACAATCATTTCGACGACGATCGGACGGCGATGGACGCCTCCAACCTGATGAGCAATATCGTCCCGCAGTTGGCCTCGCACAATAGCCGCACCTGGTACCAGACCGAACTGCTGACCGAGTGCTATCGCGACCTGCGCCCGGTGACGGTAATCGGTGGCGTGATGTTCGGCCATGCCGGCGCGGCCCTGGACAACGATGCCTTCATCCAGTCCCACGGCATCGCCACGCCCGAGGCGTTCTGGAAAGTGCTGCTGACCGAGGATGAACACGGACAGCCCCAGGTCATCGCCTGGTGGATCCCGCACCAGGTGGATCTGGGCACAGACCTCGACCCGTACTTGCGCAGTGTCCGCCAGATCGAGACTGCGCTTGGCCCGGACGAGCCGCCGATCGAGGTGCCTGAGCACCTCAAAGATCGGCGCGCGCCCCACACCTGGCCGCTGCCTGCGCGTTGCGACCGTGAGTGAGAGAAAGCTTTCCCCCTGAAGTATAAGGCGCAGCCACGTTAATCTACGGCCCCTTTTCAAACCGGTATACGCAGGTACCGGTGTTTGCTTCCAAGGACGTTCCCGTGTCGAAGATCCCGCTGTTCACTCTCCTCCCGCTGGCAGCGCTTGGCCTGCTCACGCTCTTGGCCTGCAGCGCCAACCCCGAAGCCAACGCGAAAGTCGACGCCGCCGCCCTGGCCGGTTTCACGGCGGCCATGCAGAGTGCCCTCGTCAACCGAATCAATGCCGCCAACCAGGGCACCCTGGTCGGCGTGGTCACGCTCAAGCTCACTCTGGACCGCAGCAACCGCCCCGTCGCCTGCAAGGCCGTACGCAGCTCGCCCGCCCATGAACGCCTGCTGCCCGTCTGGGTCAATGCCTCACCCTTGAGCCAATTGAAGCAACTGGTCGAGCACGAATGCTGGAGAACCACTTACCCACCCGTTCCCGGCAGCCTGTTCGAAGACGGTCATGTCGATGTGATCGCGCCCCTGGTACTCATGCCTCGTCTGCCAACCCCCATGCCACTGCACTGAACCTGCTTTCCGGTGCTAACAGGCATCCTGATGTCGCCCCCGACAAAGCACCCTCGCCTTGCCGCTTGTCTACTGGCCCGAGAACAACGACGCCGCGCCCCGAGCGCGGCGCATCCGTCCAGGCTGCCAAGACCCCCGGAGAGCACCCCATGTCCATCGCCCACGAGGTCCCACCCGCCACCTTGCGGCGGGTGATTGCCGCCTCGGCCATCGGCAACTTCGTCGAATGGTTCGACTTCGCCGTCTACGGTTTCCTCGCCACCCTGATCGCCAGCCAGTTCTTCGCCAGTGAGGACGCCAGCGTCGCCCTGCTCAAGACCTTCGCCGTATTTGCCGTGGCCTTCGCCCTGCGCCCTCTGGGCGGCATCGTGTTCGGTGCGCTGGGCGACCGTCTCGGGCGCAAGCGCATCCTGTCGCTGACCATCCTGCTGATGGCCGGCTCCACCACGCTGATCGGCCTGCTGCCGACCTATGCCAGCATCGGCGTGCTGGCCCCGGCGCTGCTCACCCTCGCCCGCTGCCTGCAGGGGTTTTCCGCAGGGGGTGAATATGCCGGCGCTTGCGCCTACCTGATGGAGCACGCGCCACGGGGCAGGCGCGCGTTCTACGGCAGCTTCGTGCCGGTCTCGACCTTCTCCGCCTTCGCCTGCGCGGCGGTCATCGCCTATGGCCTGGAGGCGAGCCTCACACCCGAGGCGATGAACGCCTGGGGTTGGCGTATTCCGTTCCTGGTCGCCGCGCCCCTGGGCCTGGTCGGCCTTTACCTGCGCTGGCGCATGGAGGAAACCCCGGCGTTTCGCCAGGCAATCGCCGAAGGCAAGGCGCACAGCCATTCGCCGCTCGGCGACACTCTGCGCCACCATGGCCGCACCATCGGCAACCTTGGCGCGTTCATCTCGCTGACGGCGCTGTCGTTCTACATGTTCACCACCTACTTCGCCACCTACCTGCAGACGGTCGGCCACCTGAGCCGCGCCCAGGCGCTACTGGTCTCGACCGTGGCGCTGCTGTTCGCCGCGGCCGGCTGCCCGCTGGCGGGCGCCTTTTCAGATCGTGTCGGACGGCGCCGGACCATCGGCTTCACTTGCCTCTGGGTGATGGTCGCGGTGTTCCCGGCCTACTGGCTGGCCAGCTCGGGGTCACTGGCGGGGGCATTGCTGGGAGTGATCCTGCTGGCCATCGGCGCGCTGATGAGTGGCGTGGTCACCGCCGCGCTGCTGTCGGAATGCTTCCCCACCCGCAGCCGCTACACCGCCTCGGCGATCACCTACAACGTCGCCTATACCCTGTTCGGCGGCACCGCGCCGCTGGTGGCGACCTGGTTGATCGAACAAAGTGGCAGCCGCCTGGCCCCGGCGCTCTACCTGGTGGTGATTGCCTTGCTGGCATTGATCGGCGGGCTGGCGTTGCCGGAGACCGCGCAGGTTTCGTTGCATGAGGAAAACCCTGGCACCGACCCGTTGCAGGGATCCCAGGGGCTTTAAGCCTGGGTTAGCAAACATCGCGGGGCATGCCGCATCGAAGCGCCGATGCGACATGCCCCGCGATCGGCGTTATGCCAGGTCGAAACGGTCCAGCTCCATCACTTTCACCCAGGCCGCGACGAAGTCCTTGACGAACTTCTCCCTGGCATCGCTGCTGCCGTATACCTCGCTCAAGGCACGCAGCTGCGCATGGGAGCCGAACACCAGGTCGACCCGGCTGGCGGTCCATTTCACCTGGCCGGTCTTGCGGTCACGGCCCTCGAACGCTTCGTTGTCCGCCGAAGTCGGTTTCCATTCCACGCCCATGTCCAGCAGGTTGCGGAAGAAGTCATTGCTGAGCACGCCGACCTTGTCGGTGAACACCCCCTCCTTGCTGCCGCCATGGTTGGCGCCCAGCACCCGCAGGCCACCGATCAGCACGGTCAGTTCCGGTGCGGTGAGCGTCAGCAACTGGGCCTTGTCCAGCAGCAATTTCTCGGCCTTGACGCTGTAGCGCGCCTTGCTGAAGTTGCGGAAACCGTCGGCCAGGGGCTCGAGCACGGCGAACGACTCGACATCGGTCTGCTCCTGCGAGGCGTCCACACGCCCCGGGTGGAACGGCACGCTGATGCTGTGCCCGGCATCCTGGGCGGCTTTTTCCACCGCTGCATTGCCGGCCAGGACGATCAGGTCGGCCAGGGAGACCTGGTTCCCGCCCTCGCTGCGGATCTTCTCCAGCGCCATCAGCACCTTGTCCAGCCCCTGGTTTGCCGTCCAACCGTTCTGCGGTGCCAAGCGCAGGCGACCGCCGTTGGCACCGCCGCGCTTGTCGGAGCCGCGGAAGGTCGAGGCCGAGGCCCAGGCGGCGGACACCAGTTCACCGACACTCAGCCCCGAAGCCAGCACCTTGGCCTTGAGCGCGGCGATATCGGCGTCGCTGGGTTGAGGCCCGGCCTTGGGCAACGGATCCTGCCACAGCAGCTCCTCGTTGGGCATTTCCGGCCCGAGATAGCGCGCCAGCGGGCCCATGTCGCGGTGGATCAGCTTGTACCAGGCACGGGCGAAAGCATCGGCGAGCTGGTCGGGGTTGTCCTTGAAACGCCGGGCGATCGGCTCGTAGATCGGGTCGAAGCGCAGCGCCAGGTCAGAGGTGAGCATCGACGGCGCGTGCTTCTTGCCGGGATCATGGGCATCAGGCACGGTGCCGGCGCCCTTGCCATCCTTCGGCCGCCACTGATGGGCGCCGGCCGGACTCTTGGTCAGCTCCCATTCAAAGTTGAACAGGTTGTTCAAGTACTCGTTGCTCCATCGAGTCGGGGTCGAGGTCCAGGTCACTTCCAGGCCGCTGGTGATGGTGTCGCCGCCCTTGCCGGTCCCGAACTTGTTGCTCCAGCCCAGGCCCTGCAGCTCGAGGCCCGCCGCTTCCGGCTCGGCGCCGACGTTGTCGGCGGGGCCGGCGCCGTGGGTCTTGCCGAAGGCATGGCCGCCGGCGATCAGCGCCACGGTCTCCTCATCGTTCATGGCCATTCGGCCAAAGGTCTCACGGATGTCCTTGCCGGACTTCACCGGGTCCGGCTCGCCCTCCGGTCCTTCCGGGTTGACGTAGATCAGGCCCATCTGCACCGCCGCTAGCGGGTTTTCCAGGTTGCGTTCGGCCGACAGGTCGCGGTTCTGCTCCTCGCCATGCTTGGCAGGCTCGGCTACCAGGTCACCCTGGCCGGGTGGCTGGGCCTTGACCTGTTCCTTGCCGTAGCGGGTGTCGCCACCCAGCCAGACCTTTTCCGAGCCCCAGTACACGTCTTCGTCCGGCTCCCATACGTCGGCGCGGCCACCGGAAAAGCCGAAGGTCTTGAAGCCCATGGACTCCAGGGCCACGTTGCCGGTAAGCACGATCAGGTCGGCCCAGGAAATCTTGTTGCCGTACTTCTGCTTGATCGGCCACAGCAGGCGCCGGGCCTTGTCCAGGCTGACGTTGTCCGGCCAGCTGTTGAGCGGGGCGAAACGCTGCTGGCCAGAGCCAGCACCACCTCGGCCATCACCAATGCGATAAGTGCCCGCGCTGTGCCAGGCCATGCGGATGAACAGCGGGCCATAGTGGCCGAAATCCGCCGGCCACCAGTCCTGGGAGTCGGTCATCAAGGCTGTCAGGTCTGCTTTGAGTGCCTGGAAGTCGAGGCTCTTGAACGCCTTGGCGTAGTCAAAGTCCGGGTCCATCGGGTCGGACTTGCTCGAATGCTGGTGGAGGATCTTCAGGTTGAGTTGGTCAGGCCACCAGTCACGGTTGCTGGTGCCGCCACCGGCGGTCTGGTGAAACGGGCATTTCGATTCGTTCGCCATCTGCTGCTACCTTTTGGGTCGGTTCAATTCAGATTTCCGGGCGTTGTTGTCATTGCGCTGCCAGGTGTTGAATCAGGCGTTCGCCAAACGCGCCTGCCCCTCGTCGGTTATGGCCGGGCACGCCTGTGCGCCGGCTTTTCACGGAACCAGCAGAAAGACTAGCCGAGCCTGGGCAGAGGTCTAATAGAGCCGATGTTGCCCTGTGATAGTCTGCGCCTTTCAAGCACCAGCGGCAGAACCGGCCAGGATCAAGGGAACAGAAAACAATGAGACGGATGTGCGCGAATCTGCTTAGGGCCTTGATTGCGTGGTGCAGTCGGCATCGCGCCGCCGCCGTTGGCGGAATCGTCTTGAGCGTCTCTGCACTGAGCTTATGGGCCGGCCTTTTCCAGGACCTGTTCAAACCCATGATGGAACACTGGCAACAGGTCGCCGAACTCAGGCAACCCCTTGCAGTGGAGATCAAGACAGGCCGCACAACAGGCGCTCAATGGGAAGCGCAGGACAAGATGTTCGTGGGGGAACCTGACCTGGTCACGCTCCTGTTGAACCGCGTGCCGGTGAAAACCCTGGAGGTTGCACATACCGCAAAGGATCAGCGTTTCCGGGACTATCCACCCACCGCCCCATTGACCTACCACCAGATCCCCACCAACGTCCGATACCAAGTCCTGGACCTGGATGACGATGACATCCCCGAGGTGGTACTGACACTCACCAATCAGCTTTACTCCCTTCACGATGACCGGCTGATCAATGTCCTGATCGTCGACCCGCGGGGCCGGCTGCTCAGTGGCACGCCCGTTCCCCCTGAGGTTGAGGGGCTGCGCACGGGCGCGCTGTCACCCTACAGTGCCTACCGCAGCACCGGTGTCATGAAAGACCTGATCAGCGGAGACACCACGCCCGTCACGTTCGCCAACGGCTTTGCCGTACAGATCGAAGGCAAGCGCAAGTTACTGCGATTTTCCTGGGTCGTGGACAGCGCGAGCTTTGTCAGCGAACACCTGCATGTCACGCAGTCATTCGTCTTCAGCGATGGCCGCCTTCAGCCTTCAGGGGCCCCACAACTCTACATTTCCGGCCTCTGGGAACAGCCATGGGTAGATGAAACACCGGTAACGCTGGCTGAGGCGCAGAAGTTTCTGGACGATAACAACATGCCCACCTTTTCCACCATGATGGGTCGTCCTGATCAGCAAGCTACTCCACCAGCGCCCCTGCTGCCCGCCAGTCAGCCCTGAACCGGCGTGTGCGAGCCAGCCCCTGGACCGACGTCGGTAGACCGTTTGCACAACATGTCGCGTCCATCGGATTCTTCCTGGTATGCCTCGTCGCCAACCAGCATGGTCATCTTGATCTGGTCAACTTGGTCACGACCCGCGGCAAGTACAGCTCGCACCGAGGACCGGACAATGGAACCGGTGGGGTTCCCCTTGCAAAACGCGGCACGACTCTGACGAAATGCGCCTCGCGCCCTTTCGTACCGCGGCAAGTGAAGGCACAATGCGTGTCCTTTTTTTGGCCGGCCTGGCCGGGGGCCTTTAAATGATCAAGACGCCGTACTACCTCATCGACAAAACCAAGCTGCTGAGCAACATGGAGAAGATCGCCTACGTGCGCGAACACTCCGGTGCCAAGGCACTGCTTGCCCTCAAGTGCTTCGCTACCTGGTCGGTATTCGACCTGATGCAGCAGTACATGGACGGCACCACCTCGTCTTCGCTGTTCGAGCTCAAGCTCGGCCGCCAGAAGTTCGCCGGCGAAACCCATGCCTACAGCGTGGCCTGGGCCGACGACGAAGTCGAAGAGATGCTCGAAAACTGCGACAAGATCATCTTCAACTCCATCGGCCAGCTCGAGCGCTTCGCCGAGCAGTCCGAAGGCAAGGTGCGCGGCCTGCGCGTCAACCCGCAGGTGAGTAGCTCCGACTACCTGCTGGCCGACCCGGCGCGCCCGTTCAGCCGCCTCGGCGAGTGGGATCCAGAAAAGATCGAGAAGGTGATCGAGAAGATCTCCGGTTTCATGTTCCACAACAACTGCGAGAACGGCGACTTCGGCCTGTTCGACAAGATGCTCACGCACATCGAGGAACGTTTCGGCCACCTGCTGCACAAGGTCGAGTGGGTCAGCCTCGGCGGCGGCATCCACTTCACTGGCGAGGACTACGCGGTGGACGCCTTCTGCGCGCGCCTGAAGCAGTTCGCCGAAACCTACGGTGTGCAGGTCTACCTGGAGCCGGGCGAAGCGGCCATCACCAACAGCGCCTCGCTGGAAGTGACCGTGCTCGACACCCTGTACAACGGCAAGCACCTGGCCGTGGTCGACAGCTCGATCGAAGCGCACCTGCTCGACCTGCTGATCTACCGCCTCAACGCCAAGATGGCCCCCAACGACGGCGCGCACACCTACATGGTCTGCGGCAAGTCGTGCCTGGCCGGCGACATCTTCGGCGAGTACCAATTCGACAAGCCACTGGCCATCGGTGACCGGCTGTCGTTCATCGACACGGCGGGCTACACCATGGTCAAGAAAAATTGGTTCAACGGTCTGAAAATGCCCTCCATCGCGGTCAAGCAACTCGACGGCAGCGTCGAAGTGGTGCGCGAGTTCGGTTTCGAAGACTACGTTTCGAGCCTGTCGTAAGACAGGCTTTCATGAAGGAGAGCAGCTGAATTGAAGAAGAACGTTCTTATCATTGGTGCAGGAGGTGTCGCCAAGGTGGTGGCCCACAAGTGCGCACAGCATAACGACGAACTGGGTCGTATTGCGATTGCGTCACGGAACATCTCCAAATGCCAGGCCATCATCGACAGCGTCAAGGCCAAGGGTAGCCTCAAGGTTCCCGCCGACATCCAGGCCTTCTCGCTCAACGCCCTCGATGTCGAGGCGACCAAGACACTGATCCGCGAGACCGAATCGCAGATCGTGATCAACGTTGGCTCCGCCTTCCTCAACATGTCGGTGCTGCGCGCCTGCATCGATACCGGTGTCGCTTATCTTGACACCGCCATCCACGAAGAGCCGGGCAAGATCTGCGAGACCCCGCCGTGGTACGGCAACTACGAGTGGAAACACCTCGAAGAGTGCCAACAAAAGAACATTACCGCCATTCTCGGCGTCGGCTTCGACCCGGGTGTGGTGAACAGCTACGCGAAACTCGCGCAGCAGCAGTACTTCGACCAGATCGATTCGATCGACATCCTGGACGTGAATGCCGGTTCCCACGGCAAGTACTTCGCCACCAACTTCGACCCGGAAATCAACTTCCGTGAGTTCACCGGGCAAGTCTGGAGCTGGCAGAACAGCCAGTGGACCAGCAACACCATGTTCGAGGTCAAGCGCACCGACGATCTGCCGGTAGTGGGTTCGCAGAACCTGTACCTGACCGGCCACGACGAAGTGCACTCGATCTCGAAGAACCTGAACGTGCCGAACGTGCGTTTCTGGATGAGCTTCGGCGAACACTACATCAATGTGTTCACAGTGCTGAAGAACCTCGGCTTGCTCAGCGAGCAGCCGGTGAAGACCGCCGAAGGCCTGGAAGTGGTACCGCTGAAAGTGGTCAAGGCCGTGCTGCCGGATCCGGCCTCGCTGGCCCCGGGCTATACCGGCAAGACCTGCATCGGTGACCTGGTCAAGGGCACCAAGGACGGCCAGCCGCGCGAGGTGTTCATCTACAACGTGGCCGACCACGAGGAAGCCTACGCCGAGACCGACAGCCAAGGTATTTCCTACACCGCAGGCGTGCCTCCGGTAGCCGCCGCGCTGCTGGTTGCCCGTGGCCAGTGGGATGCCGGGCGCATGGTCAACGTCGAGGAGCTCCCGGCCGAGCCGTTCCTCAAGGCGCTGGACGTGATGGGCCTGCCGACCCGCGTCAAGGATGAAAAAGGCGATCGTCCGTGGGACGCTGAAGCCTAAGCTGCACGACGAAGGGGCGCCAGATGGCGCCCCTTCTGTTTAGGAGCTGTCTGTGGCAGCGGGCTTGCCCCGCACCGGCAGATCGTTACCCGCATTCGCGATGCCCAAAGGAACTGTCAGCATGTTTTCCAGCCGTACCCTCGTCCTCACCCTGGGCGTTGCCTTCATCATTCTCGACCAGTGGGTAAAACTGATCGCCCTGGTCGCCCTGAACGATCACAGCTATGTCTATGGCAACCAGAGCGTCTGGCTGGACCTGGCCCTGAGCCTCAACCCCGGAGCGTTCCTCAGCCTCGGCGCCGGGCTGGCTCCGTGGCTCAAGCAACTGGTGTTCGTGGTCGCCGTCGGCGTGGTGTGCGCCTGGGCCATGGTCTGGGCCTGGCGCCACTGGCAATCGGCACCGGTCAAGGCCAGCGCGGCCTGGTTCATCGCCGTGGGCGGGCTGTCCAACTTGATCGACCGGGTCTTTCGCGACGGCCACGTGGTCGATTACCTGGTCCTCAATATCGGCACCCTGCACACCGGCGTGTTCAACCTGGCCGACATCGCCATCATGGCCGGCGCCACGGTGCTGGTGGTGGACGGCATTACCCGGCCGAGCAAACGCTGATCCCGCCTCGCCAATGGGCCGTACCGCGGGCCGCCCCAAGCGAGACAAAGCCTGCGCACCTGAATGACCGAGGCCCTGCCAGCATCCGCAAGGCCTCAATCAGCTGCACTCGATCAGTTCTTGCGGCTACCGACACTCTCCAACTGCTCAAGCAACGCCTTGGCCAACGCCTTGTCGGAAAACGGATTCTGCCCGGTGATCAACTCGCGATCGACCACTACATGGGGCTGCCAGGCCTGGGCATAACTCATGTCGCCTCCTGCACCGGCCATGGCCTTGGCGGGATAGAACTGCAGACGCTGCTCCTTGAGTGAGCCCTCGAACACCTGCTCCTCAGGGTCGGAGAAAATGGTCATGCGATAGCCCCGGTACGTCCAGTCGCTGGCCGCCGGGGTTTCGCCACGGGCGAGCGCGGCGCGGTAAGCGACCGGGTCCTGCTGCGCCGACAGCAACGTGATCGGGCCGTGGCAAATGGCGGCCGTGGGCTTGCCGGCCTGGTGGAAATGACGCAACAGGGCACCGACGTCGGGGTTGTTGGCCAGGTCGATCAGCGGCGCATGGCCACCCGGGATGAAGATCCCGGCATAGCGGCCCATATCGCCAGCCAATACCTCCTTCACCGACAGCGTGTCGTCGATATCCGGCAGGCTATCGACCACCTGGCGGATACGCTGCATTTCGCGGGCATCGCCGCCGAAGTACATCGGATCGATCGAGCGCTCATCGACACTCGGCGCATTGCCCTTGGGCGTCACCAGCACCAGCTTGTAGCCGGCCTTGAGCAACTGGTCGGCAGGCACGCCGAATTCGTTGAGGTAGTAACCGGTGGGGTACGGTTTGCCGTCCTTGAGCTGCAGCTGGTTCTCGCTGGACAACAGCACCAGTACCTCACCCTTCGCAGCGGCGGCGGCCTGGCCGGCCAGCAAAGTACCAGCCAGTGCCAGCGCGACGGGAGCAATCATGTTCATGGTGTCTTCCTGATCAGTTGAATGGCGCGATATCCAGCCCGTGGGCAAGCTGGACTTGAGTCGGTGCGGCCAACCAGCCGGCGCTGGCGGCGCGATAGGCCTGGTAATGGGCACTGTTGCGATGGGCCTCGACGGCGGCGGCATCGACATACAACTCGAACAGCTCGAACGCCAGCACCTCGCCCTCGCGGACGAACAGGTCATAGCGCAGGTTGCCGGGCTCGGCGCGGGTCTGCCCCACCATCAGGCGCAAGGCCTGTTCTGTGACCTCACGGTGTTCAGGATGCGGCTGGATAGTGGCGAAGATGGCAATGGTCACGGGGCGTCTCCTTCAACAAGTTGGGCCCATCCTAACCATCGCGTTATGATTCGATAATTCGAAAGCACTTATTCCTGTGATTCGTTTTATGAATATCAGCAACAAGGACCTCAACCTGCTGCACCTGTTCCAGGTGCTCTATGAAGAGCGCAATGCCTCCCATGCAGCGCAACGGCTGGCCCTCAGCCAGCCCGCCCTGAGCCACAAGCTCAACAAGCTGCGCCAGCAGTTCGGCGACCCCTTGTTCGTGCGTGCGCCGCGTGGTCTCACGCCAACGCCCAGGGCCCATGAGCTGGCGCCCCGGATACAGCAGCTGGTTGCACAGCTACAGGACTTCTACAGGGATTGCGACGGCGATGATTTCCTCTCCCGCCCGACCCAGGTGCACCTTTACAGCACCGACTACCTGGAGCAGACCCTGCTGCCCAGGCTGCTGCCGATCCTGCGCACCCAGGCACCGAACCTGACCCTGATCACCCACAACACCCAGGGCAACCTGCCACGCGAGGCGCTGGAAAAAGGCACCTGCGACCTGGCCATCGCCGGTTTCTACAACGGTTTGCCGGACACCTTCCATCAACAGCGCCTGCTCAGTGAGGACTTCGTGGTACTGGCCGCCGCCGACAACCCACACCTGACCGAGGGCATGAGCCTGGAGGCGTTCCTGGCCTGCGAGCACCTGCTGACCACACTCACCGGCGACCTCGATGGCCGGGTCGATCACGCCCTGCGGGCTGTTGGTCGGCAACGTCGGGTGGTGGCCGGCCTGTCCAGCTTCATTGCCCCTACGCGTCTGGTGCGCGGCACCGACCTGCTGCTGACCTGCCTGCGCTCGCTGGCCATCGAAGCGGTCGAGCGCGACCCCGGCCTGCGCCTGCACACCCTGCCCCTGGCGCTGCCCCGGGTCGAAGTGATGCAGATCTGGCACGCGCGCACCCACGCCGACCCCTTGCGTCGCTGGTTCCGCCAACAGGTGTGGGAGGTGGCGCAGCAGGTCACTGCACCAGCTGGTTGATCTCGATGATCAGCATCAGCACCGCCAGCCACCGTCGGCGTGCACATGTCCACTGAAACTCTCGGACGGCCCGACAGGTCACAGCCAGTGCATGCAACAAGGATCACACCTTCAAGGAGACTGGACATGCCCTACCCCATGACATTCACACCCCCCTTCCGCCTGCTGGCCCTGGCCGGTGCCCTGCTGGCCTGCGCCACCTTGGCTAATGCCGACGACGTGCTGCTGGTCGGCAACAAGGCCGACGCCAGCGTGTCGGCCCTGGACACTGGCAGTGGCCAGGAAATGATCCGCCTGCCGGTAGGCACCGGCCCTCACGAGGTGGTGGTCAGTGGCAATGGCCTGCTCGCCGTGGTTGGCAACTACGGCGCGCAAGGCACGGCGAACAACAGCCTGAGCGTGATCGACTGGCCGACCCGGACGGTCGTGCGCACCATCGACCTGGGCGAAGACGCCCGCCCCCATGGCATTCGTTTCCTGCCCGACAGCCAGCGTGTGGTGGTCACCACCGAAGCCAGCGAACGTCTGCTGGTGGTCGACCTGGCCCAAGGTAAAGTGCTCGACCGCATCGACGTCGGTGGCGGCAAACCGCACATGGTCGCGCTGTCCCCCGGTGCCGACCGCGCCTACGTCAGCCATGTCGAGAGCGGCACGCTGTCGGTGGTCGACCTGCTGCACAAGAAGAAAATCGCCGAGATCCCCACGGGCGCCGGCAGCGAAGGCGTGGCGGTGACCCCCAGCGGCACCCAGGTATGGGTCAGCAACCGCGACGGCAACGAAGTGGTCATCGTCGATAGCAAGCGCCTGGAAGTCACCGACCGTATCCGCACCGGCCTGTTCCCGATCCGCGTCGCGATGACCCCGGATGGCAAGTATGCGCTTGTCACCTGCGCCAAGTCGGCGGAACTGGCGGTGATCGATGTGGTGGCCAAGAAAGAGATCAAGCGCATCGGCCTGGCGCGCGAAGGCGCCGAATACCGCCGCACGATGCTCGGCGAAGAGGCGCTGCCGATTGGCGCGGTGGTCTCGCCGGATGGCAAGCGGGTCTATGTGGCGATCAGCGGCGGCGATGAGGTCGCGGTGATCAGCACCGCCAACTGGACCGAGAAGGCCCGCTGGAAAGCCGGCCCCGAGCCGGACGCCCTGGCGATCGTGGTGCAGCCGAAGGAAGAGAGCTGAGCACCGCAAAGGCGCCTCGCGGGAGGCGCCTTTACACCACTGGCCTTGGCTGAATGGAAGAACCCGGCCAAGATCCGCCCCCTCTTGCGTTCACAGCTCAACCCTCCTTCTTGATACTGGTTTCGCCAACAAGGTGTGGGAAGTGGTGCAGCAGGTCACTGCACCAGCTGGTTGATCTCGATGATCGGCATCAGCACCGCCATGACGATCAGCAGCACCACCGCCCCCATGATCACGATCATCAGCGGCTCGAGCAGCGCGGTCATGCCCATGGCGCGGCGCTCGATGTCCTTGGCCAGGCTGTCGGCGGCGCGGTCGAGCATCGGCGGCAGGTTGCCGGTCTTCTCGCCGCTGGCGATCAGGTGGATGAGCAGCGGCGGGAAGACCTTTTCCACCGCCAGCGCCGAGGCCAGCCCGGCGCCCTCGCGCACCCGTGCGGTGGCCTCGCTGACACACTGGTCGAGGCGATCGTTGCCCAAGGTCTGGCGCGCCGCCTCCAGCGCACGCAGCAGCGGTACCCCGGCGCTGCCGAGGATCGCAAGCGTGGAAGCAAAGCGCGCCGTGTTCAGGCCCAACACGAAACGGCCGAACAATGGCAGCCGCAGGATCCGGGCGTGCCAGGCCAGGCGCGCCGCCGGGGCGCGCAGGTAGACCCGCCAGGCCCAGAACGCCCCGGCCATCAGGGCGAAGCACAGCACGCCCCATTCACGCACGAAGTCACTGGCCGCCAGCATCGCCAGGGTCAGCCCGGGCAGGTCCTGACGTGCCTGGGTGAAGGCGCTGACCACCTGCGGCACCACGTAGCTGAGCAGGAAGATGACGATGCCCACCGACACCAGCCCGACCACGCCGGGATAGATGAAAGCGGTGAGTATCTTGCCGCGCAAGGTGTTGCGCTCCTCGATGTAGTCGGCCAGGCGCTCCATTACCTGGGCCAGGTCGCCGGACTCCTCGCCCGCCGCCACCAGCGCCCGGTAGATTTCGGGGAAGTCCCGCGGCCGTTCGGCCAGTGCGTCGGCCAGGCGCATGCCACTGCGCACATCGCCGCGCACTGCCGCCAGCAACTGCGCCACAGGCTTGCGCTCGGCCTGTTCCAGGGTCGCGCCCAGCGCCGCCTCCAGCGGCAGGCCGGCGGCCAGCAGGCTGGCCAGCTGACGCGTGGCCCAGGCCAGGTCGCCATCACTCAGCCGGGCGCTGAACAGGCCCGCGCCCTGCATGGCAGCGGCCTGGGCCTCGACCTCCAGCGCAGTCAGCCCCAGGCCGCGCAATTGCGCCATCGCGGCGCCCGGACTGTCGGCTTCGAGCAGCCCTTTGATGATATGCCCCTGGGCGTCGGCGGCTTCATAGCGGTAACGGTTCATCAGGTATCCCGTGTCACGCGCAGGATTTCTTCCAGGCAGGTGCTGCCGCTGTCGACCCAGCGCTGGCCGTCCTCGCGCATGCTGCGCATGCCGTTACCCCGGGCGGCGGCGCGCAGGGCCTGTTCATCGGCGCCCTGGTGCACCAGGGCGCGCACTGCGTCGTCCACGCAGAACAGCTCGTGGATGCCGGTGCGCCCGCTGTAGCCTGAGTGATTGCAATGCGCGCAGCCCACCGCCCGGTACTGCCCGGGCGTGGCCGGATCGGGCTCGCGGCAGTGCGGGCACAGACGCCGCACCAGGCGCTGGGCCAGCACGCCGAGCAGCGCCGAGGCCAGCAGGAACGGCTCGACGCCCATGTCGACCAGGCGGTTGACCGCCGACACCGCATCGTTGGTGTGCAGCGTGGCCAGCACCAGGTGCCCGGTCAGCGAGGCCTGCACGGCGATCTGCGCGGTCTCCAGGTCGCGGATCTCGCCGATCATGATCACGTCCGGGTCCTGGCGCAGGATGGCGCGCAGGGCCACGGCGAAGCTCATGTCGATACGCGCGTTGACCTGGATCTGGCTGATCCCCGGCAGGTCGTATTCCACCGGATCCTCGACGGTGAGGATGTTGCTGACACTGGCATCCAGCCGCGCCAACGCCGCGTATAGGCTGGTGGTCTTGCCCGAGCCGGTGGGGCCGGTGACCAGCACGATGCCATGCGGCTGGCGGATCAACTGGTCCAGCCGTGCCAGCACCGCGGCGTCCATGCCCAGCGCCTCCAGGCGCAGGCGCCCGGCCTGTTTGTCCAGCAGGCGCATGACCACGCGCTCGCCATGGCCGGTGGGCACGGTGGACACGCGGATATCGATGGGCCGCCCGGCCACGCGCAGGGCGATGCGGCCGTCCTGGGGCAGGCGCTTCTCGGCGATGTCCAGCTGCGCCATGATCTTAATCCGCGACACCAGCGCTCCGTGCAACGCCTTGCGCGGCGAGACCACGTCGCGCAGGGTGCCGTCGACCCGGTAGCGCACCAGGCAGTGGCTCTCGAACGGCTCGATATGAATGTCGCTGGCCTGGTCGCGGGCCGCCTGGGTGAGCAAGGCGTTGATCATGCGGATCACCGGCGCGTCGTCCTGGGCCTCGAGCAGGTCGGTGACTTCCGGGATGTCCTGCAGCAGGCGGTCGAGGTCCACCTCGTTCTCCGCCGCGCCCACCACCGCCGCGGCGCTGCCGGTATCGGCGTAGGCGCTGACCAGCAACGCGTCCATGTTCGCGTCGGTAACCGCTTCGACAGCCACCGCGCCAAAGCGCCGACGCACCTCTGCCACCGCCCAGCCCGGGCTCGAAGGGCAACACGAGAGTACCGCCCTCGCCTCGTCATCGGCCTGCAGCACCACCCGCTGGGCCTTGGCCCAGGCATAAGGCAGGCGGCTCAACGGGCCACCTCGTCCACCGGCACGGCACGGATCGAGGCCCGTGGCGCCTGCGATGACACCGGCCGCGCGCGGCCCTGGTCGGGCACGCCCTGCTCCACCGGCGGCAGCAGCGGCATGTCCATGTCCGGCAGTGCCCAGGAGTGCTCGGGCTTGAGGTTGCCCTGGGTACGCCGGATGAAGTCGTAGCGGTTCAGGGTGATGCTGCGCCCGGCCGCGGCATCGCGCACGATGTACGGGCGCAGGAACACCATCAGGTTGGTCTTGGTGCTGGCCCGGCGCTCGCTGCGAAACAGCGCGCCTACCC
Source organism: Pseudomonas sp. BJa3 (assembly GCF_026343815.1). Taxonomy (NCBI): domain Bacteria; kingdom Pseudomonadati; phylum Pseudomonadota; class Gammaproteobacteria; order Pseudomonadales; family Pseudomonadaceae; genus Pseudomonas; species Pseudomonas sp. BJa3. The sequence continues at coordinate 53,853 of NZ_JAOXMC010000002.1, read as the reverse complement.
CCGGCAGCCCGGACAGCCACGGGATGCCCTCGTTGCTCTGGGTGTAGCCGTCCTGCAACAACCCACCGAGGACCATGATCTGGCCATCGTCGAGCAGGATGCTGGTGTCGATGGCGCGCTTGTTGGTCACCGTGCCGGCGGCACTGGAGGCACGCTGGTCGACGCTGCTGACCTCTTGGTAGACGTCGAGCTTGACCGTGCCGCCCTCGGAGATCTGCGGCCGCACGTTCAGGCGCAGGCCCACTTCCTCGCGCTGGATGGTCTGGAACGGGTTGTTGCTGTTGCCGCCGCCATCGGTTACGTACTGGCCGCTGACGAAGGGGATGGTCTGGCCGACGAAGATGCTCGCCGCCTCGTTGTCCAGGGTCAGCAGGTTGGGTGTAGACAAAACGTTGCTGCCCCCCTTGCTGGTCAACGCACGGGCCAGCACCTTGAGGTCGAGCACCTCGCCGATGCCGGGGATCTTCACCGTGCCATCGACCACGCCCACCGACAGCCCCTTGGGCAGCACATCGATGCTGCTCGGCCCCTTGACCAACCCGCTGCCACCGAGGTTGGCACCGCCGAACACGCCATTCTTGCCTAGGTTGCCGGCCTGCCACTGAATGCCGAACTCATTGGCGTCGTCCTCGCCGACCTCGACGATCAGGCTTTCCACCACCACCTGGGCGCGGCGTTGATCAAGCTGGTCGATGACCTCGCGCAGGCTGCGATACAGCGGCTCCGGGGCGGAAATCAGCAGGGTGTTGGTGGTCTTGTCGGCCTGGATGGTCGCGCCGCCGGCGGAGAACGCGGTGCCCTGGTCGTTCTGCTGCGCGCTGGCGCCGTAACCGTTCGGCGTGCTGCCGGCGCCCAGGCTGTTGCCGCGGTTCTGGCTGCCAGTTGTACTGCTGTTCTGCGTGGCGCTGTTGTTGCCGGTGCTGGCGCCGTTGCCGTTGCCACTGCCGGCGGTGAGCATGCCGCCACCGCTGAGCAGCGCACGCGTGCCGTCGGCAGTGGCACTGTCGCTCTCGCCGGTCAGCAGCCCGCGCAGGCTCTGCGCCAGCTTGTCGGCCTGAGCATTGCGCAGGTACACCACGTGCAGGTTGCCGGCGCTGTTCTGCGCATTGTCGAGCTTGTAGACCAGGTCACGGGCCAGCTGGGTACGCTCGGGGCTGCCGGAGCGGATCACCACGCTGTTCGAGCGCGGATCGCCCAGCACGCTGATCTTCTGGGTCGGGTCGCTACCCTGGCTGTCGAGCAGTTCGTTGACCATGCTGGCGATGTCGCTGGCGATACCGTTGTTGATCGCCACCACATCGGTGTCGATGGCGCTGGGGATGTCGACCCGGTCAAGGATCTGCGCGACCCGCTCGAGGTTTTCGGCGTAATCGGTGACGACCAGGGTGTTGTTACCCGGGTAGGCGTTGATCGGGTTGTCCGGCGAGACGATCGGGCGCAGCACCGGGATGAGGTTGACGGCATTTTCATACTGCAGGCGGAAGGTCCGGGTGACCATGCCGTTGCCGGCGTCGCGGTCACCGCTCACCAGCGCGCCGCCAAGCAGCTTGGCGTCGGCCTGGGGTACCACCTGGGCCACGCCGCCGACATCGACCACGCTGAAGCCCTGCATGCGCAGGGCCGACAGCAGCATGGAATAAGCCTTGGCGGCAGGCACCTCGCCTTCGGAAACCAGGGTCAGCTGGCCCTTGACCCGTGGATCCACCAGGAACTGGCGACCGGTGGCGCGGGACAGGCCGCGCACCACTGCCTGGATATCGGCATCGACGAAGTTCAGCTGTACCGGCTGGTCGCCCAGTGGATTGGCCGGCGCGGGTGCGGCCACCGCGCGGCTGTGGCGCTGGCCGACCCGGGGCGGCGACTGGCGCTGCAGCGGGCGGCTCTGCGGTTCGCGGTGATCCAGGGTGCCCGCCGTGGCACCGGCTTCGGCCAGCGGGCGGCCCAGCTCGCTGCTGGCCAGGGGGCGTTGCACGCTCGGCGCGCTGGCGCAGGCGCTGAGTGCCAGGGCCAGGAGCAAGGGCGCGAACGGCAGTCGCGGTGAACGGAGGCACGTCATGAAGGGTCCTTAGCGCCATGCGCCTGAGTCATGCGAAGGGTTCCGGAAAAGGTCACCGGGCTGCCGGGCTCGCCGGGGTCCCGGCGCAATGTCAGCTGGCCAACACCGAGCCCAAGGCGCAGCGGCACAGACTGCAACCAGGCCATGGCCGCCTCTGCGGGGGCCCGCTGCCAGCCCAGGTGCCAGGTATCGCCCTCGCTGTCGAGCTGTGACTGCGCCAGCAGGCCAGCCTGCTCCAGGCTCTGGCGCAAAGCCTGGGCGGTATCCGCAGGCCGTTGTGCCAGGTGCTCCCCTAGCAGTGCATCGAGCGCCTGCGCCTGGCTGCGCAGCTTGGGTGTTTCGGCCCGCCAGTGGTCGATCCGGGCCAGGGCTGGCTGCACCAGTACCTGCCAGCAGAACAGCGCGCCGAGCAAGCCGCCTGCCAGGGCGACCGCACGACGCTCCCTCGCGGCCAGGGCTTGCCAGCGTTGCCGGGCCTGACCGCGCAGCAGGCCCAGGCGGGTCTTAATCGACATGGGCCAGCTCCTCGCCGGATGGGTTGGCCGCACGCAGGGTCCAGCCTTGCCCACTGGCCTGGCCTTCGATGCCGCGTGCGGCGAGGTCGGCCTGCCAGGCACTGTCCGCCGGGGCCTTGCCGCCATCGTCCAGGGGAGTGAGGCGCAGCACGCCATCCTGATAATCCAGCGCCTCGACATTGCCTGCCAAAAACGGCATGACCTGGCCGGCGCCGTCGAGCAAGACCGCCAGCCCCGAGCCAGCGCCACCCTGCCCGGCCTGCAGTTGCTGACGTGCCTGCTGCAGGGGGTTGAGCACTACCGGCAACTGCGGGAAGGCCATGCGCACCTGGGCGACCATGTGCGCACGCAACTGCTCACCCTCGTCGGCCAGGTGCGCGGCATAGAGGTTCAAGCCCAGGCACCAGATCACTGCCGCCGCGCCCCAGATCGCCAAGGTGCGTCCCAACGCTGGCGATTTCACAGGCCCGGCAAGCCCGCCGGCCAAATCGACTGACGACGCGGTATCCTCCTGCCGGGCGAACAGCCCGGCCACGCGGATACCATCGGCCTGCAGCCATGCCTGCAAGCGCGCCATCTGCGCAAGGCCCAGCCAGGCCACGGCGACGTTCCCATCTGCCTGGCGCGGCCCGTGCGCCACGTGGACCTGCCCGGCATCGCCGAGCACCAGCCCCTGGACCGCGCAACCCACCGCCGCGCTCAAGCGCTTGCCCGTCAGCGGTGGCAAGGCCAGGACCAGGGCCAGGCTGTCGTGCGCATGCAAGTGCAGGCGCCAGGATCCACCCTTGATCTCGCGCTGCAATTGCCCGCGTGTGGCCTGGCCGCCACGCTCGGCCTGGCGGTAGTCCAACAGCGAGGCATCCTCCAGCTCCGCCAACGGCGGCAGCTGCACATCAACCAGCGTACTCATGCGCCCACCCGGCTCCAGATGACATCCGGCAACTGCCCCTCGCGCTGGCGCAGCAGCGCCTGCAGGGGTAGTTCGCGGCTGCCCAGGCGCGCCTGGCCGCGCAGGCGGAACCAGTCGCTGTTGATCCCCACCCGCACATTGGCCATGGCCAGCTGCGGCATGCGCAAACGGTTGACGAAATCGCCCCGGTTGATGAACCAGCGCCCACTGTCGCGCTCGGCCACCAGCGCCATGGCCTGCTGCAGCGGCAGGCCCGGCACCTGCGCGGCGAGCACTTCGGCACTGGCGGTGTTGCCATTGATCCAGGTCATCGCCGGCAGCACCGTGACGAATCGGCGCAGGCGCTGCAGGGCCTCGGCGTCCATGCCCTTGAGCCCGACCAGGGCATCGACGCTGCGCAGCATCGGGCGCCTGGCCGGCAACGCCTCGGCGGCAACGGCCGGCGAGGTCGCACGGCCGCCTTGCAGGCCTTGACCGGCACTGCCGGGGGATACCGGCGGACGCTGTGGGTAGCTGTCGATCACCTGCCCGGCGATGGCCGTGGCCAGCCGCTCGCCGATGCCGATCAGCGCGCACAGACGCTGGAAGGTCGCCAGAGCCTCGCTGTCCACCTGGCCATCGACCACCAGGTTGCGCAGGTTGAACTTGCCCTGCTCATCCTCCAGTTGCCCATCGAAGCGCACGCTGCCGGACGGCACATCGCGCAACGGTCGCGTCCAGGGTTGGCCGCCACGTACCAGCGGATCGCGCAGGCGTTGTTCGAACAACACCCTGCGGCTAAGTTGCAGGCCGCCCTCCAGGGCCCATTGCCCCTGCAGCGCCATCTGGCGGTTCTCCACCTGCCGGGTCTGCAGCCCCTGGCGTTCGATCATGCCTGCGGCGATCACCGCCACCACCGCGGCAATCAACAGCGCACTGATCACGGCCATGCCGTCCTGGCGCGCCATGGCCGGTCACAACTGCCAGGAGCCGAGGTCGGCGTTCACCCCATCGCCCCCGGCCTGGCCGTCGGCGCCCAGGGAAAACACATCGATCTCGCCGTTGGCGCCCGGGTTCAGGTACTGGTAAGGGCGGCCCCAGGGGTCGTTGGGCAGGCGGTCGAGGTAGGCACGCCATTGGCCATCCTTGGCTTGCGCCGGCTTCTCCACCAACACCTTCAGGCCCTGGTTCTGGTTCGGGTAGGCGCCGTTGTCCAGGCGGTACAGCTTCAGTGCCTGCATCAACCCGCCGATGTCCTGGCGCGCCGCCGTGGCGCGGGCCTGGTCGGGGCGGTCGAGCACCTTGGGCACCACCATCGCCGCGAGGATCCCGAGGATCACCACCACCACCATGATCTCGATCAGGGTGAAGCCCTGCTGGCGCAAACGGCAGGCGGGAAGGTTGCGGCGGGCGATCTGCATCTCGGCATTCCTTGCGTGAGTTCGAATCGGGGGCCGATTGTGGCAAGGCGGTATGTCACGGATATTGAAAAAGCTCGGGAGTCGGCGTCGTCAAAGCGTCATCGGGCCGCTCTACAGTGCCGCTTTGCCCTGCGCGAAAGGTGCCCTGTGCGTGCCACCGAGGATGGTTTCACCCTGATCGAAGTGCTGGTGGCGTTGACCATCGTGGCGGTGGCCATGGCCGCCGCCGTGCGCGCCAGCGGCTTGATGACCCAAGGGAACGGGCTGTTGCGCGACAAGGCGCTGGCCTTGCTCGCCGCCCAGGGACGCCTGGCCGAACTGCGCCTGGAAGGCAGCGCCAGGCCGGGCGTCAGGCAGTTCGAATGCGACCAGGGCCGCCTGCGCTTGCGCTGCGAGCAGCGTGTATCGCGCTCGCCCCACGGGCTGCTGGAGGTGTCGCTGCAGGTGTTCGACAGCCAACATGAAGGACCGGCGCTGGCGCGTTTGCAGACCCTGCTCGTTGCCGCCGAAGCAGCGCCCGCTACCTAGTGTGGTTCATGCAAAAAAATGTAACAGCCTGCCATTCGGCAAGCCCGGCGTCCGCGTCTAGGCTCAACCGTATGTGATGCCGGGCCCCTCTGACGGTTTGCGCCGCCATGTCGGAATCACTGTTGCCATGCAACGTCGACAATCAAGGAGGGGCTCATGACGGCTCTGCACACATTCCTTTTCACGCCTTTTCTCGGCACCAGCGCCTGGTTGTGGCTGGTCTTCATCACCATCGTCATCGCCTTGCTGGTCCTCGACCTCGGTGTGCTGCACCGCCAGGACCGCGAGATCGAGATGCGCGAAAGCCTGTTGCTGTATTCGGGCTACTTCAGCGTCGGCGTGCTGTTCGGCGTATGGGTCTGGTATGAACTCGGGGCACAGCCGGCGCTGGAGTTCTATACGGGCTTCCTGGTCGAGCAGTCGTTGTCGATGGATAACGTGTTCGTCATGGCGATGATCTTCAGCTTCTTCGCCATCCCCCGCCGCTATCAACACCGCGTGCTGTTCTGGGGCATCCTCGGGGTAGTGGTGCTGCGGGCGATCATGATCGGCGTGGGCGCCGCACTGGTGCAGCACTTTGCCTGGGTGCTGTATATCTTCGGCGCCTTCCTGCTGTTCACCGGGGTGAAGATGGCCCTGTCCAAGGATGACGCCCACCCGGACCTGGCCATCAACCCGGTGCTGCGCTTCGTGCGTCGGCACATGCGGGTAACCGACCAGCTGCATGGCCGGCACTTCTTCGTCCATCTCACGCCGCCCGGAACCGACCGCGCCATCCGCTATGCCACACCGCTGTTCCTGGCCCTGGTGCTGATCGAGCTGGCCGACCTGGTGTTCGCCGTCGACAGCGTGCCGGCGATCTTCGCCATCACCCAGGACCCGTTCATCGTCTACACCTCGAACATCTTCGCCATCCTTGGCCTGCGCTCGCTGTACTTCGCCCTGGCGGCGCTGATGCACCGCTTCGTCTACCTCAAATACGCGCTGGCGCTGGTGCTGATCTTCATCGGCTGCAAGATCTTCTGGCACGGGCTGGTGGGCAAGGTACCGGCCGGGATTTCGCTGGGGGTCACGTTCGGGCTGTTGCTCGGCGGCGTACTGCTGTCGTTGCTGCGCACGCGCAATCAGCAGCAACCGGCCGAACAACAACCCGTGCAGGACGAACCACTGGCCGCAGTGGACAAGCCGCCAACCACTCCCAGCGACAGCAATCCCGAGAAGAAAGGCCCGCACCTGCGGGTCTGATCAGGGCGCGAGCCCCTCGACGATGATCACCTGCGCCATCGCCGCACCTTGGCGATGGCGGCAGGCCTCCTGGTACAGGTCCGAGCGATAGCAGGCCACGGCCTGCTCATAGGAATCGAACTCGATCACCACGCTGCGCTGCGGCGTCGCCCGCCCCTCCAGCGCGTCGCTACGCCCGCCCCGGGCCAGGAAGCGCCCGCCGAAGGCGACGAATGCCGCCGGGGCGCGCTGGGTGTATTGCAGGTATTGCTCGGGGTCGGTGACGTCCACGTGGGCGATCCAGTAGGCCTTCATTCGTCGCGCTCCTGTTGCACGGTCATTTTCGTATTATGGTATACCATAAAACTTTCTTGACCAGCATGAGCGTGCAACATGGCCTTCAACAGCATCGAAGAACTCCTCGAGGACTATCGCCAGGGCCGGATGGTCCTGCTTGTGGACGACGAGGACCGGGAAAACGAAGGCGACCTGCTGATCGCCGCCGAGCGCTGCGACGCCCAGGCCATCAACTTCATGGCCCGCGAGGCGCGTGGCCTGATCTGCCTGACGCTGACCGACGAACACTGCCAGCGCCTGGGCCTGGAACAGATGGTGCCAAGCAACGCCAGCGTGTTCGGCACCGCCTTCACCGTGTCGATCGAGGCCGCCAGCGGCGTGACCACCGGTATTTCCGCCGCCGACCGGGCGCGCACCGTCGCTGCGGCCATGGCCGCCGATGCCCGCCCCGAAGACCTGGTACAACCAGGCCACATCTTCCCCCTGCGCGCCCGCGAAGGCGGCGTGCTGACCCGCGCCGGGCACACCGAGGCCGGTTGCGACCTGGCCCGCCTGGCAGGCTTCGGCCCCGCTTCGGTGATCGTCGAGGTACTCAATGACGACGGCAGCATGGCCCGCCGGCCGGACCTGGAAGTGTTCGCTGCCCGCCACGGCATCAAGATCGGCACCATCGCCGACCTGATCCACTACCGGCTGAGTACCGAGCAGACCATCAAGCGCATCGGGGAACGTGCATTGCCCACGGTGCACGGCACGTTCCGCCTGGTGACCTACGAAGACCGCATCGAAGGCGGCGTGCACATGGCCATGGTCATGGGCGAGATCCACCGCGAGCAGCCCACCCTGGTGCGCGTGCATGTGATCGACCCGCTGCGCGATCTGGTCGGCGCCGAGTATGCAGGCCCAGCCAACTGGACGCTGTGGGCGGCGCTGCAGAAGGTCGCCGAAGAAGGTGCCGGGGTGGTGGTGATCCTGGCCAACCATGAATCCTCCCAAGCCTTGCTCGAACGCGTGCCGCAATTGACTCAGCCAGTACGGCCCTACCAGCGCGGCCAGTCGAAGGTCTACTCGGAGGTCGGCACCGGCGCGCAGATTCTCCAGGACCTGGGCGTGGGCAAGCTGCGTCACTTGGGGCCGCCACTCAAGTACGCGGGGCTGGCCGGGTACGAGCTGGAGGTGGTGCAGAGCATTCCGTTCGAGGGCAATTGATTTCACGGGCTGCAAGCACTGCCTGTCAGCTGGCTCCCACAGGGACCTCGCAATTCCTGAGACCCGCGCCGTATCTGTGGGAGCCGGCTTGCCGGCGATGGGCCGCAAAACGGTCCTGTCGCCACGCGGAGTGATGGCCGGTCAGCGCCGACCTCTTGCGAAAAGTTTGGAATACCATAATATGACATTCCGTAGACCTTGAATTCTGCCGGCCGCACCTACACTGACATGACGGCCATGCTCCACCCGTTTGACGCTGCTCCCCGAACATGATTGGCGGGCGACAGAAGCCCGCCTCGAATAACAAAAGCAACGAGGGCGTAACCATGCTGTTGAGCAAACGAGTAACCGCAGTGCTGTCCGCCAGCCTGCTGACCCTGGCCTGCCAGGCCACCCAGGCGGCCGACAGCCTGAACTTCGTCAGCTGGGGTGGGACCACCCAGGATGCGCAGAAGGCCGCATGGGCCGAACCCTTCAGCAAGGCGTCGGGCATCAAGGTGGTGCAGGACGGCCCCACCGACTACGGCAAGCTCAAGGCCATGGTCGAGAGCGGCAACGTGCAGTGGGACGTGGTCGATGTCGAAGCCGACTTCGCCCTGCGCGCCGCCAGCGAAGGCCTGCTCGAACCCCTCGATTTCAAACAGATCCAGCGCGACAAGATCGACCCGCGCTTCGTCTCCGACCATGGCGTCGGCTCGTTCTTCTTCTCCTTCGTGCTCGGCTACAACGAGGGCAAGCTCGGCGCCAACAAGCCGGTGGACTGGTCCGCCCTGTTCGACACCAAGACCTACCCCGGCAAGCGCGCCTTGTACAAGTGGCCCAGCCCCGGCGTGCTCGAACTGGCCCTGCTGGCCGACGGCGTGGCGCCCGACAAGCTCTACCCGCTGGACCTGGACCGCGCCTTCAAGAAGCTCGACACCATCAAGAAAGACATCGTCTGGTGGGGCGGCGGCGCCCAGTCGCAGCAACTGCTGGCCTCGGGTGAAGCCTCGCTCGGGCAGTTCTGGAACGGCCGCGTGTATGCCTTGCAGCAGGACGGCGCGCCGGTCGGCGTGAGCTGGAAGCAGAACCTGGTCATGGCCGATTTCCTGGTCATCCCCAAAGGCGCGAAGAACAAGGACGCAGCCATGAAGTTCCTGGCCAACGCCAGCAGCGCCGAAGGCCAGGCCGAGTTCGCCAACAAGACCGCCTATGCCCCGGTCAACGTCGACAGCGTGGCCAAGCTCGACAAAGACCTTGCGCCGAACCTGCCGACCGCCTACGCCCAGGACCAGGTGACCCTGGACTTCGCCTACTGGGCGAAGAACGGCCAGGCCATCGCCGCCCGCTGGAATGAGTGGCTGGTCAAATGAAAGTCGCCATCAATGCCCTGCACAACGCGCAAGGTGCCCCCAGCGGCACCGGCGCTCCCGGGGCGGCCGAGCGTCGCCCGCCCATCAGCCAACGCTGGCGCGGCAGCCGCAACCTGCTGCCGGCGCTGCTGTTCCTCGGCCTGTTCTTCTTCGCCCCGCTGGTCGGCCTGCTGCTGCGCGGGGTGCTGGAGCCCGAGCCGGGCCTTGGCAACTATGCGCAGCTGTTCGCCAACTCGGCCTATGCCCGGGTGCTGTTCAACACCTTCTCGGTGGCCGGCCTGGTCACCCTGATCAGCGTGCTGCTGGGCTTCCCGCTGGCCTGGGCAATCACCCTGGTGCCCAAGGGCTGGGGGCGCTGGCTGCTGAACATCGTGCTGCTGTCGATGTGGACCAGCCTGCTGGCGCGCACCTACTCGTGGCTGGTGTTGCTGCAGAGCTCGGGGGTGATCAACAAGGCGTTGATGGCCATGGGCATCATCGACGCCCCGCTGGAGATGGTGCACAACCTCACCGGCGTGGTGATCGGCATGAGCTACATCATGATCCCGTTCATCGTCCTGCCGTTGCAGGCGACCATGCACGCCATCGACCCGATGGTGCTGCAGGCCGGTTCCATATGCGGCGCCAGCCCCTGGACCAACTTCTGGAAGGTGTTCCTGCCGCTGTGCCGCTCGGGGCTGTTCTCCGGCGCGCTGATGGTGTTCGTCATGTCGCTCGGTTACTACGTCACACCGGCCCTGCTCGGCGGCGCGCAGAACATGATGCTGCCCGAGTTCATCATCCAGCAGGTGCAGTCGTTCCTCAACTGGGGCCTGGCCAGCGCCGCCGCCGCGCTGCTGGTGGTGATCACCCTGGTGCTCTTCTACCTGTACCTGAAGCTGCAGCCGGAGTCTCCGGTCGGCAACGCGAGGTAAACCGCCATGCTGCTTTCCCCCAATGCCATGGGTCGCCCGCTGCGCACCGGGCTGTACCTGACCACCGGGCTGATCGCCGCCTTCCTGCTGCTGCCGGTGGTGTTCATCATCCTGCTGTCGTTCGGCTCGTCACAGTGGCTGGTGTTCCCGCCACCGGGCTGGACCTTCAAGTGGTACGCGCAGTTCTTCGCCAACCCCGAGTGGATGGACGCGGCGCTGGCCAGCCTCAAGGTGGCGCTGCTCACCACCTTCGCCGCCGTGGCGCTCGGCCTGCCCACCGCCTTTGCCCTGGTGCGCGGTCGGTTCCCGGGCCGCGAGCTGCTGTACGGGCTTTTCACCATGCCGATGATCGTGCCCCTGGTGATCATCGCCGTGGCGGTGTACGCGCTGTTCCTCAAGCTGGGCTACACCGGCACCTTGTTCGCCTTCGTGGTGAGCCATGTGATCGTCGCCCTGCCCTTCACCATCATCTCGATCATCAACTCGCTCAAGCTGTTCGACCAGTCCATCGAGGACGCCGCGGTGATCTGCGGCGCCTCGCGCCTGCAGGCGATCTTCAAGGTGACCTTCCCGGCGATTCGCCCGGGGATGATCGCCGGCGGCCTGTTCGCCTTCCTGGTGTCGTGGGACGAGGTGGTGCTGAGCGTGATGATGGCCAGCCCCGACTTGCAGACCCTGCCGGTGAAGATGTGGACCACCCTGCGCCAGGACCTGAGCCCGGTGATCGCGGTGGCCTCGACGCTGCTGATTGGCCTGTCCCTGCTTGTGATGTTCATTGCCGCCGCCCTGCGCCGGCGCGCCGAAAACGCCTGACTGCCCGGAGACAATGACAATGAGTGCAGTGATCAAAGACGATACCCGCAACCAGACCCTGGTCAGTCTGCGCGGCCTGAACAAGCACTACGGCGACTTCACCGCCGTGGACAACCTGGACCTGGAGATCCAGGACGGCGAGTTCCTCACCTTCCTCGGCTCCAGCGGCTCGGGCAAGTCCACTACCCTGTCGATGCTGGCCGGCTTCGAAACGCCCAGCAGCGGCGAGATCCTCGTCGACGGCCAGTCGCTGGTCAGCGTGCCGCCGCACAAGCGCGACATCGGCATGGTGTTCCAGCGCTACTCGCTGTTCCCGCACCTGAACGTGCGCGACAACATCGGCTTCCCCCTGGCCATCCGCAAGCTCGGCGCCGACGAGACCCGCAAGCGCGTGGAGGCGATGCTCAAGCTGGTACGCCTGGAACCCTTCGCCCACCGCAAGCCCTCGCAGATGTCCGGCGGCCAGCAGCAGCGCGTGGCGATCGCCCGCGCGCTGGTGTACGAGCCGCGCATCCTGCTGATGGACGAACCGCTCGGCGCACTGGACAAGAAGCTGCGCGAAGACCTGCAGGACGAACTGCGCCAACTGCACCGGCGCCTGGGCATCACCATCGTCTACGTGACCCACGACCAGGAGGAGGCAATGCGCCTGTCCCAGCGCATCGCCATCTTCAGCCATGGCCGCATCGTCGGCCTGGGCACCGGCTACGACCTCTACCAGAACCCGCCGAATGCCTTCGTCGCCTCGTTTCTGGGCAACTCCAACTTCCTGCGCTTCACTGCCAGCGGCAACGGCGCCGGGCACTTCGAGGGCCAGCCGGTAACGGTGCGCCTGACCCCGGGCCTGGCCAACGGCCAGGAAGCGCTGATCATGGTGCGCCCGGAAAAAGCCCTGGCGCTGACCGTCGAACAGGCGGCGCGTGAACCCTTGCCGGCAGGTTGGAACGAAGTCACCGCCACGGTCGCAGAGCTGCTGTTCCTCGGCGAAAGCCAGACCTGCCATGTGGTCACCCAGGGCGGCACGGCGCTGACGGTCAAGGCGCTGTCCGCCGCGGGCATGCCCATGCAGCCGGGCGACCAGGTCAGGGTGCGCTGGGCCGTGGCGGATGCATGCATCTACACCGACTGGGCCGAGAGCGACCTGAGCAAGGGCGCCGGGGCGCATTGAGCCAACCAGGGGCCGTGGCGCGGCCCCTCACAGCAACAGGTTGCCCCGCTCCTCCTCGGTCAATTGCGCCTTGGCCCGCTCATCCAGCGCCCCCGCGCCCAGCACCTGCACCGGGCTCTGGCGGTTGTACTGCGGGTTGAGGCTCGCCCCGTCCTGCCCCGGCACCAGCCGCTCGCCACCGAAGCCCAGCACCTGCACGGTGATCACCGACGGCAGGCGCTGGCGCGACGCGGCCTGTTGCTGGCGGCCCGCCTCCTCGGCCGCCTGGCTCGCCGACGACGCCGCGGCGCTGGCCGAAGCTATCGCCCCGGTATTCACCGCGGCCACCACCGGCATGCCCTTGGCATCGCCCTGGACCTGGATGTTGGCAGCGTTGACCACCTGCAGCGCGGCGATGTTGACGTTGCCCGACACGCGGATCCCCGCCTCGCCGGCATCGATGGTGCCCAACGGTGCGATCAGGTCGATATCCCCCGGCGCCACCTCGGCAATCGGGTTGAGCGTGGCGATACCGGCACCGGTGCTCGGCACGCTCGGCGCCAGGCCGACGTTGCCCCAAAGGTCGTAGGTGCGCTTGGGCGGCGTGTACACCACGGTGGTCTTCGAGCCGCGACCGGCGTTGATGTCGCCCTGGGCCGACCAGCCGAGGATCGAGCCGCCGAAGGTGGTCATGATCCGGCTCTGGCCGAGCAGGATACTGCCCTGCGAGTACAGCTGGATATCGCCGCTGCCCTGGGTGATCACCCCGGCGGTGGACGGCGGCGCTTCGCCCTCGATGCCGAACACCTGCTGGCCACCCGGGGTCAGCACCTGGATGCCACCGCCGAAATCGGTGTGGATACCCGCGCCGCCATAGAAGGTGGCGCTGCCGTCGTAGCGGATCGAATTGCCAGCCACGTCCTTGTCGGGGAACAACGCGGCGATCGCCTGGCGACCGCGCAGGTAGCTGCCGGTACGCGGGCCGTTGAGGTCGTTGTACTCGCGCCCGCCTTCACGCAGCTCGCTGAAGTAGACCTGCCGGGCAAAGATGCGCTGCTGCTCGGCGGGCAAGGCGGCGAAATAGGCACGGCTTGCGGCGTTGTCGCCGATGAAGCCGAAGCGTTCGCGCAGCCAGGCCTGCAGCTCCTGGTCGTAGACCTTGAACGGCTGGTCCGTCGGGGTCTGCTCCGTGCCCAGGTAACGCCCGAGCAGGCGGGTATAGTTCGGCCCGGTCTTGCCGGCGCCGACAACGATGGCGATGGCCGCGCCGTCGTTACCGCCACCGCTGCCATCGACCCGACCGACACTGTTGATCGCCGCCTCCTGATAAGCCGAGCCCACGCCCTGGCCGGACTGGAACAGGTTGCGCCCGGCGACCACTTCCAGCAGGCCAGGGCCGGCGACATTGAAGGTGCTCAGGCGAATGTCGCGCCCGGCACTGATCAGCGAGACATCCAGGGCATCGCCATGGATGACCAGGTTGCCCGAGGAATAGACGTTGCCCTGGTCCCCCGCCACCATGCCTGGCGCGCCGAAGCGCTCGACACCCAGCGCCTTGCCGGCGTTGACGATGTCGCGCCCCGCCATCACCCGCACCGGCCCCGCGCCCTGGTACAGCTTGAGCCCGGTCTGCTGGTACTCGATGATCTCGCCGCTGTTCAAGCCGACGATATCCCCGGCCAGGGCATAGAAGCGCGCCGGTGTCTGCGGCCGCGACCCGGCCTTGTAGGTGTTCAGGCCGTAGGTGAACAGTGGCGACGCATCCAGGCTCGCGGCGATATCCGCGCTCAGGTTGCTGGCCCGGTACACGTACGAGAAGTCCTGGCCAAGCATTGCCGGCCGTTGCGGCGTGGCGATGGCCGAGGTGTCGGTGCCCGCCTGGCTGATCACATAGCCGCCGGCATAGATCGACTCACCAGCGATCAACTGCAGGTCGCTGCGCGCCGAGGGCGCGGTCATCAGCGAATAGGCGGAGGTGGCGATGCCGCGCTCGCTGGCCGAACCGCCGTAGTACAGGCTGCCGTTGGCCGCCGTCACCCGCAGCGCCGTCGGGTAGAACAGACGGCCACCGTAGAGCGGCAGGTTGCGGCCCGGACGCAGCTCATCGAAGCTCACCGGCGTGACATTGCCGCCCAGGGCGAGCATGTCCACGGCGGTGGTTTCGCGCCACAACGAGAACCAGCTGTTGCCCTGCCCGGTGTAGCGCACACCGTTGTCGCCGAGGAAGCCGGTCATGTTGAACTGCGGCACCCGGCCCGGGTCACCGACACCCTGTACCACCAGGTCGCCGCGGCTGTCCAGGCGCACCGCGGCATCACCGGGCATGAGCGTCAGGCCACCCAGTGCCGCGGCCTTGGTCGAGGTATACGGGTCGTAGGCGCGCGACTCGCTGCTGTCATTGAAGGCAAAGCTGCTGCCATACACCTGCCTGACCACCCCGACGCTGCCCGCCTGGACATTCAGGGCACCGCGAAGGTTGACCAGCGTGCCGCCCAGGTCGGGGGTGACCCGCGCCATCTCCAGGGCCGCGGACGCCGGGTTGATGCCACCGGCCACCCGCAGGTTCAGGTCGCCGCCGCCGGTCTGCACCAGGCGACCATCCTCGGCGATCCGGCCGCTGCCGCCGACCACCAGGTTCAGGCCCTGACTGCGCTCGGCCTCGACGCCCGCGGTGTTGCTGGCCTGCAACAGGCCGGCCGAGCCACCCACGCCGACGTCCAGGTTGCCACCACCCAGGGTGCCGATGCCGGTGAAGCCCACCAGCCAAGGTTCGGCCACCGAGGCCTGGGGCTGCTGGGCGAAGGTACCGAAGTTGACCCACCACGCCGCCGGGGTATCGGCACTGGTCTGGCCCTGGCGCCACAGCCAGTTGCCCACCGCGGCCGATGCTACTTGCGGCCTGGAGAGGGCGCCGCCGGTCTTGCTCGCCACCAGGTTGCCGGTAAGATCGCCCCCGGCCGTGATCCGCAGGTTGCCGCCCTGCTCCGGATACCAGGCGCGGTACAGGCTTTCGGTCAACGCCTCATAGGGCGCGCCGGCGCTGCCGAGCAAGCTGCCATCGGCCAGCCGGCCACGGGCCAGCTGATGCGGATCGACGCCGTCGCGCCACAGCGACGGCGCCTGGGTGCCGGCGGTGTAGACGCCGAACAGCGAGTCCATGCGCCAGTCACCGGCGCTGAGCAGGTCAAGGTCGCCGGTACCCGTGCGCAACACGCTGAACATCAGGGTCTGCGGCGTGACCTCGATACGCTCGGGCTCGGTCGGCGCGTCGATCTCCACGCACCAGCCAGGGATCGAGCACAGCTCCATGTCGGCGTCGGCCACCGGGGTGCCGGGCTCCATGCCATAGGTGTTGTCCGGCCCCCAGACCCAGATTTTCTTGCCCCCCGGCGCCTGGTCCACGCACCAGCCGGCAATGTCGCACAACACCAGGTCCTCGGGCGCCACCGGCGTGCCCGGTTCCATGCCGTAGGTGTTGTCGGGGCCCCACACCTTGATGCTCTTCACCGCCGGCTCGCACCAACCGGCGATGTCGCACAACGCCAGGTCCTCGGGGGCGACCGGGGTACCGGGTTCCATGCCGTAGGTGTTGTCCGGCCCCCAGACCATGCCGGTACCGCCAGCCCCGCCCCCGCTGCGCTTCTGCTGCGCGATGTAGTGCAGGTCGGCCAGGCGTAGCACGCCGGCATCGATGTCGGGACGCGTGATGCGGCTGTCGGCGGCGTCCAGGTCGGCGCCGGCGACCAGGCGCATCGACCACGACTGCGAGCCTGCCGGCAACATCTGCGCCAGCGCCCAGTTACGCCCCTGCTGGCCATTGCTTGCGGGGCGCAGCTCGATCAGGTCGACCCCTGCGGCGAGCTTGACATCGGTGCCCGCCGGCAGCCGCGAGCCCACGGCCAGGGTAAGCGCGCTGCCTTGGGTGAGGCCACCACTGGGCAGGGCAATGCCCTTGCTCCAGATACCACCCTGCACAGCCACGCTGACTGGCAGGCGGCTGCCGGCGTCCAGGTGCGTGCCCGAACCCAGGGTGACCGCCTCGCGCAGCAGCGTGCCGGCGGCGTACAACAAGTTGCCGCCAGCGTCACGTACCGCGGCCTCGAGTACCGTGCCCGCGGGCAGGGTCAGCGGCGCCGACAGGCTCATGGCGCTGGGCAGGCGCAGGTTGGCCGGCAAGGTGGTGGCGGCGAACGGCAGGTCGAAGTTGAGCAGGCTGCCTTCGGGGAACTGCGTGCCCTCGGCAAGCTCCACGCCGCTGCGCGGGATCACCAGGTCGCTGTCGAACGGCTGCTTGCCGGGCAGCAGCAACCAGCCCTTGCCGTCCATGCGCGCTTCGTCGCTGGCCAGGTCCAGCGGCATGAAGCCGTCACTGATGCTGCCATACACCTCCAGGTTGCCGCCGGCGCGCAGCACCAGGTTGCCTACCTCGCCCGAACCGTAAACGCCAGTCTTCGGCGTCAGCGGGTTGAGGCTGGCGTAGCGGTGGCCGGACAGGTCCAGGTCACCCTGCACCACCAGGTCGGTGCCGGCATCGACCGTGGCGATCTCCACACCCGGGCGCAGGTGCAGGGCCTGGGCGTAGCGGGCATTGTTCAGCCCGGCCAGGCGCACGTCGAGCAGCTCGCGGTTGCGCAGCAGGTTGTCGATGAACAGCACACTCAGGTCGTGCTTGCGGGTCAAGTAGTCCTGGTCGATGACCTGGATCGGCCGGCCACTGGCCGAGGTGCCGCCCGGCGCCGCGTCGGTGTAGCGCTGGTTGCCGATCACGGCGATGGAGCGCGCGCCGAGAATGTCCACCGGACCACGCACGTCGATGGCGATGTCGCCCGCCGTATCGCCGCCCAGGCGTGGGGCGATCAGCTCCAGGGTGCCGCGCTGGCGGCCATCGCCCTGCCCGGAGGCGATGCCGTGGCGCAGGTCGATGCGTGCGCCGCTGGCCAGGGTCAACTGGCCCTGGCCGCTGTTGAGCTCGACCACGGCACGGTTCGGCGCATCGATAATTGCGCCGTAGCTGTCGACCCGCAGCACACTGCCATGGGCGTCAAGCAAGGCTCCGGCGCCCAGGGTCAGGCCTCGATTGGCGGCCAGGCGGATGCTGCCGACCTGCTCGCCGCTGGCATCGACGTGGCCGTTGACCGTGAGCTGCCCGTTGTCCAGCGACACGTTGATCTGCTGGGCCTTGAGCTCATCGCCGATCACCAGGTCGCCGTGCTTGATCTGGAAGCTGCGCGCACCGAACACCTGGTCGCGGTTCAGGCGCTGGTTGAGGCCGGCAAAGTCGTCCAGCTGCCGGGCGCGGATATCGACCACCCCGCCCGCGTACGGGACCTGCGTGCCAGCAGCGTCGTAACGGCCACTGGCCGCGCCGAGGATCTGGCCGAGCAGCTCGATGCGCCCGCCCTGCTCGCCCAGGGCGATGGCCGTCAGGCGCCCGGCGCGGTTGCCGCGGACACTGAGATCGATCAACGCGCCAGCGGCCTGGTGAATATTGCCGAACTGGCTGCCCAGCACCAGCTCGCCGCCCCAGCTGTGCTGGGTCACGTCATTGAGGGTCAAGGTACGCCCGGCCAGGTCCAGCCGCGCGGCGTCGCCCAGGCGCAGGTCGTCCAGCGCCTGCAGGGTCAGGCGGCCGCTGGGCAGGCTGAAGGTGCCATCGACCAGCAGTTGCCGCGCCTTCAGGCTCAGCTCGGCACCCAGGGCCTGACGGCCGCTGGCAAGCAAGCCACCGCCGCCCTGCACGCGCAGGGTGCCACCGGCCTCGATACGATTGAGCGAGCCGGCGCTGCCGGTCCACAGCGGTGTGTCCACCAGCAGGTCACCACCGCTATAGGCGAAGCTGCCGTTGGCCTGGTAGTCGCCACGGCGGTGGTGGACAAGCAGGCTGCCCTTGTGGTTGGCGCTCACCTGATGGCTGGCGTGCAGTTCCACGCGGCTGAAGCCCAGGGTCTGGCGCGCCATGTCGGCGCTGCCATCGGGCTGGCTGTTGGTGCCGTAACCGAACTCCAGGTCCTTGACACGGATTGCCAGCAGGCCATCGCCACTGCCGGCCCCGCCCGCGATCGGCGCTCCCGCGGCGTTACGCGTGCCGCTCCAGATCAGCCGTTCGGTGCGAATGGTCGCCCGGTCGCCGGCCTGGCCATGGCCATAGATGGCCGGCACGCCGAGCACCAGCGCCTGCAGGCGGTTCTTGCCGGTGACCGGGTCGTAGGTGTCGAGCGCCGTGGTGCCGAAGAAGTTCAGCGAGTCGGACGCCGCCAGGGTCAGGGTCTCCAGTGCCGGCACAGCCTCGGCCGGGCTGCCCTGCAGCAGGCGGTCGAGCACCTGCTGGTTGAGGGTCAGGCCCTGGCCCAGCACGCCGTCCGCCAGGGCGCGAGCCAGCGCGTCGGCACTGCCGACGTTGATCCGCCCGACCGCCAGGCCCAGGTGCCGGGTCCCGAAGGCCACCCCGTCATCGAGGCTGAAGGTCTTGTCGGTGGCGGCGAACAACGAGCCGTCCGAATACAGCCGGGTGGTGCCCTGGCAACCGCCGGCGCTGCAACCGCCAATCAGGATGGAGCCCGGCGACCAGCTGCTGGTGAACTGCGACGACACCACATCCAGCCGCCCATTGGACACCGCCAGCAAGGCACGGCCGTTGCTGTTGATGAAGTAGCCGTCATTGGCATCGAACGGCACCGCGCCTCGGCCAAGGGTGACGATCCCGGCCCCCTGCTCGACGACGATGCCGCCACGCGGGTCGTTGTTGGTCAGGAACACTTCACCGGCCTGCAGCACCGCCCCCGAACGCAACCAGATATCACTGGTGCCTTCGAGGAAGGTCATCTGGTTGCCGCCCTGGCCGTAGAGCACATTGGCGCGGCCGCCCAAGGTCAGCCGGGGTGCCTGCAGGGCATTGAGCTCGCGGGCCGACAACACCGCGATGTTCTCGCCACTGGCCTGGCCGGCGCCACCATCGGCCACCACTTCGAAACCACGGGCGCCGAACACCGCCGCGCTGCCGGCATGACCGCCTTCGGCGGCGGCGAAGTTCACCCGACCAGCGACGCGCAAGGTACTGCCGGCCTCGTTGTTGCCCTGCACCCGCAGGTTCAGCCACTTGCCATCGGCCTCGATCGCCGCGCGCGGCACGCCTTTGGCCACGGCATCGGCACGGGCGAACGCAGCGTAGGAGGTTTCGTTGTACTGCGAATAGCGCCGCAGCACGTCGCCCGAGGTCAGGATCACCTGGCTCGACAGCGGCTGGCGGATACCGGTGTTGGCCACCGACAGGCTGCCCGTGGTAGTCCAGGAGCCGTTGCGCATCGCCAGGCTGGCAGCGCTGCCCCCGGCCATGGCCAGGCCATTGAGCTCGACCCTGAACGCCCCCGGCAGCAGCGCAAAGCTGGCCGGCAGCAAGGTGTAGGTGCCCGCCGCCAGGCCTGGAACGCTGCCATCCAGGGTGATCTGCTGGCCGATCCCCGGCGCCGTCACGCCGGCCTCGCCGGTCACCGGCGCATAAGGGCCGGTGAAGCTCGGCACAATGGCGTAGACCGGGTTGCTGCCCAGCGTGGGCAGGACCAGGCGCCCCTCGCCATCGAGTTGCATCAGCGGGTGGTAGCGGGCGTCGGTGGAGCCGCCACGCCCGGAGACGAAGCCGGCGCCGGTCAACGTGCCGCCTCCGGACAGGTCGATCAGCGCGTCCTGGCGGATGTCGATGGACTTGCCGTTGAGCGATACCCCATACAGGCTGTCACCCGCCGCGCCCAGCAGCTTCACCGCCTGGCCTGCGAACAGGTAGCTCAGGCCATCCACCGTCCCGCCGTAGGGCATGACCAGCCCTGCCGCGCTGACCGAGGTGATGCTGCCCGGCAGCAGGGTGACGGACTTGGTGCCCCCCGTTTCCTGCCCCAGCGACAACCCGCCCAGGGGCGCGCGCAGCACACCGCCCTGCTCGACCCTGCCGGCGACCAGCGCCAGCCGGCCGAACACCGAGAACGGCTGGTCGGGTGTGCCTTGCCCGGCCCTGCCGATGCGCAAGGTGGCGTCGCTGCCCGTCTCGATCTGGCCGAAGGCGCCGGTGGTCGGGTAGATCTGCGCAGCGAGCAGTTCCAGGTCGGCATTGCTGCGCAGCAAGGTCCTGTCGGTGCCTTCGCCAACCTTGCCCAGTACCCGCAGGTCGCCCTGGCTGCGCAGGCTGCCAAGGGCAAAACCACGGCGGTCGAAGTCCAATACGCCACCGGCGGCCAGCGCCAGGCTGCCATGGGCGCCGAGGGTCACGGCGTCACGCAGGTCCAGCAGGTGGGCGTCGACCTGCAACAGCGCCGCGCTGCCTTGCGTGGACAGCCCACCCTTGAGGGTCGGCCGGGTCGCCTGGTCGGCGCTGCGATGGTTACTGCCGGCAAGCCGCACATAGGGCGCCTGCAGGTGGACGCGGGCGTCGCCGGCGCTCCCTTGGGCCAGCACCAGCGAGCCGGTGTACAGCTGCAGGCCGCGGGCCATGCGCAGGTCGAGGTCGCCGTCGAACGCCACCACGCCGTCGCTGAGCAGCGAGAGGCTGTCGAAGCCCCCTGCGTTGATCCTGGCGACGTCGAGCCGTCCCTGGCCATAGCGCAGCGGGCCGTCCTCGACGTTGGCCGCGCCCTGGGCAAGGACCAGCTCGCGGGGAGCCTTGACTCCGTCGACCAGGCTACCGTTGAGGTAGAGACCACTATCCAGCGCCACCTCCAGGCTGCCGCCTGCGGCGCCAAGGCCACCGGAAGCAGCGCTGAAGCTGCCGTTCAGGCGCAGCCCGTGGCTCGACGCCAGGCTGATGCGCCCGCCGTTGCTGGCCATGGCCAGCGGCCCCTGGCCACGGATATCCAGCGTGGCCTGGGCACCATCGGCGCGCAGGCGAGCGCCCTCGGCCATGTCCAGGAACAGGTAGGCGCCGTTGCTGGTACCTTGGTCATGGTCGATCTGCCCGCCGATGACGATGCTGCCGCCAGCGTCGACCCGCCCATAACGGCGACCTTGCGCATCCAGGGCGCTGAACGCCCGCCCGGACACATCGATCAGGGCTTGGTCACCCAGGCGGATCGAGCGTTGGTGCGCCCCTTCCGTCACCCCGGAGTCCATGGTCGGCAACCATTGCTGCAGCAGGCTGACACTGCCGCCCCAGGCATTGAGGGTACCGTTCAGGCTCAACTGCGCGGTGCTGGTCAGGCTGATGGACTGCAAGGGGTCGACGCTGATCGTCGCGCCGCGCCCGACCTCAAGCACCGCCGCTTCACGGCTCGCCTGGTCGAAGCGGCTGTCTCCCGCCGCCAAGGCCAGGCTCGCGCCGGCGCGCGGCTCCAGCTTGCCGGCCACCGCGTTCTGCGCCAACGGCGGCGCCAACACGATCAGCGCCGGATCGCCGAGCGGCCGGCTGGCGTCGAGCTGCTCCACCGGCCGGGTGACGTCGATACGGCTGCCGGCGGCCACACTCAGGCCATGGTTGCCGGTGATGGCGTAATGCGCGAAACCACGGTTGAAGAAGTCCTCGGCCAGGTGCACGCCGGTCTCGCCCTGCGCGCTCCCCCCCACGCTCACCCGCTCGGCGGCCACGGTCAGGGTGCCCGCACCGCTGCTGCCGTAACCGCGCAGCTCACCGTCGAGGCGCATCCGCCCGGTCCCGGCGCTGTTCAACGCGCTGCTGTGCAAGGTCAGGCTGCCGCCACTGCCACCGAGCAGGCGGTTGGCTTCGCCGCGTACCACGCCGCCGGACACGTCCATCACGCTGCCGCTGTCCAGCAGCACATCGCCGCTGCTGCGCAGGCTCAGGCTGCCACCGTTGCGCCAGGCGCGCTCGCCTGAGTCCATGCCCTCGCTGCGCAGACCGCTGACATCCAGGCGCACCCCGGCGCCCACGCCGACCTGCGCGCGCAGCCCTGCCGGGGTGGCCAGCGCCTGGTCCTGCAGGCTGGCGAGAACACGCTGGCGGAGCACATCGCCCAAGGCCATCTGCCCGCCCCTGGCGGTCAGGTCGGCATTGACCTGGACTTGCGGGGCATAGAGGGTCAGGCTGCCGCCATCGGCCAGACGCACGGCATCATCGACCTCGATGCGCCGCTGGGCGGCAACACTCAAACCACCTAGCTCCAATCCGTTGAGCCAGTCGCTGTCGATTGCCAGCTGGCCACGGCGCCGCTCAGCCAACGGTGCCTGCAGGCCGACGTCGGCGCTCTGCCCCCCGGCGCCCTGGCGTATCAGCACCTGCTGCATGACCGGGGTCAGGCTGAAGCCGAGCTCCTTGGCGTCGCTGAGGTAGCCGGGCAGCTGTTGGCCGATCACCAGTTGCGCGCCCTGGGCCCGGGCAGTGTGTACCTGGCGATAGCCGTCGCGCCCGCGTACCGGCGCCTGCACCTGGCGCTCATCCTGCCAGGTCTGGCCGATCAGTTGGCCATCGAGCAGCGCGCTCTGGGTCGCCACCACCAGGCTGCCGGCGTCGCGGCCCACGGTATAACCCTGCTCGTAACGCTGACCGGGGGCAATCAGCGGGTTGTAGAAGGTGCGGGTCTGGTCCCAGCGCGCGCTGTGCGCCTCGTAGCCGTTGTAGAGGCCGTTGTAGAGCAGGTCGCCCGGGGCCCTCGACAGTTCGTAAAGGCGGCCGTCCTCACCGCGCAGCCAGCTCTGGCGGATGTAGCCGTCCTGCACCGCCAGGGTGCCGCCGGACAGGTTGATCTCGGCACCGGCGCGAGTCACCAGGTCCTGGCCGGTAAAGGTCACCGTGCCGCCCTGGGCCATCCACTCGCCGACGCTGTGGTTGCGCGTGCCCAGGTAACCGCCCACCTCGAGCAGGCCACCGGCGGTGTACCAGCGCTCGCTGGCATAGCCGTTGATGCCCTTCTCGACATGCACCAGCTCACGCACGTCCACCCACACATCGCGGTTGATCAGGCCGCCCTTGTCACGGTTGCCGGCCGCATCGCGCTGTTCGTTGCCCTGCACATTGATCTTGATGACATTGCTTTCCATCGCCACCTTGACCCCGAGGGCCCCGGCCACGTCGATGCGCGCGCCATCGTCCACCAGGCTGCGCAGCCCGGCACTGACGGCCACCTGGCCGCCGGTGGCCAGGGTCAGGGCGCCCTCCTGGAAATGCACGGTGCCGCCGCTGACCACCTCCACCCGCGACTGCTCGGGGCGGTCGATGACCTTGCTCAGGTTGTCGAAGCGGCCCGTGGCATTGTTGCCGCTGACCCCATCCACACCCTGCCGCGAGGCCTCGCGCTGGCTGTCCAGGGCCTGGCTGTCGTCGAGCAGCACGGCGGTGACGCTGCCCTTGCCGAAACTGACCGAGCCGCTGGTGTCGCTGGCCGGGTTGAGCAGGTGGATGCTGCCGCGCCTGTCCACCGCAGTGCTGGCAAGGGCCACGCCATCCTGGCGCACGGCATGGCCAGTCAGGGTGATATCACCGCCTGCCGCCTGGATCAGTCCGTTGTTGACCACGCTGCCGCTGCTGCTGCCGGGCTTCAGGCTGCTGGCGACCTCGTTGCCACGGGTGGTGGAGAAGGCGTTGGCCTGGGTGCCCCTGCCCCGGCGGATGTAGAAGTCGTCACCGGCGGCAAGCGTTGCCTGGCCCTGGGGTGTGATGATCTGGCCTTCGTTGTTCACCTCGCTGCCCAACAGCAGCACATAGCCGCCGCCCTCGGTGGAGGTGGCTGGCGTGCGGGTCTGCAGTTGCGCGCCACGTTGCACCACGACCTTGCCGCCGGCCTGGGTGAAGGTGGCCTGGCTGCCATTGCTGTCGACATACAGCCCGCGTTCGCGGAACTGCTCGTCGCTGACCTGCGCCGCCGCCGCCACCAGGTTGCGCACGTTGACCTGGCTGCTGCCGTCGAATACCACGCCATTGCGGTTGACCAGCATCACCGTGCCCTGGGCCTCGATCTGGCCGTGGATCTGGCTCGGCCGGGCGTTCGGGTCGTTGACCCGGTTGAGCACCGCCCACTGCGCCTGCTGGTCGAACTTGACCGTGGTGTCGCGGCCGACGTTGAAGGTCTCCCAGTTGAGAATCGCCTTGTCGGCGGTCTGTTCGATCAGCACCTGGGTCTTGCCGCCCACCTGGCTCTGCTGCGGCGCCTTGGCGTTCTGCCAACCCTTGGTCAACGGGTTCTCGTCGACCTTCAGGCCGCCCTCGCCCAGGCCGTTGGGCACGGTCTGCGGCTGCACCTGCGCCAAGGTGCGGCCGGCGGCCTGAGCCGCCTGCTGCGCGGCGATGGCGGCCACGGTGTTGTCGAGGTTGCCCAGGGAGCGCTGGAACCGTTGCTGCAGGCGCTGCTGCTGGGCCAGCGGTGGCGGCGCGCCGGGCACCTGCACTTGGCCACCTGCAGCGCCACCACCGGCTGCGGGCGCCGCGCCCTTGGCCGCGAACCAGGCCGAGCTGAACGGCTGCGCGGCCTGGGCCGTGCCTGACAGCAACAGCAGCGCGATGGCCTGGGCCAGGGGCTTGAGCAGCATCGGCGCGTGGCCTGCAGGCTGGCGACGCCGGTGGGCGACGGTGGCTGGTAGGTCTGGCTGGTGCTGGCCGCGCGACATTGCAGGGTTCCTTGTGCAGGGTCATGGAAGGCAGGTCGGTGCGGCGGTGATGCCGCTTTGCCATAAGGCAGTCGGCCTGGCCGCAGACCGAAGCTTTGTCATGCAAAGTTCATCTGCCTGGGGTACGCGCACACGCGAAAACCGACGGTGCCGTGCCGGCCACCGTCGGTTGTCAGCCCGTTGCGGGCCTGGCGCTTCGCGTGACGCTTACAGACGGCCGATACCGTTGCAGACCGAAGCGTTGGCGATGTTGGTGCCTTCGTTGTAGCCGTTGTCCAGGAACACCTTCTTGATCTCGGCGGCGTAGGCGGCCGGCAGGCTGACGAAGGAGTGCTGGGCGATGGTGGCGGCCTTGGCACCGGTGTACAGATCGGTCAGGAAGCTGCGGATGGCGGTGGCATCGGCGGCGGTCTGGTAGCACTGGCCGACCAGCAGGTTGGTGTAGCCGACGATCGGGTAGCCCGAAGTCGGTACCACGCCACCGGCGTTGAAGATCGGCACCCACTTGCTTGGGTCGGCGCGGTCGGCGGCGGTGCTCGGGGCGACAGCGGTACCCAGGGCGGTGCGGGCGTTGGCGGCGGTTGGCAGCGGCGCGGTGCCGGCGGCCATGGCGTTCTTGCTGACGCGGGCGACCACGGCGTTGTTGCTGGTGGCGACATAGTCAGGGCTGACGTAGCCGATGGTGCCATCGGTGGCGTTGACCGCGTTGACCACGTCGGCGCTGCCGGCGACGGCTTGCCAGGTGGCCGGTTCGCTGCCCACGTTGGCGGTGGTGAAGGTGCTGCTGACCACGAAGGACGATGGGCAGGAGTCAGCCAGGAAGCGCGACAGCAGCTCGGTGGTGCCGCTGCTGCCGGAACGGTAGATGACCTTGATCGGCGTGGTATCGGCGGTGCCCAGCAGTTGGCCCCAGGTAGTGGTGGTGCCGGAGAACACGCCGCACAGTTGAGCGCCGGTCAGTTGCAGGTTGGTCACGCCCGACTTCTTGTAGGGGATGGCAACGGAGGTGCCCACCGATGGGATCTGCACCAGCTTGCCCCAGGTGGCGGCCTTGCTGCTGTTGTAGGTCGACAGTTCCGAAGCGCTCAGCACCGAGTCGCTGCCGGCGAAGTCGACGTTGGTGCCGGCTGGCTGGTTGATCGAGGCCGCTGCGTTGGTCAGGAACGCCGTCTTGCCGCCACCGCTGCCGACACCGGTGTAGCTGAAGTCGGCCGGCAGCAGGCGCGGCAGGCTCGAGGTGCCGTTGTAGAGGTTTTCCGGCAGGGTGGCGCCGCCACCGACAACAGCAGCCATGGATTGGGCCGAAGCCAGGGTAGCAGCCACCAGGGAGGCGGCGATCACAGTACGCTTAAACATGAAGCAATCTCCTATCGTCGTGTTCATACGTTGAGTGGGTCGCGCATTGCCGTGGCCACAGGCCGTATACCCTGATCCAGAGGGGCTGAGGCCTGTCCACGGGGCCAACATTCGCAGCTTGTGGTGACAGGCAAAGGAAAAAACATCGGGAGTTCGGCGGGGAAAGACTCGGGTGTCTGAGGGCGCTTTTCGGGCTTGTGGCGGGCTGGCCATGAGCCGGCGCAGGCGGTACGGGAGGGGACGGTCCGGAGGATGGCGGATCAGGCACTCGGGAGTTTGGCCAAGGGGAGAAAAAACAGTGTGGCAGTGCCGGCCACTTCACAGTGGCCGGTTGGTCATGGCCGGGTCTTCAGGGCGCGGCCACCTCGCTGGGCGATGCCAGTTGCAGGAGTTCGCTGGTATAGCTCCACTCTTCCTGGACCTTGTCCGGATGCTCGTTCAGGCGGATGCCGTAGGACGGGATGATCTGCTTGATCTTCGCCTGCCACTCAGGCGTGGCCACCTTGTCCTTGAACACCTTGTTCAGCAGATCGAGCATGATCGGCGGCGCGGTCGAGGCGCCCGGCGAGGCGCCGAGCAACCCGGCGATGCTGCCGTCCTTGGCGGTGACCACCTCGGTGCCCAGCTTCAGCACCCCGCCCAGGTTGTCGTCTTTCTTGATGATCTGCACCCGCTGCCCGGCCTGCCACAGGCGCCAGTCTTCCTTCTTCGCTTCGGGGAAGTAGGTCTGCAAGGCGGCGAAGCGGTCATCATCGGACTGCATCAACTGGCCGATCAGGTATTGCACCAAGTCGAACTCGCGCACCCCCACCCGCACCATCGGCCAGGTGTTGTGCAGCGACATGCTGGCGAACAGGTCAAGCAGCGAACCTTCCTTGAGGAACTTGGTGGAGAAGGTGGCGAACGGCCCGAACAGGATCATGCGCTTGCCGTCGAGCACCCGGGTGTCCAGGTGCGGCACCGACATGGGCGGCGCGCCGGTGGCGGCGATGCCGTAGGCCTTGGCCATGTGGCGCTGGGCGATGGCTGGGTTGTCGGTGACCAGGAACGAGCCGCCCACCGGGAAGCCGGCGTAGTCCTTGGCCTCGTCGATGCCCGACTTCTGCAGCAGGTGCAACGCGGCGCCGCCGGCACCGATGAACAGGAACTTGGCGTCGGTGGTCGCGGTGCCACCGTCCTTGAGGTTCTTGTACTCGACGTGCCAGCTGCCGTCGTCGTTGCGACTGATGTCCTGCACCTCGCTGGACAGCTTGAGGTCGAAGTTCGGCCGGGTCTGCAAGTAGCCCACGTACTGGCGGGTGATCTCGCCGAAATTGACATCGGTGCCGATCGGCGTCCAGGTGACGGCGAGCTTCTGGTTGGGGTCGCGCCCTTGCATCATCAGCGGCACCCACTTGGCGATCTGCGCGTGGTCCTCGGAATACTGCATCGGCTTGAACAGCGGGCTGGCCTGCAACGCCTCGTAGCGCTTCTTGAGGAAGCGGATGTTGTCGTCGCCCCAGACGAAACTCATGTGCGGGGTGGTATTGATGAACGAACGCGGGTTCTTCAGCACCCCCTGCTTGACCTGCCAGGCGAGGAACTGACGGGTGACCTGGAACGACTCATTGATCTCCACCGCCTTGCTGATGTCGATCTTGCCGTCCTTCTCCGGCGTGTAGTTGAGCTCGGCCAGCGCCGAGTGGCCAGTGCCGGCGTTGTTCCAGCCGTTGGAGCTCTCCTCGGCCACCTTGTCCAGGCGCTCGACCATCTGCATCGACCAACCCGGCTCCAGCTCGTTGAGCCACACCGCCAGGGTGGAACTCATGATGCCGCCGCCCACCAGCAGCACATCGACGCGCTTGCTGTCGGCGGCCTGGGCATGCAGCCCCAGGGCCAGGGTGAGGGCCGCCAATGCCCATCTGGGCGTTTTCTGGATGTTCATGTGCTCTCCCGTATTGGTCATTCCGTGCGCCTGGAGGACAAGCTTAGCCGAGTGTTTTGCTCGGGCATGGTCGCTGTGTTTTCTGGCCCCTTGCCCCGCGACAAGGCCAGCAGCGCGAGTTCGATAATCGCCCGTTTTCAACGCTCCGGGATTTGACGAAACTAACCAGATAGTACAAATATCGATCTACTCAAAAACAACAAAGCGATACCCGCCATGACACCCCGAATCCTCGTGCTCAACGGCCCCAACCTCAACCTGCTGGGCACCCGCGAACCCGCCCAGTACGGCCATGAAACCCTCGCCGACCTGGCCAGCCTGTGCGCCGGCAGCGCTCGCGAGCTGGGCCTGGAACTGGAGTTCCGCCAGACCAACCACGAAGGCGAGCTGCTCGACTGGATTCACGCCGCCCGTGGCCGCTGCCACGGCATCGTGATCAACCCCGCCGCCTGGACCCACACCTCGGTGGCCATCCGCGATGCCCTGGTGGCCTGCGAGCTGCCGGTGATCGAGGTTCACCTGTCCAACGTGCACAAGCGCGAGCCGTTCCGCCACCTGTCGTTCGTCTCCAGCATCGCCGTGGGGGTGATCTGCGGCCTTGGCAGCCAGGGCTACCGCATGGCCCTGGGCTATTTCAGCGAACAGCTGCGCGAGCACGCGGCATGAGCGCCCAAGGTATCCTTGCCGGCCTCATCGGCCGTGGCATCCAGGCTTCGCGCACACCGGCGCTGCACGAACACGAAGGCGATGCCCAGGCGTTGCGCTACCTGTACCGGCTGATCGACGCCGACCAACTGGGCCTGGACGACAGCGCCCTGCCGGCGTTGCTCGACGCGGCCCAGCGCACCGGATTCAGCGGGCTCAACATCACCTACCCGTTCAAGCAGGCGATCCTGCCGTTGCTCGACGAACTGTCGGACGAGGCCCGTGGTATCGGCGCGGTGAACACCGTGGTGCTGCGCGATGGCAGGCGGGTCGGCCACAACACCGACTGCCTGGGCTTCGCCGAAGGTCTGCGCCGGGGCCTGCCCGGCGTGGCCAGACGGCGCGTAGTGCAGTTGGGCGCGGGAGGCGCAGGCGCGGCGGTGGCTCATGCGCTGTTGGCCGAAGGCGTCGAACAATTGCACGTGTTCGAGGTGGACCCGGCCCGCGCCCAGGCACTGGTGGACAATCTCACGCAGCGCTTCGGCGCTGGCCGTGCCATGCTCGGCAGCGATCTGGGCGAGACCCTGGCCGGCGCCGATGGTCTGGTCAACACCACGCCGGTGGGCATGGCCAAGCTGCCGGGCACTCCCTTGCCGCCGGCGTTGCTGCACGCACGGCTATGGGTGGCGGAGATCATCTATTTCCCGCTGGAGACCGAGCTGTTGCGCCAGGCCCGGGCCCTGGGCTGCCGCACTCTCGATGGCGGCACCATGGCGGTGTTCCAGGCGGTCAAGGCGTTCGAGCTGTTCAGTGGACGCCCGGCGGATGCCGCGCGAATGCAGGCGCATTTCGCCAGGTTCTAGTCGCCAGGCAGCTCATCGCGGAGCATGCCCGCTCCCATGGAAGAGCGAGCGGGCATGCCCCGCGCCTGCATTCAGGCCTTGATGTAACGCATCACCGCCTCGCAGATCACCTGCTTGTGGCGTTGCTTGATCTGCTCGTCGGACAGGTCGATCTGGAAGATGTCGCCAAAGGTATGGCGGTTGGACACCCGGTAGAAGCAGAACGAGCTCATCAGCATATGCAGGTCGATCACTTCGATGCCGGGGCGGAACACGCCCTGGGCAACGCCACGGGCGAGGATCTTGCCCAGCGCGTCGAGCACCATGCTGCTCATCTCGCGGATCACCGGCGACTGCTTGACGTACTCGCCGTAGTGGATGTTCTCGGTGCAGACGATGCGCACGAAATCGACGTTGTTGGCATGGTGGTCGAAGGTGAACTCCACCAGGCGCTGGATCGCCTGCTCGGGCGCCAGCGAGTCGAGGTCCAGGCTGTGCTCGGTCTTGCGGATGTCGCCGTAGAGCTTGACCAGGCACTCGACGTACAACTGCTCCTTGCTGCCGAAGTAGTAGTAGATCATGCGCTTGGAGGTGGCGGTGCGCTCGGCGATGGCATCGACCCGGGCACCCGCCAGGCCTTGCTGGACGAACTCGGTGATGGCGGCCTGGAGAATGTTCTCGCGGGTCTTTTCCGGATTGTTCTTGCGCGTCTTGCGCAGGCCTTCGACTTCAGGCTTGACGACCGAATCACTCATACCGACTCACAGGCTCGTTGTAGTAATCCGGGCAATTATCCGTGAGCCGGGCGATGCTGGGAAGCGCAGTGTTGGTCGGCTGGTCAGGTTTGGCCTAGAGCCCCGTCGCCGGCCAAGGGCCTGGCTCACAACACAACCTTGCGCCCTGCCCCGCTGCGCGCCTTGGCCATCGCTGCCAGACGCACCGCCACGTTGGCCGCGCCATAGCCGGCATAGCCGCCCTTGCGCTGCAGGACCTCGAAGAAGAAGCGCCCTTCGAACGGCTCGGTGTACACATGGAACAGCTCGCCGCCCTGGACATCACGGTCGTACAGCACGTTGTAGTACGCCAGCTCGCTGAGGAACTCGTCGTCGAAATCGAAGCGCGCCGCCAGGTCGTCGTAGTAGTTCAGCGGGATCTCCAGCAACGGCACGCCGGCCTCCTTGGCCCTGGCCACCTCGCGGAAGATGTCGTCGCAGTCGAAGGCGACGTGGTGCACGCCGGAGCCGCGATAGCTGTCCAGGGCATGGGCGATGGCGGTGTTGCGGTTCTCCGAGATGTTCAGTGGCAACCGCAGGGTGCCGCAGTGGCTACGCAGGGCACGGCTCTTGACCAGGCCATAGGGGTCGGGCAACACCACCTCGTCGTCGGCGGTGAAGTCGAACAGGCTCTTGTAGAACAGCACCCAACTGTCCAGGGCCTCGGCCGGCAACGCCAGGGCCATGTGGTCGATACGTTTGAGGCCACCGCTGGCGCGGGCTGTCGGGTCCAGGCGGAAATCGGTGTCGTAGAGGGCCTGGCCGTTGCCGTCGGGCTGCACCAGGTACAACAGGCTGCCGTCCGGCGCGCGCACCGCCGGGATCTCGCGCTCGTTGGGGCCGACCAGGCCGCGGAACGGCTGGCCACGGTAGGCCATGGCGCGCTGCAGGGCGTCCTGGCAAGCGTTGACCCGCAACGCCGTGGCGCACAACGACGGGCCATGGGCTTCGAAGAAGTTGTGGGCGAACGAATAAGGTTCGCCATTGAGGACGATGTTGATATCGCCCTGGCGCAGCAGACGCACGGCTTTGCTGCGGTGCTCGCCCGCTTCGGCGAAGCCCAGGCGCTTGAGCCATGCGCCCAGGCGTGCGCCGACCGCCTCGTCGACGGCGAACTCGAGGAACTCCACGCCGTCGTAGCGGCTGGCGGCCGGCGGCGCGAACAGCACGCCCGGTTCGACCGCCCGCGCCTCGCGCTCGAGCTGGCGGCGGGTCTTTTCCTCCAGGTACAGCAGCGAGCGCAGGCCATCGGCGGCGTTCTGCCGGGGTGGCGCTGCGCGGAAACCGTCATTGAAGATCTCCAGCGACAGCGGGCCGCGATAGCCGCTGGCCAGGACCGGCGCGAGGAAGCCCGCCAGGTCCATTTCCCCCTGCCCGGGGAAGCAGCGGAAGTGCCGGCTCCATTCCAGCACGTCCATGGCCAGGATCGGCGCATCAGCCATCTGCACGAAGAAGATCTTCTCGCCGGGGATATCGCGGATGCCGCTGGGGTCGCCGTTGAGCGACAGCGTATGGAAGCTGTCGAGGATCACCCCCAGCGCCGGGTGGTCGGCCTGGCGCACCAGGTTCCACACCTGTTGCCAGGTATTGATATGGCGACCCCAGGCCAGGGCCTCGTAGCCGATGCGCAGGCCCCGCGCGCCGGCATGCTCGGCGAGCAGGCGCAGGTCGTCCACCAGCAGCTGTTCGTCGCCCAGGGCGTCGGGCTGGACATTGCTGCACACCAGCACCAGGTCGGTGCCCAGTTCCTGCATCAGGTC
This sequence comes from Pseudomonas sp. BJa3, assembly GCF_026343815.1. Lineage (NCBI taxonomy): Bacteria > Pseudomonadati > Pseudomonadota > Gammaproteobacteria > Pseudomonadales > Pseudomonadaceae > Pseudomonas > Pseudomonas sp. BJa3. The sequence continues at coordinate 21,651 of NZ_JAOXMC010000002.1, read as the reverse complement.
GAACTTGCGCTCGGCGCGGTCGAGATTCTTGCGCAGGCGGTCACGGCGGCAGCCCTCGAAATCGCGGAACGGCTGGAACAGGGTGATGGCCAGCCCCAGGTCGGCGCACAACTGGCGCACCTCGCGGGGGCTGCCGGCGTAGTACAGCAGGTCGTTCTCGAAGATCTCGACGCCGTCGAAACCGGCGGCGGCGATGGCTTCGAGTTTTTCCGGCAGGGTGCCGCTCAAGGAAACGGTGGCGATCGAACGGTGCATGGCGGGTGTTCCTTGTTATTGAGTGAGGCCTGGCACGATCGATTATTCGCAGGTAAAGTCGCCCCGGCAACGAACTTTGTACGGAACAGTTAGTTTTTGTTCGATTACCGAACAAAACCCGTTCCAGCGAATTGCTTCACCCACCCCCGTGAACAACCATGAACACCAGTCGCAGGCCCGCCAGCCCTTCTCGCCGCCACGCCGGTCGTTCGGCGGAACCTGCGCTGCATTACCCAACGTCACCACATAATAAGTTCAAGAAAACGGGTACCGAACTATGCACACCTTGCTCGCCCTGCGATCCGCGCCGCCTCGTTCGTCTTCTCCACACAGCCCCTGCCCGCGCCTCAAGCGCTGACCAACCCGGCCCCTGACAAGAACAACGGAGACAACATGGCCCGCTCAAGCTCCCAAGCCAAGAAAGCCACCGCCAGCGGATGGATCGGCTCTGCCCTCGAGTATTACGACTTCTTCATCTACGCCCAGGCCGCGGCGCTGATCTTCCCGCAGATCTTCTTCCCGTCCGCCGACCCGAAGATGGCCATCATCGCCTCGCTGGCCACCTACGGCGTGGGTTACCTGGCGCGCCCGGTCGGCGCCTTCGTGCTTGGCCACTGGGGCGACACCCGCGGGCGCAAGAACGTGCTGCTGCTGTGCATGTTCCTGATGGGCCTGTCGACCATGGCCGTGGGCCTGCTGCCGACCTACCACGATGTCGGCCTGCTGGCCCCGGCGCTGCTGGTACTGCTGCGCCTGGTCCAAGGCTTCGCCGTGGCCGGCGAGATCTCCGGCGCCAGCTCGATGATCATGGAGCACGCGCCGTTCGGCCGCCGTGGCTACTACGCCAGCTACACCCTGCAAGGGGTGCAGGCCGGCCAGGTGATGGCCGCCGCGGTGTTCCTGCCGCTGGCCTACTTCATGCCCAGCGAGGCCTTCAACGACTGGGGCTGGCGCATTCCGTTCCTGATGAGCGCGCTGGTGCTGGTGGCTGGCTTCATCATTCGCAAGGAGGTCCACGAGACCCCGGCCTTCGTTAGGGAAGAGAAACAGGACAAGGTGGCCAAGTCGCCGATCAGCGAGGCCTTCCGCCACAGCTGGAAGCACATGGTGCTGGTTATGTTCATGGCGCTGATGAACGTGATCCCGGTGGTCGCCACCATCTTCGGCGCGGCCTACGCGGTGCAGCCGGCCTACGGCATCGGCTTCGACAAGAGCGTGTACCTGTGGATCCCGGTGGTGGGCAACATCGTCGCGGTGCTGGTGATCCCCTTCGTCGGCAACCTTAGCGACAGGATCGGCCGGCGCCCGACCATGATCGCCGGTTGCCTGGGCTCGGGCCTGCTGGCGTTCGTCTACCTGTATGCGATCAGCATCCAGAACGTGCCACTGGCCTTCGCCGCCTCGATCGTCATGTGGGGCATGGTCTACCAGGGCTACAACGCGGTGTTCCCGAGCTTCTATCCAGAGCTGTTCCACACCCGCTACCGGGTCTCGGCCATGGCCATCGCGCAGAACCTCGGCACCATGATCACCGCCATGCTGCCGGCGTTGTTCGCCGCAGTCGCGCCGCCGGGTTCGGACAATATCCCGCTGGTGGTCGGCGGGCTGGCGTTTCTCATCACCTGCGTGTGCGCGCTGGCCGCCTACCTGGCACCGGAAACCCACCGGCTGGCAATGGAAGACCTGGGCAACCCGCAGGCACAACCCATGGCGCGGGAAGCCTATGAAGCGAGCCGCAAGGGCAGCCTGAAAGCGTTCGGCCACTGACATCGGCGGTGCCGAAAAAAAGACGCCTCGTCAGAGGCGTCAAGACATTCACCAGCAACCAAAGGAGCACGGGGCTTCTCAAGGTGAATCCGGGTGGTTCAGAGAATCGACAACGGGTACTCGACGATCACCCGCACCTCGTCCAGGTCCGACTCGAAGGCCGTCGCCCGGGTGGTGGCCTGGCGCACGCGCAGTGCCAGGTCCTTGGCCGCGCCGGTCTGTACCACGTACTTGACCTCGATGTCGCGCTCCCAGCGCTTCTGGTCGGTGAGCGGGTCGCCGTTGCCATCCCGGCGCATGTAGTAGGCGTTGGCATGGCTGTAGTCGGCATCGCTGCCACGGCCATAGCGGGTCATGAACGACAGCCCCGGTACACCGTAGGCGGCCATGTTCAAGTCATAGCGCAGCATCCATGAGCGCTCTTTCGGTGAGTTGAAGTCGCTGTACTGGATGGAGTTGTCGAGGAAGATCGAATCGGACTGGCGCAGGTAGTCGAAGTCGTCGTCGCCGTTGTTGCGCTGGTGGGTCAGGGCCAGGGTATGGGCGCCGTAGCGCACGCCGAGCTTGGCGCTCCAGATGTCGTTGTCGAACTGGCCCAGGCGCTGACGTCCTTCGTCCCTGGCGTTGTAGAAATTGAACCCGCCGATCAGCGCCAGCTCGTCGGACAACGGCCAGGTCACGCTGGTGCCGGCGTAGTACTGGTTCCACACATCCTTCAAGCGACTGCCGAACAGGCTGACGCTGACGTTTTCGTTGATCGCGTAGTCGCCACCGCCGTAGGCGATCCACGGCGAATCCACCGGGCCACCGTAGAACGTCACGAAGTTGTCGCGCAAGTTGCTGGACACCGGCTGGCTCATGGCGTGCAGGCGCCCGCCCTGCAACGTCAGGCCTTGCACACTGGTGTTCTCCAGGGTCACGCCGCGAAAGCTTTCCGGCAACAGCCGCGAGTCGCCGGCCGCCACCACCGGGTTGACCGGGAACACATCGCCCACCCGCAGCACGGTGTCGAACAGGCGCACCTTGGCCGCGCCGCCGAGCTTGCTGTATTCGTCGCGGGCCTGGCCATCGCGGTCCACCGGCAGCACGTCGAACGAGCTGCGCCCACCGTTGCGCCCGCCACCAGTGTCGAGCTTGAGCCCAAGCATGGCGAAGGCGTCCACCCCGACGCCCACCGTGCCTTGGGTGAAACCGGACTCGAAGCGGGTGATCACGGCATGGGCCCAGGCCTCGGAGTAGCCGTTGCCGCTGTCCTTGCCACTGTTGTAGGTGGGGGCCGGGCCATCGCGATGGTCGCGATTGAAATAGTAATTGCGGTTGAGCACGCTCAGGCGGCTGCCCTCGATGAACCCTTCCTTCTGCTCTTCTGCGGCCCAGGCCGCCGGGCCGAAGCCGGCCAGCGCCACCAGGGCGGCCAGGGAAAGTGTCGGATTGCTCTTCATCCACTGCTCCTTCGATTGCGGCTGTTCTTGTTGTCAGGCCCTGGCGCTGGAGCATCCCTGGTCTGGCCAGATGCGCACGCACCCAGCCCCATTGGCCAAGCCTGATGCTCGCCGCTGGCGGATAACGGGAAGGTGATGGGGGCATTACAATCGTGTCATGCGCAGCCGGGGGACCTGCGTACACGCCCAGCTTTCATATCTGTAACCCGGCCGTCATGCCCCTGTTGGCCGGGCATCGCTAGCGTGGTCTGCGAAACGAACCTTTCGGAGGCACGACCATGCTACGACCGACCCTGACCGCCGCCCTGCTGGCGCTTTCCCTCTCGACCCAGGCCAGCGGCTTTTCCAGGCTGGACAGCGAACAGCTGCTGGCGGACCACCAGCAGGCCGTGGCGGCCTATGCGGCCAAACGGGCGAAGCCCATGCCGGAGATCGTCGACTACCGCTACGGCATGAAGCTCGACGTTGCCCGCCTCGTGCGCCAATCGGGCGACCCGCGCACCTGCGAGGTGGTGCCGCGGCTGATGACCTTCGAAGACAGCCAGGGCACCTTGCGCACCGTGCGCTACGCGGTGCAGTCGCAGTGCATCAACAACAAGTAGTTCAGCCGCGCAGCCCGTCGACCAGTTGCAGGCTGTTGCGCCCGCCGCGCTTGGAGGCGTACAGCAGCACGTCGCCTTGCTCGATCAAGGCGGCCAGGCTGGCTGGGGGGCGGTCGAACAGATTGGCGCCGATGCTCAGGGTCACCGCCACGGGGGTGCGGAACGCCTGTTCGGCGGTGGCCTGGAACTGCTGGCGCAGGGCCTCGGCCAGGCGCTGTATACCTTCGCGCGACGCCCCGGCCAGGAGAATGACGAACTCGTCGCCGCCCAGCCGTGCGGCGATCGCCCGCTCCGGCAGCATGGTCCGGATCATCTCACTCAAGGCCACCAGCAGACGGTCGCCAGCGGCATGCCCATGCAGGTCGTTGACCAGTTTGAAGTGGTCGATATCGATCAGCAGCAAAGCCCCGGGGTTTGCCGGAGAAACCTCGTTGAACAGGCTCGCCGCGCGTACTTCCAGGGCGCGGCGGTTGTACAGCGCGGTCAGCGGATCGCGCGCGGCCAGGCGCTCGATGCGCTCCTCGCGGCGGTAGCGCACGGTGCCAGTCATCGACAGGGCGATCAGCATGATCGCCATGGCCCCCTCCACCAGCGATACCTGGATGATCTGCCCGCGAAACGCGCTCAGGTCGATCAGCGTTCCCGGCAGCAGCGCCGGCAGCGTCTTGGCCAGGTAGAACAGCCCGTGCAGCAGCAGGATGCAGCGCAACTGCACCGCGCCGACGCTGAACGACTTGCCGTGCGGGCGCAGCAACGCGCTGGCGTACAGGGTGAACGCGGCGACCAGCAGCGAGTTGGCCACCAGGAAGGTCTTCGACCAGGTGGGCCACTGCGGCAGCAGCAACAGGCTCAGCCAGGCCAGCGGGGCGAGGTAGCAGAGCCGTGACAGACGGGTTTCGGTAAAGCGTGACACCCCCAGCAGGAACAGCCAGTGGGCGGCCACCAGCATGCCGTTGGCGAACCAGATGCCGATGAACAGGTAGCCGCTGCCACGCAGCAAGGCGAGCGAGGAACCGACACTGATGGTGGCGAAGCTGGCGCTCCAGCACAGCAGCGAAGACTCGCGCACGCTGCGCCACTCCACGGCCAGATAAAGCGCGGCGGCCGCGGCCAGGGCGATGGTGAGGGTCAGCATGGTGGAAGCGTCGAACGCCATGGGTGGAAGTGGCCTGTATCTGGGTTACCGTTCAGAACGGTGATTGTATGCGTTCAAGGGTCAATGCACAGGCATAAATGATATCCAAATGATGGCATTCGGACGGACAGCCCATTCATTCGCCTACCAGACGACAGTCACCTGTCATTGCCCGGAGAGGAAGCTCACCAGCTGTCGCCCATGCGAGCTGAGCGCTTCCCAACTGCGAAAACAGATACGCAACTCCAGGGTCGCCCAACGCTCCTCCAGCGCCACCCGGCGCACCGCCAGTTCCTGTTCGGCGCGCACGGCCGCCGTTTCCGGAAGCATGGCGATACCCGCGTGCTGGGCCACCAGCTGGGCGATGGCTTCGAAGCTCGGTGCCCGCACCCGCACCTTCAGCGGCATGGCCAGGTTCATCGCCAGTTCCTCGACGAAGCGCTGCATGGCGCGCTCGGCGGGCAGGCAGACGAAGGGAAAACCCAGTGCGTCCGCCAGGCGCAGCTGGCCGCGCCCGGCCAACGGGTGATCGAGCGGCACCAGCAGCACCAGGCGCTCGGTACGAAACGGCAGCGACACCACGCCCTCGTTGACCAGGTTGCCGTCGTACACGCCGATCTCGCACTCCCCGGCCAGCACCACCCGCAGTACATCGATGCTCTTGTGCTCGACCAGTTGCAGGTCGACCTCCGGGTAGTCGGCCAGGAACGGCCCCAGCACGGCCGGCAACAGCGTGCTGTTGGTCACGGTGGACGCCGCCAGGTGCAGGGTGATGCGCCGCTGGCCGGCGAGTTCGCGCAGCGTGTCCTGCAGTTTCTGCGCCTCGCCCAGCACGCCCCGCGCCGACTCCAGCACCAGGCGCCCGGCCGGGGTCAGTTGCATGCCGTCGGCCTTGCGCAGGAACAGGGTCAACCCGCTGCGCGCCTCGAACAGGCGCAGGCGGGTGCTGGCGGCCGATACCGCCACCGGGAAGGTGGCCGCCGCCTTGCTCAGGCTGCCGGTGGCGGCAATGGCGGCGAGCAGCCGCAGGTCAGCCAGGTCGAAGTGCATCAAGGCTTCTCCAAATCAGAACGCTATGTTCGAGAAAAAGCGATTCTAGCGCGGTTGCGTTCTGCGCAGAATAAACCGTACTTCTTCTGTGCCACGGACCCGCCATGACCCGCCTGCCCGCCCCGCTCCAGCGCGCCCTTGCCAACGGCAGCCTGTACGCCGTACTCGCCGCCCTGGGCTTCAGTTTCAAGGCCATCTTCGTCAAGCTCGCCTATGCCGCAGGCCCGTTGGACGCCATCAGCCTGCTGGCACTGCGCATGGCCCTGTCGCTGCCGTTGTTCGCCTGGCTGGTGTGGGCCAGCCGTGGCCAGGGTGGCGCGCCGCTGAGCGTCGGCGACGGCCTGCGCGTGGCCTTGCTCGGCCTGTTCGGCTACTACCTGGCCAGCCTGTTCGACTTCTACGGCCTGCAATACATCAGTGCCGGGCTCGAGCGGCTGATCCTGTTCACCTACCCGACCCTGGTGCTGGTGATCCAGGCCATCGTCCAGCGCGAACGCCCGACCCTGCGCACCCTGGCGGCCATGGGCCTGTGCTACCTGGGGCTGGGCATCGCCTTCGTCCACGACATCGGCGCCGCGGGTGGCGGCAATGCGGTATTGGTCGGTTCGCTGTGGGTGTTCGCCAGCGCAGTCACCTATGCCCTGTACTACTCGGGCACCGGCATGATGCTCAAGCGCATGAACTCGATGCGCCTGGCCGGATTGTGCGGCACCGCCTCCTCGCTGATGGTGCTGGCCCACTACCTGCTGGTGGCCGATGTCGCGCCGCTGTTGCAGCTGCCCGGCACGGTGTGGCTCAACGCGGCATTGATGGCGCTGTTCTCCACGGTGCTGCCGATCTACTGGGTGGCGCTGGCGATCCAGCGCCTCGGGCCCACGCACACGGCGGCGGTGGGTAACCTGGGGCCGGTGCTGACGATGCTGGCCTCATGGCTGATCCTCAGCGAGGCGATCAGCGTGTACCAGGTAGCCGGGTTGGTCCTGGTGCTGTTCGGGGTATCGCGGCTGAAACCGGCGAAAAAGCCAGAGGCGCCAACCGCGCCGACCCCGGCCTCGGCGCGGCCCCTGTAACGACAGCGGTGCGCCTGCAAGGCGCCATGCATGCGCTGCGGGCACGCATTGCATTTGCCCTGCACGGCGAACCCATGGCATAGAGAGGCTGTCCACGTCCTTACCCGGCCGCATCGCGCCCTCCAGGAGATTCCCATGAGCAAGCCCCCTTATGTTCCGCCCAAGGTCTGGACCTTCGAGGCCCCTTCCGGCGGCCAGTTCGCCAGCATCAACCGCCCGGTGGCCGGCCCCACTCACGACAAGCCGCTGCCCACCGGCAAGCATCCGCTGCAACTCTACTCGCTGGCCACGCCCAACGGGGTCAAGGTCACCATCCTCCTCGAGGAGCTGCTGGCCCTCGGTCACGGCGCCGCCGAGTACGACGCATGGCTGATCCGTATCGGTGAAGGCGACCAGTTCGGCAGCGGCTTCGTGCAGGTCAACCCCAACTCGAAGATCCCCGCCCTGCTCGACCGCAGCGTCGAACCGCCGGTGCGGGTATTCGAGTCCGGCGCGATCCTGCTGTACCTGGCGGAAAAATTCGGCGCCTTCCTGCCCCGGGACCTGGCCGCGCGCACCGAGACCCTCAACTGGCTGTTCTGGCAGATGGGCTCTGCACCTTACCTGGGCGGTGGCTTCGGCCATTTCTATGTCTACGCGCCGGAAAAGTTCGAATACGCGATCAACCGCTTCACCATGGAAGCCAAGCGCCAGCTCGACGTGCTCGACCGGCGCCTGGGCGAAAGCGCCTACCTGGGCGGCGATACGTACAGCATCGCCGACATCGCCGTATGGCCCTGGTATGGCCAGCTGGTGCGCGGCAACCTGTATGGCGCGGCCGAGTTCCTGGCGGTACACGAGTACGCCAATGTGCAGCGCTGGGCAGAGGCCATCGCCCAGCGCCCGGCGGTACAGCGCGGCACCCGGGTCAACCGCACCTGGGGCGAGGAAGCCAGCCAGGTGGCGGAGCGCCACGCAGCCAGCGACCTGGCCTGAAGGGTTCAGGTTCGCGCGGCCGAGCATGGCCGGCATAAATAGTGGCATTTTGCCCTAAAGCTGCCGGCCCCTCGGCCGTAAACCTTGATCAGGTTCAACTCCGATCAAGGATGACATCACTTGAAGAAACTGTTCCAGGCCAGCGCCGTCGTTGCCTTGCTGACGATGAGCGGCTGCGTCTCCTACAACGTCATCGGCCCGGTGGGCACGCCGCCCCACGCCTCCACCGTCGCCAGCCCACGCAGCGCCCAGGTCGCCGATGTGCAGGTCAACGCCCCCGGCATTGACAACGCCACCGGCCAGGCCATCAGCCGCGCCCTGACTCCGCAGCTCAGCCAGTACGTGCAGCGCGCCGGCTACTTCAAGGCCGTCACCGAATACCCCACGCGCCTGGACGAACAGGACGTGCTGCTCAAGTTCGACATGACTTCGCTCAAGGGCCATCGCGCCCCGCACCCGGCGTACTTCCCCGGCGCCCTGCTGACCCTGACGTTCTGGATCTGGTTCAACGGCCCGATCTACGTCGACAGCTTCGACGTGGCCGGCAACCTGGTGATCGTCGACCGCGACGGCGTCGAGTTGGCCAGGGCCAAGGAACAACTGCGCTTCGAACACAACGTCGGCCTGTACGGCGGCGAGTACTGGGCGCCTTCGATGGGCGGCAAGCAACTGACCAAGCTGGTCGGCGAACTGCTCGACGACGCCACCGTGAAACTGGCAAAACGCTGATAACAGGAACACTTCGATGAACATCTGCAAACACGCCCTGCTGCTCGGCGCCCTGCTGCTTGGGGGCTGCGTCTCGTATTCCACCGGCGACCTGGCACCGGTCGGCACCTGGCCGCCGGCGGCGAGCACCGCCGCGGCCAAGCCCAACGCCTACCTGCGCAGCACCGCGCTGTACCAGGTCAACGACGGCGCGGCCGTGGCCGCCGCCGGCGCCCACGCCGACATGTGGGAGAAGACCATCAGCGAGACCTACCAGCAATCCGGCCGCTTCACCCAGGTCAGCACGCAGAAGGGCGAAGCGGACCTGTACGCCGAATCGACCCTGACCAACCACGAGGAGTTCGTGACCGCGTCGGCGTTCATCACCGGCTTCACCCTGTTCCTCATCCCCTCTACCGCCAAGAACACCTTCACCCTGCAGACCGTGTTCAAGGACAAGGACGGCAAGGAGATCGGCCGTGTCAGCAAGAGCGAGTCGATCCGTACCTGGATGCAACTGGTGCTGATCGTCGGCCTGCCATTCCAGGCCGACACCCGCGACGTGGTGCGCGAGCTGGCCCGCAGCACCCTGGACGAGGCGGTACAGCGCAAGCTGCTCTGATCGTCACCACCGTTCGAATCGGCGGGCTTGGCCCGCGATCGGCGCCAACCGGTCGCGGGCCAAGCCCGCAGCCGTTTCAGCCCCGCCATCCGGCGCTCAGCGTGCCGCGCTGCAACGAACCATTTCCCCGCTGCATGCCTGCGCCCACCAAGACCTTCTTGCTACACTCGCCGCCATGATTTTCCACCTGCACAACTGTGGTGACAGCATGATCGAGGTAACCGAGGTTTCCATTGCCGAGCTGCGCGACGCGCTCGAGTCCGGCCGCACGACGGCCGTCGAGCTGGTCAAGGCGTACCTGGCCCGCATCGACGCCTACGACGGCGCCGACACCGCCACGCGGCTCAATGCCGTGGTGGTGCGCAACCCCGAGGCCCTGAAAGAGGCCGAAGCCTCCGATGCCCGCCGTGCCCGTGGCGAAACCCTCGGTCCGCTGGATGGCATCCCCTACACCGCCAAGGACAGCTACCTGGTCAAGGGCCTGACCGCCGCCTCCGGCAGCCCGGCGTTCAAGGACCTGGTCGCCCAGCGCGACGCCTTCACCGTCGAGCGCCTGCGCGCCGGCGGCGCGATCTGCCTGGGCAAGACCAACATGCCGCCGATGGCCAATGGCGGCATGCAGCGTGGCGTGTATGGCCGCGCCGAAAGCCCGTACAACGCCGCCTACCTCACCGCGCCCTTCGCCTCCGGCTCCTCCAACGGTGCCGGCACCGCCACCGCCGCCAGCTTCAGCGCCTTCGGCCTGGCCGAGGAAACCTGGTCCAGTGGCCGCGGCCCGGCCTCGAACAACGGCCTGTGCGCCTACACCCCGTCGCGCGGGGTGATCTCGGTGCGCGGCAACTGGCCGCTGACGCCGACCATGGACGTGGTCGTGCCATATGCGCGGACCATGGCCGACCTGCTGGAGATCCTCGACGTGGTGGTGGCCGACGACGCCGACAAGCGCGGCGACCTGTGGCGCCTGCAACCCTGGGTACCAATCCCGGCCGCCTCGAGCGTGCGCCCCGCCTCGTACCTGGACCTGGCCGTGGGCGCCGAGACGCTCAAGGGCAAGCGCTTCGCCGTGCCACGCATGTACATCAATGCCGACGCCGAAGCCGGCACTGCCGAGAAACCCGGCATCGGCGGCCCGACCGGCCAACGCATCAATACCCGCGCCAGCGTGATCGAACTGTGGCAGCAAGCCCGCCAGGCCTTGGAAGCGGCCGGCGCCGAAGTGGTCGAGACCGACTTCCCGCTGGTCTCCAACTGCGAAGGCGACCGCCCCGGCGCGCCGACCGTGTTCACCCGCGGCATCGTCAGCAAGGAGTTCCTCCACGACGAACTGTGGGAACTGTCCGGCTGGGCCTTCGACGACTTCCTGCGCGCCAACGACGATCCCAAGCTCAACCGCCTGGCCGATGTCGATGGCCCGCAGATCTTCCCCCACGACCCCGGCACCCTGCCCAACCGTGAAGACGACCTCGCCGCCGGCATGGACGAGTACGTCAACATGGCCAAGCGCGGCCTGAAGACCTGGGACCAGATCGCCACCGTGCCCGACGGCCTGCGCGGTCTGGAAGCCACCCGCAAGCTCGACCTGGAAGACTGGATGGACGCCCAGGGCCTGGACGCGGTGCTGTTCCCCACCGTGGCCGATGTCGGCCCGGCGGACGCCGATGTGAACCCCGAATCGGCGGACATCGCCTGGAGCAACGGCATCTGGGTGGCCAACGGCAACCTGGCGATCCGTCACCTGGGCGTGCCGACCGTGACCGTGCCGATGGGCGTGATGGCCGACATCGGCATGCCAGTGGGCCTGACCTTCGCGGGCAAGGCGTACAGCGACAACAATCTGTTGAAATTCGCCGCCGCCTTCGAGTCCACCGGCTCGCGCCGTATCGTCCCGCCACGCACGCCGAAACTGGGCTGACGCACTTGATCGCGGGCCCTCCCGTTCCTGCCTTGGGCAGGAGCGGGAGGGCCCGTGATTGCTTTTGAGGGTTCGACACCTTCGCCAAGTTCAACTTTTTGTGTAAAATTCAACACAATATTGAATCTGGTGCCGATCATGCTCACCCTCGCCCACGAACGCCAGCTCACCCTGAACGTGCTCAAGACCGCCCTGCAGGCCTTGGGCAGCGTCGTCCCGCGTAATGTGGAAATCCTTCTGCACGACCTCGAACACCCGGAACGCTCGGTGGTGGCGATCGTCAATGGCGAGCTCTCCGGCCGTCAGGTCGGCAGCCCGATACTCGCCGCTCCCGAACAGGACCAAGGGTTCAAGGCGCTGATGCAGGCCGCCGCCGACCAGCAGGGCTGCGACCCTGTGGTGCTGCCCGACTACCCCACCACCCTCAAGGGCCGCAGCCTGCGCAGCGCCACGGCGATCTTCCGTGACAGCACCGGCCAGCCCTTCGCCAGCCTGTGCGTGAACACCGACGTCACCGGCCTGGACGCCGCCATGGCGTTCCTGCGGCACTTGCAGCCGCTGGGCGCCGCGCCAGCCACGGTATCCGGCGACGAGCCCGCCGACATGACTGCATTGATGGCCGGGATCATCCAGGACGCGCTGCAACGCAGCGGCCAGGGGCGAATGAGTAAACACGCCAAGGTCGAGGCCGTGCGCGTGATGCAGGAGCGCGGCCTGTTCATCGTCAAGGGCGGCGTCGAGAAAGCCGCCGAGGCCCTCGGCGTGACCCGCTACACCGTCTACAACTACCTGGAGCAGCTGCGCGGCGAGCCCGCCGCGGCTGCCCGCGACTGAGCCACGGAGCCCACATGCCCTTGCATATCCCAACCCCGCTGATCGAATCCCGTCCGCTGTCGCTGAGCGCCGGCCGCCCGGTGTGGCTCAAGCTCGAAGCCCTGCAACCCTGTGGCTCGTTCAAGCTGCGCGGCGTCGGCCACGCTTGCGAGACGCACCATGCTCGCGGCGCCCGTCACTTCGTCTCCTCGTCCGGCGGCAATGCCGGGCTGGCGGTGGCCTACGCCGGCCGCAAGCTCGGCGTGCCGGTGACCGTGGTGGTGCCCGAGACCACCACCGAACGAGCCAAGGAACTGCTGCGCCTGGAAGACGCCAGCGTGGTGGTGCGTGGCAGCTCCTGGCAGGAAGCCAACGAGCACGCGCAGACCCTGCTGGGGGCCGGCGACGCCTTCATCCACCCGTTCGACGACCCGCTGTTGTGGACCGGCCACGCCAGCATGATCGATGAAGTGGCCCAGGCCGGCTGCAAGCCGGATGCCGTGGTGCTGTCGGTCGGCGGCGGCGGCCTGCTGCGCGGCGTGGTCGAAGGCTTGCAGCGCAATGGCTGGCAGGACGTGCCGGTACTGGCAGTGGAAACCGCAGGCGCCGCGTCGCTGCACGCGGCCATGACCGCAGGGCGCACCGTGGAACTGCCGGGGATCACCTCGGTAGCCACTTCACTGGGGGCCAAGCGGGTGGCCGAACAGGCGCTGGCCTGCACCCGCCAGCACCCGGTGGTCAGCCACCTGGTGAGTGATCGCGAGGCGCTCGACGCCTGCGAACGCCTGCTGCGCGATCACCGCCTGCTGGTGGAGCCGGCCTGCGGCGCGGCGCTGGCCTTGCTCGAACATCCCGAGGCAGTGGCGGCCTTCGGCAATGTCCTGGTGATCGTCTGTGGTGGCGCCACCGCAACGCTGGAGCAGATCCGCGCCTGGCGCGAAGCCTGCTGATTGCAGGCCCCTGAAGCAGTGACAGGCCTCTTGGCTACTCGGCCACCACCGCCTGCAACCGCGCCCACAGCCGCTCGACATGCTCGCGCTCGGTGGGCAGCGCCCCCACCGAGACCCGCACCATCCAGCGCCCGTCCAGGGTCGCCGGGGTCACGTAGGCATCACCCGAGGCGTTGAGGCGCTCGGCCCAGGCGCGGGTGTGGGCATCCAGCGCCTCGCCCTCGAGACCCGTCGGGCGATGGCGGATGCACAAGGTCTGCAACTGCACCGGCGCCAATACCTCCCACGCGGCAGCGGCCTCTACCTGCGCGGCCAGCCACTGCGCGTTTTCCAGGTCGCGGCGCAGGCGTTGCTGCAGGGCCTCGACACCTTCGCTGCGCAGCATGAACCACAGTTTCAAGGCGCGGAACCGGCGCCCCAGGGGGATGCCCCAGTCGCGCAGGTTCTTCACCTCGCCATCGACCGCCGACTGCAGGTAGCTGGGGTTGGTGCTCATCACCCGGATCAGGTGCTGCGGGTCGCGCACATAGTAGATCGAGCAGTCGAAGGCCACGCCCAGCCACTTGTGGGCATTGACCACCACCGAGTCGGCCAGCTCGATGCCGTCCCACATCCAGCGGCATTCCGGGAGGATCATCGCCGAACCGGCCATGGCCGAGTCTACGTGCAGCCACAGCTGGTTGGCCTGGGCGATCTCGCCGATCGGGCGCAGCGGGTCCAGCGCGGTGGTGGTGGTTGTGCCGGTGGTGGCGACCACGGCGCAGGGCTGGTTGCCGGCGGCGAGGTCCTGGGCGATGGCTTCGCGCAGCGCCTCCGGGCGCATGGCGTAGTGTGCGTCGGTGGGGATCAGGCGAATGTTTTCACGGCCGAACCCGGCCAGCAGCGCGGCCTTGTCCACCGAACTGTGGGCATGGGCGCTGACGTAGACCACCAGGGGCTTGCCCTGGGCCTGCAGGCCGCCGCGCACCTGGGCATGGTCGGTGGCACGCTCGCGGGCGCAGATCAGCGCCACCAGGGTGCTGGTCGAGGCGGTGTCCTGGATCACTCCGCTCCATTGCCCGCTAAGGCCGAGCAGCTGGCGCAGCCAGTCGAGGGTGGTTTCCTCGAGTTCGCTGAGGGCCGGGCTGGACTGCCACGACAGTCCGAGCACGCCAAGGCCGGTGCTGAGGAAGTCACCGAGTACCGATGACAGAGTGCCGTTGGAGGGGAAGTAGCCGTAGAAGTCCGGGTGCTGCCAGTGGGACAGGCCGGGCATCACCAGCTTGTCGACGTCGGCGAGGATGGCCTCGAACGGCTCGCCTTGCTGCGGTGCGCCCTGGGGCAGCGCGGCCTTGAGGTAGCCGGGTTCGACCTGGGCCATGACCGGGCGTTCGCCGACGGTCTGGCGGTAATCGGCGATCAGGTCGATCAGTTGGTGGCCGTATTGGCGGAATTGTTCGGGGGTCATGAGTGGTCTCCTGGCAGCACAATGCCTCGCAGTCTAGGCCTCCATCACCCGCCGAATAACCCCGCTTCGCGCATAGCTGCTATGGCAAAGGCGCATGCCCACCCTGTACGCCGAACTGCGACTGGCGCCACACCTCGAACACCCGGTTGCGCAACCAGCGATGTTCGGCCGAGGCCTGCAGACGCTGATGCCATACCACCCAGTAACGCTGGGTGTGCTCGACAAAGCCCATGGGCCGCCAGCTCAACCCATGCAACCGCGCCAGTTGCCGGGCGATATGCTCGGGCACCGTGGCCAGCGCCTGGCCGTTGCCGACCACCTGGACCATGGCGCTGAAGAACGGCACCTCCAGGCTGACGCGTCGTTGCAGCCCCTGGGCGCGCAGATGGCGGTCGATGAAGCTGTCCTTGTCGCCGCCACCGGACACCCGCACATGCTTGAAGGCCAGGTAGTCGTCCTGGCTCAGTTCGGCGCGAGCGCTCAGCGGATGGTCATGGCGCATCAGGCACACCGCCCGGTCCTCACCCAGCAGCCGGCCATGCAGGTTGGGTGGCGACTCGTCGAACAGCGTGGTGGCCAGGTCGATCTCGCCGCTGGCGAGCAAGGCGTACTGCCCGGCCTGCCAGGTGCGGTACTCCAGCGACACCCCCGGCGCCTCCTGCTCCAATGCTTTCACCAGCTGCGGCAGCATATGTTCGGCCACATAGTCCGAGGCCGCCAGGCAGAAGCGCCGCTCGCAGCGTGCCGGGTCGAACGCTGCGGGCTGACGCAAGGCGTTGAGCTCGTCCAGTACCTGGCGCAATGGCTCGACCAGCGTTTCGGCGTGTTCGCTGAGCACATAGCCACGCCCCTGGCGCACCAGCAGCGCATCGTCGAAGGCCTCGCGCAGGCTGGCCAGCTGGCGGCTCAGCGCCGATTGGCTGCAGCCCAGACGCTCGGCGGCATGGCTGAGGTTCTTCAGCTGCAGGAGGCAGTCGAGGGTGCGCAGATGGGCGAGGCTGAGGGAGGCGAAGGTGGGGTGCATGGCACAGGTCCGGAAATGATCGCGGGGCAAGCCCGCTCCCACAGACACACTGGGAGAGGGCTTGCCCCGCGAGGATAACGCGCGGCTCAGTCAGTCAGGCCGACATAGACGTTCTGCACGTCTTCGTTCTCGTCGATAGCCTCGAGGAAGGCCTCGACCTCGGCCAGGGCTTCGGCACTCAGGCTGGCAGCACTCACCGGGTTCTTCGGGGTATAGCCGATCTTCGCCGAAGTCACGGTGAAACCATGCTCCGGCAGGGCTTTCTGCACGGCATCGAGGTCGGTGGTGTCGGTGATGAACAGGGTCGAACCTTCTTCCTCGCCGTCCTCGAAGTCCTGGGCACCGGCTTCGATGGCTGCCATTTCCGGGTCGGCGTCGCCTTCCGGGGTCGCCTCGATCAGGCCGACGTGGTTGAAGTCCCAGGCCACTGAGCCGCTGGCACCCAGCTGGCCCTTGCGGAACAGCACGCGGATCTGCGCCACGGTGCGGTTGACGTTGTCGGTCAGGCACTCGACGATCAACGGCACCTGGTGCGGGGCGAAGCCTTCGTAGCTGACCGCATGATATTGCACGGCCTCGCCGTCAAGGCCGGCGCCTTTCTTGATCGCGCGCTCCAGGGTCTCACGGGTCATCGAGGCTTTCTTGGCCTGGACGATGGCCAGGCGCAGGCGCGGGTTCATGTCCGGGTCGGCGCCGGACTTGGCGGCGATCTGGATCTCCTTGGCCAGCTTGCCCATGATCTTGCCCTTGGCGTTGGCCGCCGTTTCTCTATGCTTGGCTTTCCACTGTGCGCCCATATCGACTCTCTTTGTTTCAACGGCCGGTTCAGGAAGCGACCGGCCAAAAAGTGGGGAGAGTTTATACGCCCTGCGCACCGGGTTCGACAAGAAATCGCATCAGCTTCAGCCCTTGTCGGCCTTCCCCGCCGCCGCCGCGAACTTCGCCAGGCGCACATCCAGCCCGCGCGGACGCACGCCGCGGTCTTCGGCGCGCTCCTTGCGGCGAATGGCGTTGCGCACCAACAGCGACCCCAGGTAGCGCACCGGCTCCGGCGGGAAACGCCCCAGCGGGCCCTTGACCAGCGGCGAGCGGGTCCAGGGGTTGTCCAGCCCCAAGGCCAGCGACGAGAGGATCTGCCCGCCCATATGGCACGGCCCCACCCCGCTGCCCGAATAGCCGAAGCCGTAGAACACGTTGCCCCGCCCATCGAGCCGGCCAAAGAACGGCAGACCGGTCACCGAGCGGTCCGACGGCCCGTTCCAGCTCGCCGCCAGCGGCACCTCGGCCAGCGCCGGGAAAAACTCGGCCAGGCTGTCACGCAGCAACGGCTGGTACGGCGACGGCTGGTCGAACACCGGCAGCATGCGCCCGCCGTAGGCGAAGGTATTGCCGCCCTTGCCGAGCATCAGCCGGCCATCGGAGGTGTTGTGGTAGTAGTGCACGAAGATCCGCGAATCGAGCACGCTGACACCGCTGTCCAGGCCGATCTGGCGCAGCAGTTCGGGGCATGGCTCGGTGATCACCATGTCGCTGGAGACGATCGCCACGCTGCGCTCGAACTGCGGGAAGGCCCGCGCCATCCAGGCATTGAGGCCGAGGACGACGCGGTCGGCGCGGATGGTGCCGGTAGCGGTGCGCACCTGCGCCGGCGCGCCATGTTCCAGGCCGGTCATCGCCGTGCCTTCGTGGATGCGCACGCCACGTTGCAAGGCCACCCGGCGCAAGCCGCGCACCAGCCGCCCCGGCTGCACCGTGGCCGCGGCCGGCGAGTACCAGCCCTCCAGGTGCCGCTGGGAGCCGGCCAGGCGCTGCACCTGCTCCAGCGCCAGGCGCTGGAACGAGTTGATGCCGCGGCGCTCCAGCGCGGCGATCACCGCATCGGTGCCGCCGAGCTGGGCCTGGTTGGTGGCGGTGTAAAGCGTGCCGTCCATGCGGAAATCGCAGCGGATGCCATTGGCCGCGCAGAACTCGCCGATGGCGCCGATGCTGCGTTCGGACTCGTCCACCAGGCGTATCGCCTCGGCCACCCCGAACAACCGTTCGAGGGTGAAGTACTTGGCCGACCAGGACAGTGCACAGCCTCCATTGCGCCCGCTGGCCCCGGCGCCACAGATGTCGGCCTCGATCAGCAGCACCTCCAGCTGCGGCGCCTGTTCCTTGATCATCAAGGCAGTCCACAACCCGGTGTAGCCACCGCCGACGATGCACACGTCGCAGCGCGCATCGCCAGCGAGCGGCGGGCACAGGGCCTCGTCTTCCTGGTCCAGGGCCTGTTGCAGCCAGAAGGGTCTCATCTGCTCGCTTTCCTCTAGGTACGCAGTGGCTTGATCGCCATGCCGGTATTGGGGGCCACGTCGGTGGCCTGGGGTGCCGTTGCCGGACGGCTGTTCCAGTGCGGCAGCAGCACCAGGGCGGAGAACAGCGCGGTGCCGGCGAAGACGATGAATACCGTGACGCTGTCGAAGTAGCCCGGCAGCAAGCCGCCAAGCACCGCGCCCACCGAGCCGCAGCCGTTGACGAAACCGGCCGCGGTGGCGCCGGCCTTGGCGGTGCCGAAATCAATGGCTGCGGCGCCGCTGATCATCGAGTCCGGGCCATACAGGGTCAGGCCCATGACGAACAGCAGGGTCACCACCAGCACCACGCTGCCGGTGTGCATCGCCGCCATGAAGCCGGCCAGGGTCAGGGTCAGCAGCACCAGGCTGATCACACAGGCCGGCATGCGCCGGGCGCCGAACAGCTTGTCCGAAGCCAGGCCGATGAGGATCGGGCCAAGCAACCCGGCCAGCTCGAAGGCCGTGGGGATGATCGCCGCGCCGACCTTGCCCACCGAGGGCATCTGCTCGAAGACGATCACCGGCCCCCACAGCAGGATGGCGTAGCGCGCCGGCTTGAGCATGAAGTAGGCCAGGCCCAGGGTCAGCACCGTGCGGTTGCGCAGGATCTCGCGCAGCGGTGCCCAGACGCTGCACAGGTTCGCTCCCGGGGCCATGCTCTGTGGTTCGGGCTCCACCGCCGGCAGGCCAACGTCCTCGGGTTTGTTGCGCTGGAAGATGAAGAACAGCACCGCCACCGCGGCCACCACCACGGCACTGGAAAAGAATGCCGCGTGCCAGGTGCCGACCAGGGTGTAGGCCCACCAGCCGGCGAACGGCGAGGCCACCAGGCCGCCGAAGGCATAGCACGAGCTCCACAGCCCCAGTACCCGTCCGCGCTGCGACGCCGGGAAGAAACTGCCGATGTTCTTGCACAGCCCGGCCCAGCCGGTGGACTGTGCCAGCCCCTGGACCAGCATGCAGGTGGCGAAGATCGGGAAGGTCGCGTAACTGCCCATTACCACCGCCGCCGCCGCCGAGATCAGCAGCCCACCAAGCACCACCACGCGCGGCCCGAAGCGGTCGGCGAGCATGCCCCAGGTGAACTGGCCCACGGCATAGGCGGCCAGGTAGATGGCGTCGAGGTTGGCCATGGCGGCCTTGTCGAGCATGAACGAGGGGTCTTCGCCGATGCCGAGCTTGGCCACCGAGAAGGCTTTGCGGGTGAAATAGAAGGCGGCGTATGCCAGCCAGGTGATTGCGAAGATCTGCACGCGCCAGCGCTTGATGGCGCCCAGGGAGTGGTTCATTTGACTCTGACCTCTTGTTTGAGTGTGCCGGCAGAATGTGAAGAAACGCCTGTCTTGTTGTTGTGTTGCGCACTGCGTGACGGAGGGACGTCACTTGGTCAGATGGCGGTGGTGCCGCCATGGCCGACATGCCGCTGCTCGTGGCAGAGGCGCCGGGTTGAAACACATGGAAACAGCTGCTGACTGATAAATAAAATCGATTTATCGTATTTCACACATAAGCCCAGCTTTTAAGTGGAGTGTTCGATGTCGGTCTCCCATGCTCAACTCAAGGCGTTCCACGCGGTTGCCGAACAGGGCAGCTTCACCCGCGCGGCGCAGAAGCTGTTTCTCACCCAGCCGGCGGTGTCCGACCAGGTGCGCAAGCTCGAGGAGCGCTTCGGCGTGCTGCTTTTTCACCGCAACAAGCGCTCGGTGCAGTTGACCGACCTGGGCGAGCGCCTGTTGGGCGTCACCCAGCGTCTGTTCGCCTGCGAGGCCGAGGCCCTGGAGCTGTTGCAGGACTCACGCGCCCTGCACACCGGCAGCCTGACCCTGGCGGTGGACGCGCCAGTGCATGTGCTGCCGCAGATTGCCCGGTTCTGCCAGCGCTATCCGGGGATCCAGGTGAAGATCGAGACCGGCAACACCGATGAGTCGCTGGCGCGGCTGTTCAGCTACCAGGCCGACCTGGCCCTGCTCGGGCGCGATGTCGATGACGAGCGGCTGTTCTGCGTGCCAATGCGGCGTGACCCGATGGTGGCGTTCGTCTCGCACCAGCATCCTTGGGCCAGCCGTGGGCAGATCAGCCTGGCGGATCTGGACGATACGCCGCTGGTGCTGCGCGAGCCGGGGTCGGTGACGCGGCAGACGCTGGAGGAGGAAATGCAGCGGGCGGGGTTGCGGATTCGGTCGGCGATCCAGGTCGAAGGGCGGGAGGCGGCGCGGGAGGCGGTGGTGGTGGGGATTGGTGTGGGGGTGGTGTCCGCGGCGGAGTTCGGGGCCGATGCTCGGGTTTGTGCTTTGCCGATTGTGGATTGTCAGCGGCATTTGACGGAGACGTTGGTGTGTTTGCAGGAACAGCGGATGCGGCGGGTGGTGGCTACGTTTTTGGAGATGGTCTTGGAGGGGGGTTAGGGTCTGGGTCTGGGTCTGGGTCTGGGTCTGGGTCTGGGTGATTGTTTTTGGTTTTGTGTGCACATTCGTAGACGATGACGACATTTAGTCACCTTTCCGCCCTTACGGCGGCCTACTTTGGTCTTGGCCAAAGTAGGCAAAACCGTTCGGCTCCGTTCATACGGCCCCTGCGCTTCGCTCCGGGGTTCCCTCGCTCCGTTCTTGCTCCCGGGAGTACCGCGCTGAACGCCCCATCCTGGGGCGCAGCGCTTGACGGCCATCCATGGCCGTCACCTCCCTTCGCAAGAACTCCGCTCGGCCTCCTGAAGTCGCAATTTGTGGCGCCTGAACTATCGCGCGCTTAGAAGCAAGATCAAGAGCAGATGAAGAGCAGATATTTTGGTTTATTAGTGGATGAAGTGTTGTTCTTCATTACGCCATCGCGTGTCAAGCCCGCTCCCACGTTAAATGAAATAGTTAAACTATCGTGGGAGCGGGCTTGCCCCGCGGTGTTGATCTAGAGTTCCCACGATGGCAACTAGCGACTAGCTGCGTTAGTGCAGGCGCCGCCCGTAACTTCGCGACTTCAGGAGGCCGAACGGAGGTCTTGCGGAGGGAGGTGACGGGCATGGATGCCCGTCAAGCGCTGCGCCCCAGGATGGGGCGTTCAGCGCGGTCCTCCCGGGAGCAAGGCCGGAGTGAGGGAACCCGGAGCGAAGCGGAGGGCCGGATGAATGGAGCGCAACGGCTTTGCTTACTTTGGCCAAGACCAAAGTAAGCCGCCGTAAGGGCGGAAAGGTGACTATGCGTCGACATCGCAAATGAATTCGCTTACAACTGTAAAAACCCACACCAACTGCATTTGACTTTGACTTTGACTTTGACTTTGACTTTGACTTACACAGCGTGTGTTTTGAAAGCTATATGCGCATTCATTTTCCATGTCGACCCACAGTCACCCTTTCGCCTTTACGGCGACCTCCTTTTCTCTTGGGAAAAGGAGGCAAAACCGTTCGGCTCCGTTCATCCGGCCCCTGCGCTTCGCTCCGGGGTTCCCTCGCTCCGGGCTCGCTCCGGGAGGACGCGCCGACGGGCCATCCATGGCCTGATCGGCGCTTGACGGGCATCCATGCCCGTCACCTCCCTGCGCAAGCCCTCC